>NZ_CAWNMR010000006.1:0-84777 GCF_963875615.1 Vibrio sp. V09_P4A23P171
GCCCCTTCCATATCTGCAGGGGAGATGATGAGTTTCGAGACCGGTACGCCAGGTTGCTCGGCCAGAGAGGCAGCTAGGGCAACGAGTCTTTGAGTACGTCTTGGGTCATTGAGGTGAGCTTGACCAAATTGCTTTTGTGCCCAGAGGGTTGGTTCTATATAAGTCATTCTAATCATCCTTGTTATTGCTTAGATGATCAGATCATGAAACATAAAATTAGTTCAAAAAAATCCCCAAGCAGAGGCTTGGGGATTTGTGTATAAGAGACAGACCCTAACCCTCCCCTTGAAGGGGAGGGAATTAGTTTAGTGAGCGTTGGGAGTGTGCTATTTATTATGATTGGTATGGCTTACTAAAACACTTTTGCCCCAAAAACGCTTAGAGCAAAAAACCTAATATATATTGTTAACGCTCACTTAACTTACAAGTAAAGTAATCTGAAAAGGTGAGTAGTGAAAATTACGCAATGTTTAGTAATCTAATACCCCTCACACTAACTAGCTGCCAAACATTATCACATCCAAAACAATCATTGATAACAGCCTAAAATTCCTAATTGTTTATCTTACATATTACGCAACTATGCTATCATGCAACTGTTTTGTTAAGTCTGTAAGTGTCTGGTATATATGAAAATAATAATCATTAGTGATTTACATGTTGGAGATGCGGCTGTTTCAAATGAGTTTGCAGTAGGGAGTTCTCCCAACGCCGTAAAAAATCAGTTTCTAAATGAATTGAGGCAGCTTGCTGAACAAGAGAACATACAAGCAGACTATATTGTTATCGCAGGTGATATCACCAATAGAGCAACTAAAGAAGAGTTTGAACTGGCATCTACGCGCTTGAAAGAAATCGCAACAATTGTTGGCGTTAGACAATCAAACATCTTTTTCGTCCCAGGGAATCACGACGGTAACTGGGATGAAGAAGAACTATCAATGATTGCAAGAGAAAACATGAACATGACCATTGAGCGCAAATATAACAACTTGCGCTTCAACGACTTTTTTAAACAATGTTTAGCTCGAGCTCATTCAGGCTGCTATTACAACGAGCCATATTTTGCAATTTGGAGTGATGAGAATTTAAATATTATTGGCGTGAACAGTTCTGTTTTCGACCATTATGACAAAAAACCTCATCATGGGGTGATTCGCAGGCAGGACTTGGTTGCACTGGATGCAAAACTCCAAGAACTACAGATTGCAAATAGCGATAAGATTAGTCTTCTAGTCGTTCATCACCATCCAATTCAGCAGCCTGATTTACCATTTGACAGAGCTGACCATAGCATCTTACAAAATGCAGCAATTTTGATGGAGATAGCTTCTAAGCATAACGTTAATTTTATTGTTCATGGACACAAACATATACCCAGGCTTGCTCAGTACTCAGACGATTATCAGCATCCTATAAATATACTTTGTGCTGGCAGTTTTTCAGCGCGTTTGGATGATAGATGGTTCCAAGGAGTACCAAACACAATTCATCAAATTGAAATCGATAAAGTTTGTGATGTAAACAAAACACCTTTAGGAAAGGTCGTGAGCTGGTCACACAACACCGGACATGGTTGGACAAAAGATGAGTCCATCAACGGCATACCCCACAAAGAGTATTTTGGTAATCGCATGCCACCTTTTGAGCTAAAAAAGCAGCTAAAAGAATCTATTGAGTGTTTTTTTGAGACTCAGACGCACGTAAAGTGGAGTGAACTTTCCAACCATTGCGTTGACATTATCTATACGTCAAGAAAACTACTTGAAAAGACTATTGTAGATTTATCGAGTGAAATAGGGTTTACAATATTTAAAACTCCGGGACAAGATGAATTGTTCATTTTGCTGAAGGGAAACTAATATGCATAATTTATTTGGATTTAATAATATATTTGAACACTCTAATGCTAGATACTTCACATCTGATCAACTTGCCGAAGAATTTGTTTGGACTCCTGCATTCGAATCCCTGATATCTAATAAGAATCACATAATATTGGGTTCTAGAGGATCAGGTAAAACAGCTCTGATCAAGATGCTTTCTCATGAATGTCTTACTAAGTTGAATGATGATAAAGCAAAGCAAATAATAGATGAACGCTCATTTATTGCGACTTATATCCCATTGAAAGTTGAGTGGGTAAACTCAATTGGAGATATTGATGATAATAATCAGTTATTTAAATGGAGTTTAAACTTATCTTCATGTGCGAGATTTCTAGATACGATAAGAAGTTGTCTCTACTCATATATTGATGACGAAATAGATAGAATTATTAAAGAAAAAGCCATATGCAACAAGATATCAGAGCTATGGTTATCCAAGAAATTAAGTACTATTACAGATATCTATGACGAGTTAGAAATTGTCGAATATAAAAAGAACATTATTTTTAATAAAATAAAACTAGGGCTAGAGTTAAGTAGTGAAGATTTAATCGTAGGTGTTAATTTCAATACTGATTTG
Source organism: Vibrio sp. V09_P4A23P171 (assembly GCF_963875615.1). Classification (NCBI taxonomy): domain Bacteria; kingdom Pseudomonadati; phylum Pseudomonadota; class Gammaproteobacteria; order Vibrionales; family Vibrionaceae; genus Vibrio; species Vibrio sp. V09_P4A23P171. Next base: position 2,470 of record NZ_CAWNMR010000006.1, read on the forward strand.
TTTAAGCCTCTAACGATGGCGCTATCAACGGTTAAAAAAGAAATTGGACTCTCTGACGCATCTACATTCTGTGTTTGTATTGATGAAGCTGAATTCTTAACAAAAGAGCACCATAGAATATTGAACACACATATGAGGTCATATAACGAAATAGTGTTCAAAATAACAACCATGCCCTACAGACACTACACTTTGGAAACAGATACAGGCACTCCATTAAACATGGGACACGACTTTGATTATTTAAATATTGATAAGCAAGGTCTTCATGGTAGTTCAAAGAATAGTTCTCAAAGTTTCTTTGAAAATTTCGCAGAGAAACTCTTCAGAAAAAGAATAGAAAGTTCATCAATTATAAACAAAGATATTACTCTAAAGTCTTTATTGGGGAGTTCAATTTTAATTGATTCTCCTAAAGATGCACTCCCTGATGAGCAATTGATGGAAAAAGTGAGAGAGTATTGCGAACCCAACACTATAAAAAGAGCGGAAAGGTTATTGGAAGAAGACTACGCTCTCTTCGAAAGCTCAGTGTCAAGGAAATTGAGAGGAACTCTAATCTTAAAGGATTCTTTTCAACGCTATAAAGGTAACGCTTCACCATTTATATTTTCTGGATATTCGCTAGTAGTAAGATGTGCTGACGGAAATCCGCGTCGACTATTACGGTTATTTAATTTTCTTTTTTCAAAGAATATTGAGTCTTGCACTGAACTTAAGCCTCTATCAGACAAGGAACAAGGAGCTAAACTTAAAGAGTTTTCATACTCAGAGCTAGAGGGTCTAAATCTAGAAATAGATGGTAAGAAAGCTTTCGATTTGTTTACAACAATTGGTAGATTCTTAAAAGATAAACTACATACGGACAAGATAAATACTGATACATATAGCTCATTTTCATTCAACCTTGAGGATGATGAAATATGGAAATATATAGAAAAAGCTGTCGATTTAGGTTTGATTTATCCTGACTTTAGAGGGTTGGATAATGATAATAAAATGCCAAATAGAAAAGGCAGGTTTGCATTAGCTTTTTGTTTATCACCTCATTTCTACTTAATGCCAAGAAAAGGGAATTCCATCAACTTGTCTGTAATATTGAATAATCATTCTTATAGCAGATTTAAAGCCTTGAATAAAAAAAATGATGATGGACAATATAGTTTAGACTTGGAAGGTAATGATGAATAATTTACATGTAGATGACTTGTCAATTGGTGAACTGAGTCAGTCAAAATATGATATTGCGTTATTTTCCTGTGGATATGAAGAACGTTGTATTGATGTAGCCACGCGATTAAACAATGATAATATCGAAAATGTAATTGTTTTAGCTTTTGATCAACACAAAGAAGACTCTGTCCGAGTGGATAGCTTAAATTACTTTGCTGAAAACTGGAGTAATTTCCAGCTGCTAGAAATTTCACAAAGAGAAATTTCTAGCATACAAAAAAAGCTAAGTGAGATAATTGGTTCTTTACACCGTAAAGAGATAAAGATATTAATTGATTACACTTCTATGTCTCGAGCTTGGTATGCTGCCGTTTTAAACTACCTAGTTAATTTCTGTGAGGTGAAAGTTACAGTTGATTTAACATATGCGACAGCGGTGTATAAGAATTTAGATCTGAATGTGGAGCTTGGTGAATTGCGTGTTATTCCTGGGTGTGAAGGTATCTCATTGACAAAAAGGCATAATGCAGCAATATTTATGTTGGGTTTCGATAGATATGGTCCACAACGATTATATAATCTTTTAAACCCAAACAAGTGTTTTGGTATTATGGCAGCACCAGCTGCTAGCTATGATTATGAAAATACCTGTCTAGAAAAAAATAAAGACTTTATTTCTCATTATCTTGGTGGTGAAGACAAACTCATAAAGCTTCCTATAAATAGTATTGCTACATGTTATGATAATATGTCACAAATGCTCTCACCCCTTCGGTCTGAGTATAACGTATCAATCATTCCATTTGGGCCAAAACCACACATTTTGACTGCGATATTATGTAGTTTTAATTATCCTAATGTGACCTGTCTTTACTCTGAGTATATTCGAAAAGAAACTACAAAAGTTCAATCCTCTGGGGATTTTGTAATATCTCGCTTATATATCCAAAGATCTGAATGATTTATTGAAGGGAGTATGATTTTCGAGGGTTAGATTACGATGTAAGGCGCGCTATATCTAGAAAGCCCGACTCTGTTTTACAGTCTGGCTTTCTAGATTTATTTCCTTCGTACAATGCGTATAGGGGCAATACCTATAGTCATCACTTGTTAATCGTTTGTAGCCCAAATAATTAACCTTTAAGACTTCAAGATACTTTTCCTAATCTGGTATTAAGGGTTTAGTGCAATCCCCCTAAAAAGGGGAGGGAATTAGTTTCGTGAGCGTTTGGAGTATGCCATTTATAATAATGGGTGCAGTTTGCTAAAATAGTGTTGTTAAAAAATGTTCTGACGGGATGTGTAAAATACTTTTTCCTAAACGTGTCTACGCGATCTTGCAATAAATATCGAGAAACCAAGTTTGTGGGAGTTGTACTAATTGTGAAAAAAGAGGCCGTTTAGGGCTGAAAGGTTTATGGGGCTTGTTTTGAATTATGTGGTTTTAAAATGTCAGCCAGCACGGAAAATGGTTTAGGTACTGGCTGAGTTTTCGTGGTTAAACGATTTTAGGTTGGCCGTCGGAAGCGGTAGCGCCACCATCGACGGGTAAATTGACACCATTGATAAATGATGCATCGTCACTGGCTAAAAAGGCCACTGCGGCGGCAATTTCGCTCGGTTCTGCGGCGCGTCCTAGTGCGATGCGCTCGTTAAATTTATCTCTAATCTCTTGCGACCAACCATTGGTCATATTGGTTTTAACTAAGCTTGGGCACACGGCGTTAATTCGCACGCCAGCGGCACCGTGGTCTAACGCCATGGCGCGAGTGAGGTTGACTACCGCGCCTTTACTTGCGCAGTAAAATGCGGCACCCCAGTCGCCACCTAAGCCAGAGACTGAAGCGGTGTTGACTATGGTCCCCTGCGTTTTTAGCAGTTCAGGTAAGGCAAATTTAGAGCAATACACGACGCCATCAATATTCACCGCTGATATTTTCTTCCAATCTTCAACGCTGCTTTCTAAGACGGAGCCGGGGATGTGGATGCCCGCATTGTTGACTAAAATGTCGAGTTTACCGAAGCGTGATACGGCGTTATCGATCATGGCTTTTACTTTTTTAGGATCGGAGACGTCAATCACTTGTGCCGCGACGCGTGTTGAGTCAAAAGCTTCGATGGCGGTGGCGAGCTGCTCTTCATTCCAGTCGGCCAGTACTACATTGGCCCCTTCATCATATAAACGCTGTGCTATCGCAAAGCCGATGCCGTTTGCGGCACCTGTGACTAAAGCGACTTTATGGGTTAAACCATTCATATTGTTTCTCCTTCGATATGCTCAAAAATTGGATCTCGATTTTCTTGTGTTCTGGGTAGCATCAACTTGTAGTTGTCGCTGTAATCAACGGGGATAGCGATGACAGCAGGTCCTTGAGTTTCCATGGCTTGATGCAGCATAGGCATCAGTTGATGACGTTCGGTCACGGCAAAGCCTTGCGCGCCAAATGATTCGGCATACGCTTTAAAGTCTATCGGGCCAAATTTTATTCCGGACGGGCGTTGATACTTTTTCATCTCTTGTATCTCGACCATGTTGTAGGCGTTATCGACCCAGATGATATGTACAATGTTGCATTTTAGGCGGACGGCCGTTTCTAACTCCATGCTTGATTGCATGAAGCCGCCATCACCAGAAACAGAGACCACTTTGGTACTGGGTTTAAGCAGGTTTGCACCAATCGCCCAAGGTAGGGCAACGCCCATAGTTTGCTGACCATTTGAAATTAGCATTTGACGGGCGCGAAAACAGCTTAAATAGCGCGCAATCCAGATATGGAAGCTGCCCATATCCAGACACAAAGTGGTGTCTGGGGTAATAATGGATTGCATCGCTTTGATTAAGGTTAATGGATGAAACCCATGCTGAGATTGACGAGTAGGGTAGGATTTTATTATCTGCCGCTGTTGCGCCACTTCCTCTAAAATCGATAAGGCTTTGGGAGAGAGGCGTGCGAAATTGGTGACACAATCGATCATATCATCCAGTGATTGAACGATATTGCCGACAATTTCCACACAAGGTTGGTAATTGAGCTGATACTCTGCTGGTTCAATGTCTAAGTGGATGATTGGGGACTGTTTTGCGTTCCAAAGCTCTGGGTCGTACTCGATAGGGTTAAAACCAATAGTGACAATCAGGTCAGCATCTTGCAGCAATACATCTCCGGGCTGATTGTTAAATAAACCTACGCGGCCAGCGAAATGGTGATAATAGTTAATATCAACTGCCCCAGCGGCTTGATAGGTTCCGACTACAGGCAGTTGAGTGGTGCGCAAAAAACGGCTGATGGCTTGAGCATTTTCAGCGCGACTGGCGTGTAAGCCGAGTAAGACGACGCAGCGCTGTGACCGCTCGATTCGGGTAATGGCTTCTTCGATCGCTTCTGGGTTGGCTTGGCTTGAATGAACATTACGTGATGGAACAATAATATCGGTGAGAGTGTGGTCGGATAACACATCTTGGGGAATGCTAACGAAACACGCCCCTGGCCGGCCTGATTCTGCCGTGCGAAAGGCATTTGCCATCACTTCGCTGGCGGCATCAACATGTTGAATTTCTGCACTGGATTTTGTGATAGAGCGGAAAATACTGACGGTATCCATACTCTGGTGCGTTTGCTTTTGTTGATCTGCTCGTTTGACCGCGCCGCCGATAGCGACAAGCGGGTCACCTTCTGAATTGGCAGTGGCAACCCCTGAAACCAAGTTGCCACAGCCCGGGCCTGAGGTCACCATGGTGACTCCGGCTTTGCCGGTTAAACGGCCGATGACGCCGGCCATAAAGGCCGCATTGGCTTCGTGACGCACTGGGATCATTTGAATATTGGTGTCTTCAATGGCGTCAAATAACCGATCAATTTTGGCCCCCGGAATGCCAAAAATATAGCGGATACCCAAAGATTCCAGCTGTTGAGCGATTAATTGAGCGCCATTTCTATTGGTAGGTTTTGTATTCATTTTTATACCCTTATTGTTGACTGACGTTGACACTTCTTGACGAAGTGGTGGTGCTATCTGGCGGCTTTTTTCAATTCAATTCTTTTTCTCCTGTTCAGCGCTATTTTTCCGCTTTTTCAATCGCGGTTCGGATGTCATTGGGAGCTAGGTTGGCTTTAAGGAAATCTAGCGAAGTCGGGGTATCAATTACCAAACGCGATACTTTGCCAATTTGTAAAAAGCCCGACGAAATAGAGTAGTCCTGTATGTGGCCACCGCCTTTTCTATCTTCGGTAATGAAATGTTCGTGATACCCCGGAACGTTAATACCTGTGGTGTACTGCGGGCTTCTAAAACCGGCGATAACGCCTTGTTTGAAGGTGAAATTAAATGTGGGCTGCTCTTTTACAACATCCAACATTGGGCGAAATGGGCGAGTTTGACGCGGCACGGTACGCGTTCTGACAAACTGATATAAACCGTCAATGCGTACTGCGCAGAAAATATTGTCACTGGGTACTAGATCATCAATCAGATGATGAACGTCAGTACGAGACATTTTAGAGGTGATAGGAACTTCGACATCAGGAGTGAAAAAAGTCATGACGGCGAAGGGAGTTTGCTGCGCTAAGTGTGCGGGGTTAGCCGAACCATCGGCTTTTAATTGGAAAACCTCTTTATCAAACGCGATCAGTTCACCGTCTAATTGATTGAATGTGCCCAAGCCAAAATCGCCATGTTGCAGCAGTTGTTCAACCGTTGTTGCGCCTTCATAAACGCCAGCAATCAACGCACTCATCAACGAAGTTTGGTAAATCTCTCCATCCCCCGTTACATGATGATATTCAGCAAACTCTTTCGCTACATCGAGAGAACAAGCACAAAGAGGAGTGTAGAATCCACGCATGAGAATAACCATTTATGCAATAAAGTGTATATTTAGATTGACTTCTCCACGTGGCTAAATCCAATATAAATAAGATTTATTTCTATATGGAAAAGATATGGAGTTTCGCTATCTCAAGTATTTTGTGGCGGTGGCACAAACTCGCCATTTCACACGAGCGGCTGAAGTGTTAGGTATTGCTCAACCACCGTTGAGTCAGCAGATAAAGAAATTGGAGCATGAGCTCGATACGCTGTTATTCAAGCGTTTACCACGTGGGGTAGAGCTGACCGAGGCTGGGCAAATGTTTTATGTCGATGCGGTCACCATCTTAAATGATGTGGATCGAGCGAAGGCGAAAGTAAAACAGCTGGCGCGTGGAGAAAAAAATGAAGTGCGGATGGGCTTTGCGACTTCGGTTGCGATGAATACCCAAATATTATCCCGAGTGCGGGAGATAAGGGACAGTTTTTCAAACGTGAATCTCACTGCGGTTGAGCAAGCGATGCCAGAGTTGGTTGAGCAGTTGAAAGCTAAGCAGTTGGATATAGCATTGGTGCGTTTACCTTGTTATGCCAGTGAGTCTTTACAGCGGGTGGTTTTATTTGAAGAGCCTTTTGTCGCGGTGATCCCTTTAGGGCATCCATTGGCTGGAAAAGATCGCCTTACTTTAGTTCAGTTAAAAAATGAGCACGTTTTGTTGTTTCCTCGTGAAACGGGGCCAGCATTGCATGATGGTATGAAAGCGCTGTTTGACGATGTGGGCATCCGTGTCGATCAACGTTTTTCGGCTCCACAGTTGAGGTCTATGGTTGCAATGGCTCAAGCGGGATTTGGCGTAGCTGTTGTACCCCAATCACTGGCTGAACATATCGATGATTCTGCCGTGATCACTCCCATCGAGGAGATGCCTTTTAACAGCCAAATTGCGGTGCTTTGGGAAGCCAGTAACTTAAATAAGCATGTGCTTAAGGTGGTAAAGGCATTAAGTCACCAAAAATAACATCCCCAGCATGATGATACTGGGGATGAAGCGTGCCAAAGTGGTAAGGTTAATCACGCTTACTTAGCGAGTTGAATGCAAAAACTCCACTGCTTTATCGGGATAGTCCGTAAATAAACCATCCACTTTGACAGTGTTGTAGAACACATCGAGCATCCCATCAAAGCTGTCGGCATAAGGTGCAATACGATTGGGTTCTGCGCGGAAGGTATAAGGGTGAACGACTAATCCGGCGGTTTTAGCGGCTTTCATCAATGGCTTGATGATGATGTTTTCTTTGGTTGAAGCGTCGTCAACCAACATAGGTTTCCACGGGCCAATTCCATCGGCGTAGGTAGCGACTTGCTTCATGCCGTTTGCTTCGAACATCCAATCATAGCTGTATGGCTGTGCTTGGTCGCCATCATAGATCATGGTCTCATTCCAATCGGTGTAGGCCATCAATTGAACCAGTTTGAGGTCCATGTTCATTGCTGGAAGCAGTTCATCATTAATGCGTTTTAGCTCGATAGGATCAAAACATTGCAGATAAACGTTCGACTCTTGACTGTCGTAACCATATTCCTTCAGCATTTTCAGTACCGCTTTACTGATGTCTTTCCCTTCATGGCGGTGGAACCAAGGCGCTTTGATTTCTGGATAAATACCAATATCGTAACCGAGTGTTTTATTCAGCCCTTGGATCAGCTCGATCTCTTCCGCTAAGGTTGGGACGGTGAAGTCTGATTTCCAAAGAGGGAAACGGTTGGGGAAACCAGCGGTTTTATTGCCTTTGTCATCGATATTAAAACCTTCAGTTACGCGCAGGCTTTTGATCTCTGCCAGCGTAAAATCGATGGCGTAATAGCGGCCATCACCACGTGCGCGGTCAGGGAAACGCTCTGCAACGTCAGTGACGCGGTCAAGGTAGTGATCGTGTAGAACCACCAATTGGTCATCCTTGGTCATCACGACATCTTGTTCAATAAAATCAGGCTTCATGCCGTAAGCAAGCGCTTTGGCTTCAAGGGTATGTTCAGGCAGATAACCGGAAGCGCCGCGATGCGCTATCACCAATGGTTCTGCTTGAACCCACGCCGAGCTGGCTAAAGTAGCCATGGAAAGTGCGAGTAGTGTCAGTTTCATATTGTTATCCTTAAAAATTCCCCCTGACGTTGCAGGGGGAGAGTTTTGATTCAAAGTGAACAGTGCGTAACGCAAATTCAACACATTTAGGTGTCAGATTTATGATTGTGTTGACGCTTTTTCTTCCGCAATTCTGTCTTTTTCTTTATGGTGAGCACGCTCGCCAATGTAGGCATACAGCAGACAAAGGATAGAAATACCGCACGAAGCGACTAGGATCATAAAGCCGCCATCCCAACCAAAGTGGTCAACGGTGTAACCCAATACCGCATTTGCCGCTACTGCGCCGCCGAGATAACCAAACAAACCTGTTAAACCTGCTGCGGTACCTGCTGCTTTTTTCGGAGCCAGTTCCAGTGCGTATAAACCAATCAACATTACTGGGCCATAAATTAAGAAACCAATCGCAACAAGAGCCGCCATGTCGATACCTGGGTTACCAGCAGGGTTAAACCAGTAAATGAGTACCGCAAAAGTAACGAGAACCATGAATAAGATGCCCGCAGGTGCACGACGGCCTTTGAATACTTTGTCGGATATCCAACCACACAATAGCGTTCCCGGAATACCTGCCCACTCATACAAGAAGTACGCCCAAGAAGATTTATCAACGGTGAACTCTTTGGCTTCTTTCAAATAAACAGGAGCCCAGTCCAATACGCCATAACGAATGAGATACACAAAAGCGTTGGCAATAGCGATAGACCACAGCAATTTGTTAGAGAAAACGTACTTAAAGAAGATTTCCTTCGCGGTCATCTCATTCTCATGGGATTTATCATAGTCGTCTGGGTAGTCATCTTTATACTCTTCAATCGGTGGTAAACCACAAGATTGCGGCGTATCGCGCAGTGTCATCCAAATGAAAATGGCAACTAAGGTCGCAAAAAAGGCAGGAACGTAAAATGCGGCGCGCCAGTCATCGTTAAATGCCCAAAGACCAAATAAGAAAAGGGGACCAATTAAGCCACCGCCGACGTTGTGGGCTACGTTCCATACAGAAACAATTTCCCCACGTTCTTTACGTGACCACCAGTGAACCATGGTACGGCCACAAGCAGGCCAGCCCATACCTTGGAACCAACCGTTTAAGAACAGCAAAATAAACATCGCAGTAATGCTGCCTGTTGCCCACGGCATAAAACCGAAACAGAACATCACTAACGCAGACATTAAAAGACCTGCACTTAAGAAGTAGCGTGGGTTAGAGCGGTCAGAAACGCTCCCCATTAAAAATTTAGATAAGCCATAAGCAATCGATACGGCGGCAAGAGCTACCCCGAGATCACCGCGGCTAAAACCTTGGTCAATCAAATAAGGCATCGCCAAACTAAAGTTCTTACGAACAAGGTAGTAGCCTGCGTAGCCGAAGAAAATACTGATGAATAACTGCCAGCGCAAGCGGCTATAAGTGCTATCGAGCCGCTCAGTAGCGAGCCTCTCGATATGCGCTTGGGGTTTAAAGATACCAAACATAGTTGACCTCATTAATGTAGTGCGATGGTTCTAAAGCTCGAACGATAAAAAATGTTTCATTCGAAAGAGAACGGCATTGTCGTGTGCAACTGAATGTATTTCTGTGACAAATGTTACAAGGGAATTAATTTGTGCATAAAAACAAATGATTAGTTTTCATTTTTTCATGGTTAGTGCCATTAAATTGAGATGTAATCGTTTTCACTTTTGTTCGCAAGATGTTTGTTTTTGGTTGTTTTGTCGTCAATTAAATCGCAGATAAGGAAAGTTGGCAAAAATTGTTAAACCATGAAGTCACTCGAAACTCACTGTGAGTTCAATGATTCATATCCTTTTTGATTGGAAAGAGAGTGGCAAAATAAGCAAATAGTCCAGTATTCCTACCCAGATTTGACACTGTCTATTGATAATTCTTGCTAGCTTTGATTGGCAATTCATGTGTTACAGAGTGTCGTTCTGTGGCATTGATGCTAATAATACAAAAAGGAAGAATGATGAATAATTTTAATAAAGTCAGTGTATTGGGTTTGCTTTCATTGAGCGGATTGCTTTCTGCTCATGCACAAGCTCATGGTTGGGTTGAATTTCCGAGCGCGCGGCAAAATACCTGTTACCTAGATGGTGGTTTCTGGAGTAATACGATCCCTAATGCAGCATGCCAAGCGGCTTTTGATCAGTCCGGAGCTTATCCTTTTGTACAACGCAATGAAGTGGCGGCCAATGTGGCAAATTATCGTGACATGGCTCATGTTCAAGCTGTTGTTCGCGACGGCTTGTTGTGCTCCGCAGGCAGCAACGCGAAAGCAGGGTTAGATGTTGCTTCACCTCATTGGCAAAAAACGGCCGTGAATTTAGACGCTAATCAACAAATCGAATTAGTCTTTAATGCTACCGCGCCACATAACCCCTCTTATTGGGAGTTTTATCTCTCTAAACCGACTTATACCGGTGAGGCCCCATTAACTTGGGATGATCTAGATCTTATTGATACCAAAGGTAATATCACCGTGGGGACGGATAAAAAATATCGCATAAAGATTACCCTGCCCGCCGATAGAAGTGGTGATGCTGTGCTTTATACTCGCTGGCAACGTATTGATGCCGCGGGCGAAGGTTTTTATAACTGCAGTGATATTAGTTTTAGCGGTGGTGGATCAAATCCAACGGATCCGACAGACTCATCAGAACCTGCTCAGAATCTCAGCGATCTTGGTGGTTATCTTTCACAAGGTTTTGGTCCTGTTGAATCTGGCGATACGGTTCGTTTGCGTACCTTCGATGCCAATGGCAATGAAACGACCGATATCAGCTTAGCGATTTCAGCCAATAATACAGCAACGTGGCCAGCGGAAATGGCAGGTCAGTTTAACCAAGTAAAAAAAGGGGAGTGGTTTATTGGTATTTGGCACCAAGAAATGAATCACTATATGTACGATAGCCAGAATGTGTATGCTAACCGTGTGTTTGCTCCAAACGCGACTTACAGTTATCAGCTTTCTTTGCTAAAAGAGGAAACGCCACAGCCACCTGTCCCAGATAATGCTTGGAATGCGACTAAAATTTATACGTCCGGTGATGTCGTTATGCACAAGCAGCAAACTTGGACCGCGCAGTGGTGGACAAAAAATGAAGAGCCCGGAACTACGGGTGAATGGGGTGTATGGCGATAGTATTAAATAGCTATAGTATCGAGTAGTAAAAAGAGGCCATGGCCTCTTTTTACTCTCTAACTCTGGTTTAATAATGGTTTATGAGATGGGGTTATTCACACAATTTGCCTTGTTTTGCTGGTTGGGTTAACGAGTAATCACCTTCTAAACTGCGATAGATTATCGCATTCCAAATGCTGCCATCCGCCATTTCAAACTCAATGGCATAATTCACCCCGTTAACCACTTGTGAACGGACATCGATAATGTCTTTTAATTGTGCATTGCTCTCCATTTGTGCTAAAGCGCTCTTCAACGCTTCTTTAGCTTCGTCGGTAATTTCTGTCGCTTGCCAACCTCCCGGCATCAACTCGCTTGCACAGATGGGTGACGGTACGGCATCTGTTTCCGTCACCATCACGGTGGGCTCTAGAGCCTTAGCACTTTCTGTTTGCGTTTGTTGATCACACCCCGCTAACGCGAGCAAACCAAATAGAGGTAAAAGAAATCGTTTCATTGAGTTGTCCTTTGTTTTTAGAAAAGCAGAAAGGGTTGATCTGAGGAGTTCATATTAACAATTGTGGTGTGAGGAGTCCGTCAAGCTCTGTTAGGTGCGTGATAAATTATGATGATATTTTCTGACAATAAAACGCTATTACTATTTCTTACCAATATTGTCAGTTTTTAACCATAAATAATAAAGCCATTTCAACGTTAGGCTAGGTGTGATGCACATAAAAAACGCATTACATGACTGTGTGTTTTTATGCCTAGAAAAGTGATCAAGGTTGCAGAGTTGTAAGCTGATCGGCGATAAATTTTACAAATTGATTTCCATCAAAAAAGTGTGGTTTTTATGTGCTACTGTGCGCGCAAATAAAAACTATTACCTCGCCCTACAAAAAGGAAATCACAATGAAAAAAACACTTTGCGGCCTTGCCGTGCTTTCTGCTCTTGTTTCTACGAATGTTTTTGCCCACAAAGAAGGTGACTTTCTTGTGCGTGCCGGTCTTGCCGCTGTGGTGCCCAATGATAGCAGCGATGGTATTTTAGGCTCAAATGAAGAGCTTGCTGTGGACTCAAACGTTCAGCTTGGCTTAACAATAGGCTATATGATCACCGACAATATTAGCTTTGAAGTGTTAGCGGCTACACCTTTTAGCCATACTATTTCAACCAATCTTTTGAACTTAGGTGACATTGCTGAAACAAAACATCTACCGCCAACTTTTATGTTGCAATACTACTTTGGTGAAGCGTCATCGAAATTCCGTCCTTATGTTGGAGCGGGCATTAACTACACCATGTTCTTCGATGAAGGTTTTAACAGTACGGGAAGTGGTGCAACCTTAACGGATCTCAAACTCAAAGATTCTTGGGGTTTAGCGGCCAATGCTGGTTTTGATTATATGCTCAACGAACAGTGGTTTTTGAATGCGTCAGTTTGGTATGCCGATATTGAAACTGAAGCGACTTATAAGTTTGGCGGCATTGAGCAAAAAACCGATGTGACCATTGATCCTTGGGTATTTATGATAGGCGCTGGTTATAAGTTTTAGTGGTAGCAAGGTGATTAATAGAAGGCAGCGAGCGCTGCCTTTTTCAATTTCAAGCAAAAATTATATTGATAGTTATGTGCACTATTAAATGTACATATAATTATCATTTATGTTTATCTTGTTGATATTAAATTTAATTATTATAAGAATTCTTCGAGTTATTTTGGCTATTGTCTTTTTTGTGACCATTTTATTTGACGCTCGTTTTACACTATTTTTCCGTGCTACTGGCGAGGTTGGTTTTCTTGATCCATTTTCAATGAGCGAATCATTCGCAGTCACGTCGCTGGTGGTTGATTGGATGTAAGTCGTCAGCGGATGCTAATAATAACTCTCTAGGATTGAGAAATGAAAAAAGTACAACGTCAAATGAAGTGGCTATTCCTCGCAGCCTCTATCAGCGCAGCACTACCAGTATCAGCCGCGAAAATGGTGCAGGTTGATGATCCAAGTCTACTAGAACAAGCTTTATCCATGCAGGCTCGCAGTATTGTGCCAACACAAAATGGCTTTCAGGTGGTAAAAAGCGTCACTCTACCTAATGGTAAAGTCAAAGTCCGTTACCAGCAGATGTATCATGGTTTACCGGTCTTTAATACGTCAGTCGTAGCAACGCAAACTGAGAAAGGTATCGGCCAAGTTTACGGCATGATGGCGCAGCAAATTGATTCTGATGTGGTAAGTACTTCACCACAAGTTGAACAAAAGCAAGCGGTTAGTATTGCACTTACGCATTACCAACAACAAAACCCATCACTAACGAGTGCGGATCTTGTTACAGAAAACGAGCGTGCTCAATTGATGGTGCGTTTGGACGAAAACCAAATGGCTCAAATGGTTTATTTAGTCGACTTCTTTGTTGCAACCAATGAGCCTGCACGGCCATTTTTCTTTATTGATGCGAATTCTGGTGACGTATTACAAACTTGGGAAGGGTTAAACCATGCAGAGGCGACGGGTACTGGACCTGGTGGAAATCAGAAGACAGGTTTTTATCAGTACGGAACAGATTTCCCAGGGTTAGTGATAAATAAAGTAGGCAACACCTGTAGCATGGTGAATAGCGCTGTAAAAACCGTGGATATGAAGCATGCGACATCGGGTGGTTCAACGTTCAGCTATTCATGTACCGACGCGAGTAATTACAACGATTACAAAGCGATTAATGGCGCTTATTCACCGCTTAATGATGCACACTACTTTGGTAAAGTGGTGTTCGATATGTACAAAGATTGGATGAACACCACTCCATTAACCTTCCAGCTAACTATGCGTGTGCATTATGACAGCAACTATGAAAACGCCTTCTGGAACGGATCGTCCATGACCTTTGGTGATGGCCAAAATACATTTTATCCATTAGTGGATATCAACGTCAGCGCGCATGAAGTGAGCCACGGCTTTACCGAGCAGAACTCAGGGCTTGTTTATCAAAATATGTCTGGTGGTATCAATGAAGCGTTCTCTGATATTGCTGGGGAAGCAGCTGAATTTTATATGAAAGGCAGCGTTGACTGGGTGGTCGGGAGCGACATTTTCAAATCTTCCGGTGGCTTACGTTATTTTGATCAACCGTCAAAAGATGGCCGTTCTATCGATCACGCTTCTCAATACTACAATGGATTAAATGTTCACTATTCAAGTGGTGTATTTAATCGCGCGTATTATTTGCTAGCCAACAAAGCCAATTGGTCGGTTCGTAAAGGTTTTGAAGTGTTCACCGTCGCTAACCAGTTATATTGGACAGCAAACAGTACCTTTGACCAAGGTGGATGTGGCGTCGTAAAAGCGGCACAAGACTTAGGTTATAACAAAGCGGATGTGGTTGATGCCTTTAACCAAGTGGGCGTAAATGCTAGCTGTGGCGTAGTGCCTCCAACGGAGAATGTGCTAGAAAAAGGCAAACCAGTAATAGGGTTACAAGGTACGCGAAGCTCGGAAGCCTTCTATACCTTTACGGTCGCAAGCTCAACCAGCGCTAAAGTTTCGATCAGTTTGGGCTCAGGTGATGCTGATTTGTATGTCAAAGCCGGCAGCAAACCAACCACTTCTTCGTGGGATTGTCGCCCTTACAAATCGGGCAACAATGAACAGTGCACAATTTCTGCAACACCAGGAACCACCTACCATGTGATGCTCAAAGGCTATAGTAACTACAGTGGTGTAACGTTAAGACTGGATTAATCATCTTTATTGATTAAATTTAAAGGGGCACGAGTCAGTGCCCTTTGTTATGTAGGAGGGTATTCAACGATAGGTTGTTTAACAACCACGGTGTTTGTTTCTAGTCTTTTCTTGCCAGCTTCTCCGCCTCCACAAATTCGCCTTGTCTTAAGCATCGAAACACCGATTTGTTGTTATGGCTTGCTATCGATATAACCACAGCACTTTTGTTATATGTAGTGTGAAAATGTCGTTAGATAAATTGATGGACGCAATTGCCGATCAAGGTTGGTACATATGGGATGACTTTTTAACACCAGAGCAAACCAAAAACCTACGAGCATGTACGCCACCGCAGTTACAAGTGGCGCGAATTGGCAGGCACGATGCCTTGCAATTAGAGGTTGAAATACGCAACGATAAAATCCAGTGGATTGAAAACAGCATGGGCCTGCCTGTGCAAGACTATTTGCAACGTATGGAGCAAATTCGGCAAGAGGTTAACCGCCACTTTTTTCTTGGGCTATTTGAATACGAAGCTCATTTTGCCAAATATGAAATAGGGGCATTCTACCAAAAACACCTCGACGCCTTTACAGGTAACGCCAGCCGCAAACTGACGACGGTATTTTATATGAATGATCTGTGGTGTGGTGCTGATGCAGGTGAGTTGGTTATTTACGATGTTGAAGATCAGTATCTCGCGACGGTTGCGCCGATAGCGGGGCGTTTACTGGTCTTTTTATCCGAACGTTTTCCGCATGAAGTACAACCTACCAATGCTGAGCGTTTCAGCATCGCTGGGTGGTTTCGCATTAATGGCGTGACAGGCAACAAGCTCGATATTGCCAGTTAACGCAAAAAAGCTAATAAGTAAGCGTGGCTTTTGTGCTGCCACGCTCTTTTATCAGTCAAATTTGATCAGGGTAAAATGAGGATGTGAGCTTAATGCCTCCATCATCAATAAGGCATTGGTTTCAATTAAGTGTTCACTTTGCTCATTTTTCAACACAATGCACTCTTGTTGGTGTTCATTGCGCAGAGTGTCCATCGCGGTACCTGAATAGGTAATACCATTTTTTAAGGTGAGCTTGACGGGCAAATGAAACAAACACGCGAGCTCAATGTAATCATATTGACTGCAAGTGACCATTATTCACTCCTATGACGTTACGCGGGCTTATTAAGATACGCGTTTTGCAAAATGTACATGCGCTTTACGTCACGATATTGGCCATTAATGAAGAATTCTTCAACTAAGTGCCCTTCCTCAACAAAGCCGGCTTTTTGGTATAAATGGATGGCTTTTTCGTTTTCCGTCGACACATGCAGGTAGATTTTGTGTAGGTTCAAAATGGTGAAAGAGTAGTCTAATGCTTTGTTGATCAAGGTTTGTGCAAACCCTTTTCCTTGGTGCTCTGGCGTGATGATGATCTGAAACTCGCCACTGCGGTGAATGTAATCAATTTCAATTAATTCAACGAGACCGATCAGTTCCTTATCTCGGTTCTCAACCACAAACCGACGCTCGGCGTTATCGTGAATGTGCTTGTTGTACAGCTCTTCCAGCTCATCAAAAGATTCATAAGGCTCTTCAAACCAGTAAGACATAATGTTGCGGTTGTTATTGAGATCATGGATAAAGCGTAAGTCACCGCGCTCTAACGCTCTTAATGATAATTGATTATTCATAGCAAACCTTCATTGAACTAAGGCATTCATCTTATGCCGACTTTGTTGCAATACAAGTGGTTAGTCAGCAATTTTTTAAAATGTGTACGCTTACGTCTTGTGATCTGATGCCGCGAGATGAATCAGTTCGGTCAGCTTGTTGATGCTTTCCTGCCATGCCATGTTGTCTTCAAAGTTCGCTACACTGAAACGGATACAGTGTTGGAATTGCCCCTGCGTTGCAAAAAGATGCCCCGGCAGGAGGCTGATTTTGTTTTGCAGGCCACGTTGATAAAGCTCAAAACTATCGATGAATGGCGGAAGTGTCAGCCAGCATAAAAATGAACCTTCAGGTCGGCTTAATTGAAACTGCCCTTGCAGCGACGGGTAGTGATTGAGCGAGGTGGTGAGCAATTTGGCAAAGCGCTGCTGGTTCAGTTGGTACGTGCGGCGCATTTTGGCTAGATGTTGACGGTACTTACCACTTTCGAGAAATTCCGCTACGGCTGATTGGATTAAATTCAAGCTGCCCATATTCTCGCTGAGCAATATCTTTTCTATTTGTGCTTGATACTTTCCCGCTATGATCCAACCGATCCTCAGCCGTGAATCCAAGGTTTTGGAGAGCGAATTGATGTAAATAACGCGGCCTTTGCCATCCAGCATCTTCAAGCAAGGTATCGGCTTTTGAAAATACAGGCTACCAAACACATCATCTTCAATAATTGGTGTATCACCACTGACAGCCAAAAGCTGTTTACGTTTTTCCAGAGGCATTTGTGAACCGGTTGGGTTGTTAAAATTAGGCGTGACGAGAATCGCCTTAATCGGCCATTGAGATAGAGCTTGTTCGAGGGCGCTGATGTCGATGCCTTCGAGACTATGGCTGGGGATCTCCACCACTTTTAAGCCTAATGATTCAAGCAACAGCAGCGTGCCAAAATAACAAGGTGACTCAACGGCCACAATGTCTTCGCGCTTGGTTAATGCACGAAATGCGAGGCTGATGGCCTGCTGACCGCCATGCGTAATGGCGATTTCTTGTGCTTTGATTTGTAGGCCCAAATCTTGCGATATTTTTAGCAGTTGTTTGACTAAATGGCTATTACCTGGCGGTAGCTGATAGTGGCTAGGAATGTGCGTTTGCTGGCGGCTGTGGCGGCCAATTTCTGCATACAAACTACGAATCGCGGCGCTTTGCGTATTAGGATGCGCTGAACCTGCGGGCATGTGATGTTTCACTGTGGGTTGAACCAAAATTGATTTAGATAAAGAGAGCAGGTCAATGCTATTGGGTTGTGGCAGCGGAATCTCCAAAGGGGTTACAGCACCTTGGACTCGATAGCCTGAACGAGGCTGAGAGTAGACGACATTCATCGCTTCTAACTCTTGATAAGCACGAATAACGGTATTTTTGCTGACAGACAGTTGTTCGCATAGCTGGCGAATGGAAGGCATTTTATCGTGTGCGTGGAATAAACCATCGTCGATGGTCTGCTTAAGATGACGTTTTACCTCAGTATATTTAGGTTCAGTATATTTAGGATCCGTGTTTTTAAGCTTACTTTTCATTCTGTACCCACTAAATTATTCAAATCTGTGCCTTTTGCGAATAACTGTACCCAAATAAAGTAGCAGCATAGAATCGATTGTGGCTAGGAATTTTGTGATGTTTGTAAGAATGATCCCGTTCTTGTTTGTCGTGCTATGGGCATCTGGTTTCGTTGGCGCAAGGTTTGGCTTAATGTATGCGGAACCTGCCACGCTGCTCACGCTGCGCATGGTGGCGAACGTGGTGCTTTTTATTGGTTTGCTGTTATTGCTCAAAAGGCGCATTCCGCGTGGTCGCCATTTGTGGCATTCCTGTATAACGGGCGTGTTGATTCATGGTTGCTATTTGGGCGGAACCTACCAAGCGATTTCTTGGGGAATGCCAGCAGGTTTAAGTGCTCTGCTGGTGGGGACGCAACCCATTTTGACTGCGCTGCTGCTGGTTTTTATGAGTACAGAGCGCTTTAATCTGGCGCAGTGGTTAGGGTTAGCTCTTGGGTTTTCTGGGATAAGTCTCGTCTTGATGGGTAACATTGAGTGGCAATCGGAAGTACACAAATGGCCTGCCATTAGTTTGTGTTTGTTATCTCTGCTCGGCATCACGCTCGGCACCTTATATCAGAAAAAATTTTGCCAAGGTGTGGATATGATTGGCAGCGCTACCGTGCAATATGTGGCTGCGTTATGCCTATTTTTACCTTGGGCTTGGAGCTTTGAAACCATGCAAGTGCAATGGACACCGACCTTTATCATGACACTGGTATGGCTGGTTGTGGTGCTGTCATGTGTCTCTATTTTATTGCTGTTGTATATGGTTGAACACGGTGCGGCCTCAAGTGTGGCTTCAGTGTTTTATCTTGTACCGCCAACCACCGCCATTCAAGCATGGCTTGCTTTTGATGAATCATTGGATGGGTTTGGTGTTGCGGGCTTCTGCCTTGCCGTTACGGCTGTTTATCTGGTGGTGAAAAAGCCGAATCTGCTGAGAAAATTGGCGAAACCGGTATTTGAGCGTTCATAAAATTCACCCCTATAAATTGAACTTAGAATGGGGTGCTCTGCTGGTGGTTGGGTAATCAATGGATAATTTCTGACTCGCGGCGGCACCTAATGACTTTGCCAATTTTTTCAGATTGATCTTAAGCGATGCACTCAAAAATGCGCTGCCCTTCCTCTGTTTTCCTAAAATATTTTACTGTGTCATCTAGTTTTAAACTAAGTGAAACACAACTGTCATATTTGCGTCCTAAAGTGAGTTTCGTTCAATACACAACGGCAATAAAGCCTCTTAAGGATATTTGTGATGAAAAAGACAGTAATCGGTGCAATCGCTCTTTTAGGTGCATTGGCAGTTAACCCAGTTTTTGCAAAAGAAACCATTTCTGCTGTTGGCTCTAGCAGCGTAACGCCATTGATGGAAGTTTTCTCTGAAACATATATGAAGAAAAACGCGGACGTGTTTATTGAGGTTCAAGGCCCAGGTTCTTCTGCCGGTATTAAAGCCGCTAAGAACGGCAGTGCGGATATTGGTATGTCTTCACGTGGCCTAAAAAGCTCAGAAAAAGAAGCATCATTAGTTGAAGAAAAGATCGCGCTTGATGGTATAGCGGTGGTTGTGCATCCAAGCAATAAAGTAAAAGGGTTGAGTGCTGAACAAGTCTCTGCTGTTTACCGAGGCGAGATCACGAATTGGAAAGATGTCGGTGGTGAAGACAAACCTATCGTTGCAATTACTCGCGATACCGCATCAGGGACTCGTGGTGCATTCGAAGAGATTATGAAACTGACAAAAAAAATCTCAGACAAGACGGTATCTGCTATCTCTCAACGAGCTCAAGTAGCTAACGGTAACGGCAGTTTGAAAACTATGGTTGCGTCTAACCCTTATTCCATCGGTTACATCTCTCTTGGCACCGTTGATAACACGGTTCATGCCTTAGCGGTAGACGGTACTGATGCATCGGTAGATAACGTGAAAAATGGTTCATACAAAGTGGCTCGTCCTTTCCTTGTACTGTACAAAAAAGGCCAACCATCCGCTCAAACGCAACAGTTCCTTGATTGGATGCTAACGCCTGAAGCTCAAAAACTCGTTGCAGAACATCACTATATCGCAGTGAACTAATTGACTCTCCCATTCGACTTGAAGTTGCAGCGGCGTTGTTTCGTTCAGCCCAATCACATGCTTTATCCATGTGGATGGGAATTCACTGACTTGCTGTTTAGCCGCCACTTCAAGTTGTTTGGGGAAATAACTTTAAAAGTTTGCTTAGCCCATCGTTGGGGCTGAGCCTTTTCTATCCACGTCGATTCCATCGAATAGTGAGATTGATACTATGACCATCGCAACAAATAGTGAAAAGCTTATGAACAACGTTTCTACGCAAGCTTCCAAACGTGCACTTCGTGCTAAAAAGCGTGTGGACTGGAAAGAGCGCATTTTCCACGGGTTGTTTCTTACCAGTGCCATTATTGGCATTGTGTCTCTTGCCATCATTGCCTACTTCATTTTCCGCGAAAGTATTCCCGCATTTCAAGAAGTGGGTATCTCGGGTATCGTCCTTGGACAAGATTGGTTGCCGCCAGCTCTGTATGGTGTGGCAACTATGATTGTCGCTTCTGTGGTTTCAACGTTTGGTGCGGTTATCGTTGGTGTGCCTGTGGGCGTACTCACCGCTATCTTTATTGCCGAAGTCGCACCAAAACGTGTCGCGAATATCATTCGCCCAGCCGTTGAATTGCTCGCTGGTATTCCTTCCGTGGTCTATGGTTTCTTTGGTCTTGTGATTATTGTTCCTTTGATTCAGGACATTTTCCAAGTTCCTGCGGGCAATACCATTCTCGCGGGCATTATTGTGCTTGGTGTCATGATCTTACCGACGGTGATTACCGTGTCCGAGACTTCTATTCGCGCAGTCCCTCATGCGTACAAAGAAGGTTCTTTGGCATTAGGTGCATCCAGTATTTTTACCATCTTCAAATTGCTGGTACCGGCAGCTCGTTCCGGAATTATGACCGGCGTCATCTTAGGAATTGGGCGCGCGCTCGGTGAAACCATGGCCATTATTATGGTGATGGGCAACGCGCCAGCGATGCCTGAAGGTATTTTAGACTCAGCACGCACGCTGACAGCCAATATTGCGATTGAAATGTCTTACGCAAGTGGTGTTCATGCCAGTGCGCTTTATGCAACAGGCGTTGTGCTATTGGCATTCATCATGATCTTGAATGCCACATTGCTCTATTTAAACCGTGAGAGAGCGAGGTAATAGTGATGGATACAGTAAAACTAAAACGTGCCCGCCAGCTAAAAGATAACGTATTGAAAATATCTATTTGGATTGCGGCCGCTGTAACAGTCGGCTTCCTATTTTGGATTATCTGGTACATCCTTTCTAACGGGCTACAACACGTAGATTGGAATTTCGTTACTGACGATTACACCCGTACTGGCAATGAACACGGGATCTTCCCGATGATCATATCGACGATTTATATGGTGATCGCTTCTATTTCGGTGGCCGCCCCGTTGGGTATTATGACGGCGATTTATCTTACCGAATACGCCAAAATCGGTAGCCGCTTGGTGAAAGTGATCCGCTTTTGTACCGAATCTTTGGCGGGGATCCCCTCCATTATCTTTGGTCTATTTGGCATGACCTTCTTTGTGGTGATTCTAGGCTTAGGCTTCTCTATTTTGTCGGGTGCGCTAACGCTCAGCATTTTGATTTTGCCTGTGATCATTCGGACCACAGAAGAAGCGTTGATGGCCGTTCCTCAAACTTATCGCGAAGGTTCTTATGGTCTTGGAGCCTCAAAAATATACACCATTTGGCGTCTGATTTTGCCAAGTGCAATGCCCGGCATCCTCACGTCAATTATTTTGAGTATTGGTCGTGTTATTGGTGAATCGGCTCCTGTGTTTTTAACCGCAGGAATGGTGGCACGTATTCCTGATTCATTGCTCGATTCAGGCCGCACCCTAACCGTTCACCTTTACAAGCTCACAACAGAGCTGTTCACGGTTGAAGAGTGGAATCAAGCCTACGGCACAGCAACCGTGCTGATTGTGGTTGTGCTACTGATCAACATGGTGACGAAGCTAATCGCAAGACGATTTAATACCGCTTCTTATTAAGCAGAGCGTTGGGCGCGATTTACAGAATTTTGAGAGATAACAAGAATGAACAAATTTAATATTGAAAACCTAGACCTTTTTTATGGCGATAACCAAGCGCTAAAATCAATCAACCTGCCTATTCCAACTCGTCAAGTGACAGCGCTGATTGGCCCTTCTGGCTGTGGAAAATCGACTTTATTACGCTGTTTGAACCGAATGAATGACCTCATTGAAGGCGTGACTATCACCGGTAAATTGGCGATGGATGGGCAAGATATTTACGGCAATATTGATGTTGCAGATCTGCGTATCAAAGTGGGAATGGTGTTCCAAAAGCCAAATCCGTTCCCAATGAGTATTTATGAAAACGTGGCGTATGGGTTACGTGCACAAGGGATTAAAGATAAAAAGCACATCGATGAAGTGGTTGAGCGCTCATTGCGCGGCGCGGCGTTGTGGAATGAAGTAAAAGATCGTTTGAAGTCACATGCGTTTGGCCTCTCTGGTGGTCAACAACAGCGTTTGTGCATCGCACGTACGATAGCGATGGAGCCGGATGTGATTTTGATGGATGAACCAACGTCCGCCCTTGACCCGATTGCAACACACAAAATTGAAGAATTGATGGAAGAGCTGAAAAAGAATTACACCATCGTTATTGTCACGCACTCAATGCAGCAAGCGCGTCGTATTTCTGATCGCACAGCGTTTTTCTTAATGGGGGAATTGGTTGAACACAATGATACACAAGTGATTTTCAACAATCCTAAAGATGATAGAACCATGGGATATGTCAATGGCGATTTCGGCTAATCACTTATTGCAGCGACTAACCTGAAATAATAGCGGACTCATTATAACTATAAAGCGATGGTAACTTTGCCCCTCATACAGAGGGGCTTTTTTGTAGAAACTTCATGGCATACATATTCTTATCCGCAATATGTATTAATTGATTAATATTGGCTGAATCTTTAGGAAAAGAGGCAATACCGATACTGGTTGAAAGTTTTGCTCCCACTCCATTATCCACGAAGAAATTCTCTTTAAAACACGCTTTAATGTGGCGTTGCATAATGCTCAGTTCCATCGCATCTACGCTATGGATGATCAGGGCAAACTCATCACCCCCCATACGAAATACCGAATAATCAAAGGTTGGAATCGAATGTGTTAAGCGAAACGCTACTTGCTGCAACACACTGTCCCCTGCTTTATGACCATTTTGGTCGTTAATGGGCTTAAAGCCATTTAAGTCGAGAAGAAAGAGAGAGAAGGGGTTGTTGGTAGAAATTTGATTCAGCTCTTCAAACATAGCAAGGCGGTTAGCAAGCCCAGTTAGAGGGTCAGTTAATGCTAAGGTACGCTGAGCAACCGCTTCTTTATGAAAAATATAGCTAACTAAGCCAATGCAACCCAGCATCAAGAACATCAGCAGAAATTGTACCTGTGTTAGCCTATTTGCTTTTTCTTTTTGCTCTAGATAGATAGGGCTTTGCAGTTGAAAGTTTTGGTTTACATAGCCGATAACTTGGTCGTAAATCAAGTGGGCATGTTTTTCAAATACAGCCAATGACTTTTGATCTTTAACGGCCAGCAATAAGCTTTCTAATATTTTGAAATCATCAAAGTTGTTCTTAAAGAAATGCTGGGAATCCGTTCTACCCATAAAATTATCCGATTCCTTACTCGTTAGAATCAAGTCAAAACGGCTCCAAATCAGCTCATACTGCAGCCAAGTGTGCGCTCTCTTCTCCTGTGAATCTAAGTAATAAGGAATCGAAGCAACCAGCTCAGAATACTCTTTGGTGAGCTGGAATAAATACCAAGTTGCATAGTTACGTTGGTCGGTATAGGAGTTGGCTAAAGAGCGTGTGGTCGAAAGTATATACAAATTAGCGACGATCAAGGTGGCTGACAGGACAATCAACAGTGTTTTTGCCCGGTATAGCAAGGGGTGTAAAGTGCTGTGTTTTGTAAAATTCATTATTTACCGTGAATCAATAGTTTTTCTAACTGCCACACCATTTGGGTGTAATAAATGCCATTGTCTATTTGTGGATATTTATCTAGATTGTAGATCAGCCAAAACGGCCCCTTGTTTCTTATTTTCATTTCATCGCCATTCATGTGATAAGCAATAATGGGTTCATAGCGAGTTAAGTTTTCAATTGCAATATTAGCGGCGTAATCATTAATGGCCAAAAATGATACAGAAGAAACCTGTCCAACTTGCAAATGATTAATTAAATCAATAACTTTAAAACCAGTGAAAGTATTTTCTTTTGGTAACCAAGGAAGCTGAGTCGTGAAGGTTTCACGAGGCAGTATCTCTGCCAATTGTGCAAGAGAATAAGTAACCCGATCTTGGTTTGGGAGGGTAATAGTTAAGCTTGCAGCATGAACAAATAAGCTGAAAAAAATAAGTGGTAAAGCGGTTATCCATCTCATCATAAACTACCTTATTTACTTCTGCTTTTTTCTTAGAGCATAGGCTAAAAGTATAAGGTGATAATTTAATCAATGAAATTATTTTCTATTTATATTTCTGTTAATTTGGTCGAATCAATCTTTAGTTTAGAACAAAAAAATCCCCACATAAGTGGGGACTTGCATATTGAAATGTTATTAGTGCCGTTACTGCTGCATTGTTTACTAAAAAATGAGATGTGCTACACCAGCTATCACTGGCAGTGTAATGAGCGTACGCAGAATAAATATGACAAACAGCTCAAGGATGTTGACAGGAATTTTGCTGCCTAACATTAACGCACCCACTTCAGACATATAGATCAACTGAGTCACTGACATGGCTGCAATCACGAAACGTGTCATTTCATTATCAATGGAAGCTGCAAGAATCGCGGGAATAAACATATCCGCAAAGCCGACCACAATGGTTTGAGATGCTTGAACAGCCTCAGGTACACCAAGTAATTCTAGAAAAGGAATAAACGGTTGGCCCAATACAGAAAATACAGAGGTGTATTCTGCAACAATCAGAGCCAGAGTACCCAAGCCCATCACGACAGGTAGCACACCAAACACCATATCAACAGCGTTACGCATGCCTTCAGCGAAGATCGATTTCGCAGATTTAACTTGGCTTGCTTTCGCCAGTGCTAATTCCATCCCCCATGAGAACGAGGTATGTCCGTTTGGAACTGCATCGGCATCTTTAGCTGGAGAGGTACCATCAATATAAGTGTTCTTTTTGAAACTTAATGGTGGCAGGCGAGGAATGATGATCGCTGCAACAAAGCCTGCAAGGCAAATGGTGCCATAAAAAGGTAGGAACAGATGCTCTAGCTTAACTTGCGCAATAACGACTAAGCTGAAGGTAATTGAAACGGCAGAAAACGTTGTACCAACAATAGCGGCTTCACGCTGTGTGTAGAATTTGCTTTCGTACTGTTTGCTGGTCAGCAAAATACCGACACTACCGTCGCCCAACCAAGAAGCCATGCAGTCGATTGCGCTACGGCCTGGAAGGTTGAAAACTGGACGCATGATTCTGCTTAATAAACTACCAAATAGCTCCAGTAGCCCGAAGTTAAGTAGTAAAGGCAGCAAAAGCCCTGCAAAAATAAATACAGAAAATAAAGTGGGTAATAAACCCTCAAGAACCATACCGCCAGTGTTTTCTTCCCAGATAGCCTTAGGGCCGATTTGGAAAAACGTCATGATGACGGCGATACCACCAAATACACGGACGGCTAACCAAAGAGCCGATGGATTAAAAAGCCCATTTAAGAAAGGACTCTTTGTAATGAATGCAGGTTGAAAAATTTTACATAAAATGGAAGCTGCAGACATAAAGGCGATGATCACTGTCACTATTGCAACAAGGTAATCGCCCAAAATAGCTTGGATAGATTTAGCAAGGACGGCAACTGGAATGGTTAAGTCACCTTGGTAGCTAATTGGCGCCATAAACAAAAATAGACCAATTAACGAAGGGATGAAAAACATCCAAAAGCTACTTTGTGTTGGTGCTACAGGAGCTTCAATAGTTTGAGCGTTATCTTGCATGTCGTGTCTCGTATTACTGCGGGTCAATAGTCACCAACTGGTGGCATAAAAATGCACTAAATAGCTCTATTTAGTCATTGCAGGCAAGAATATCTATTTTTAAGATGGCTTGCAATACTATTCATTAATCAAGGTTAAGTATTCAAACAAAAGAGCTGTTATTCTCAGATAACATGGTCATTTGTTTTGTTATTGTTGCATTGGTTAATAATCTGTTGGTGGTTGAGGCGTGCGTTTTAAAAAGAGTTAAGGAGGGCTGAGGAAAATTGGGCGGTTAAGGTAAGAGGGACGGGTCAGTCAAAGGCCTTTAACCGTAGGCTAAAGGCCAAAAATGTATAGGTCCAATGAGCTTTATTGAGCTGTACTGATATTCAAACGTTGTAGGCTAACGCTGAGCGCATCATCGAATTGACTAAAGAAATTATCTTCACCGACCAAATCAACAATCCCCGCTTTTTTCAGTTTCATTGCAACACGAGTATTTGCACCAGAGATCAACACTTGCACATTCTTTTTATGGAAGTTTTCGATCATTTCCTCAATGGATTGCAGGCCAGTAATATCCATAAATGGAACCCATTTAAGGCGAATAATTAAAATTTCTGGCTGCTCTTGAATGCTGCTCATCACACGCTCAAAGGTTTCAGCCGCAGCAAAGAAAAATGGGCCTTCTAAGGCATAAACGGCGAGCTCTCTTGGTAACTGAGTTTGCCCATGACGAAGCAGCTCAGCACTGAGCTCATGGTGTGTACTGGCTTTTACCTCAACACTAGATGCCATACGTTTTACAAAGTGAAGGGTAGCGATGATCACCCCGATGTTGACGGCGACAACTAAGTCAGCAAACACGGTTAATCCAAAGGTTAGCAACAAAATAACCACATCGGCTTTGGGTGCACGTTTAACCAATTTAATAAAGTGGGGAACTTCACTCATGTTCCATGCTACGACGAACAAAATAGCACTGAGTACTGCCAGTGGAATATTGACGGCTAATGGTGCAAGTGCAATAAGGATAATGACCAGAGTGAGCGAGTGCACCACGCCCGAAAGTGGGCTTGTCCCCCCGTTGCGTATATTGGTTGCAGTACGTGCAATGGCGCCTGTTGCTGCAATACCACCGAAGAGAGGAGCCACGATATTAGCGATACCTTGGCCGACTAATTCTTGGTTTGAGTTGTGTTTGGTGCCCGCCATACCATCGGCGACCACCGCAGAAAGCAATGATTCAATCGCACCTAGCATGGCAATCGCAAAAGCAGGGCCAATCAATAGAATAATTTGAGAGAAGCTAACTTCTGGAAGCGAAAACTCTGGCAGTCCTTGAGGTATGCCTCCAAAAGCCGATCCAATCGTGCGGATCCCTTCAAAGCCAACAAAATATTGCAACACGGTAACGGTGACGAGAGCAAGCAGTGGCCCTGGCACTTTCGAGAGCTTCGGGATCTTAGGACCGAAGATAACCAGCGCGAGTGAAAATAACGCAAGGCCTGTTGTGGCCCAATCCATCTGCGGAAAGGCATGGAAAATAGACACTAATTTTTGATGAAAATGCTCACCTTCGATCTTGGGGAGGCCGAAGAATTCTTGCCATTGCCCAACCCAGATGATGACACCGATACCGCTGGTGAAGCCGACGATTACGGGGTCAGGAATATAGCGGATGATGCTACCGAGTTTTGCGACCCCCAGAACCAATAGAATCACACCGGCCATCATAGTGGCTATCTGCAACCCGCTGACCCCATACTGGCTAACAATTCCAGCAAGTATCACGATGAAAGCGCCCGTTGGGCCGGCTATCTGCACTCGCGAGCCGCCAAACAGTGAAACGATAACGCCTGCAATAATGGCGGTGTATATCCCTTGCTCCGGTTTCACGCCAGAAGCAATAGCAAATGCCATTGCCAGTGGCAGAGCGACAACCCCTACAATCAAACCTGCACTGATATTATTTAGCCACTGTTTTGGTCGTAGCAGACCGGCTTTATAGGATTCATATACGGCAAACATAATTGATAACCTTATTGAAAATAGGGGAAAATAGAAAGCGCGGTGGATTCTACGCTCATTTAAAATGCTGTAAAGAGGGGTGAATATTCAACTGAGGTTATAAATATAGTGGTTCGGCGGCGGAATTTTTACTATTTAGAGTTGTGGATGTGAGTCTATTTTCTTATGATTCACTGGGTAGGATGTTTTTTATACAGAGATGGAGTTTGTGATGATCAATAAACGTTTTTTTAAAACAAAAGAAGAAGTCGAAGTGACCTTTGAAGTGGACGCCCCAGATACGGCTGGCAATGTTGCGATAGTAGCGGACTTTCTTGACTGGCAACCAGAACCGATGAAAAAGGTGGCGAAAAGTAATAGTTTTAAATTTAAAACCCGTTTGCCTAAAGATGCTGAATTTCAATTTCGTTACTTGTTGGATGACCAACAATGGGTTAACGATCCTAGCGCTGACCAGTACATTGCCAATGGTTTTGGCGAGGAAAATAGCCTAGTAACGACTTATCAATAGGTTGTTGATAAATCTTGTGAAAGCGTGAAATATGATTAGGACAGTACTCATTTTTACGTGTAATTGTTGATTTATTATAAGGCACTCCGGTGCCTTTTTTGACCATAGAATCACACGATATAGGTGACTTTTGAAACAGAAAGTCTTAATCTTGAGGCTCTTTTGACTTAATCCACAGGATAGATAGTGCTTCCTCGTTCTCTCATTCTGCGCTTTTCTGAGCTTTCACTTCCAAAAAAAGCGTCGATTATTGGCCTACCGATTGTCGCGGCCATCGCATTTTCCTCGTCTATTCAGGATAGCTCCTTACAGCGCCAAATTGAGCTCTCTATTACCGAAACTCAAATTGTTCAGTCGATTTTATCTGATGCTATTGAGGTAAAAAATCTTCCGGATTTTGAATATGAGATTAAATCTGGTGACAATTTAAGTACTATCTTTAATCAACTTGGCTTTGGTTACCAAGACTTGATGAAGATTATGGAAACCGATTTAAACTACCTCGCATTGGATACGTTAAAACCTGGCAACATCCTCAGGTTTTGGAAAGCGCAAAATGGAAATGCGCTTTCCAAAATGGAGCTAGAATTTAGCCTAGTCGAGCGCGCGGTATATTCACGTTTAGATGATGGTACCTATGAGTTTCAAGATGTTAAAATACCGGGTGTATGGAAAGAGTTCGCCATGGTTGGCGAGATTCAAGGCAGCTTTTCTCAGTCGGTCAATTCGATAGGGTTAGGCAGCGCTGAGATAGAACAGATCGTTTCTTTACTTAAAGATAAACTCAATTTCTCTCGTGATCTTAGGGTTGGCGATCGATTTGAAGTGGTTCAATCTCGTCAATTTGTCGGTGAGAAATTGACGGGCAATCGTGAAATCCAAGCGATTAAAATCTACAGTCGAGGCAAAGACGTTTCTGCTTATTTACACCGTGATGGGCAGTACTATGACAAAAATGGCGATAGTTTACAGCGCGCATTTCAACGCTATCCGACGACAAATAAACGCATTACCTCTAACTTTGATGCGCATCGCCTGCACCCAGTCACAAAAAGAGTGGCTCCGCACAATGGTACTGATTTTGGTGTACCAGTCGGTACTCCGGTATTCTCGACTGGCGATGGTACGGTGATCATGACGCGTAAGCACCCTTATGCGGGTAATTACGTGGTGATACAACATGGCAGTACTTACAAAACACGCTATTTGCATTTGAGTAAAATTTTAGTGCGTAAAGGTCAGAAAGTATCGCGAGGTGAGCGGATCGGTTTATCTGGGCAATCGGGCCGAGTCACTGGGCCTCATCTGCATTATGAGCTGATGGTTCGAGATCGCGCAGTGAATGCCATGACCGCCAACATACCAATGGCAAACTCAGTGCCTAAAAAAGAGATGGCGGGGTTTGTTGCAAGGCGTAATGAACTCGATTCTATGCTTCAGCAGCAAGAACTGCGGTATGCCACCAGTGAGTCTTCGGCTGACCAAGAGTCTTAATTTGATAGCATAATGGATATTAGTAATCCCTCACTTTCAGAGTGAGGGTTTTTTATGCGCGCCGTACATGGCTCATGTTGTTCCAGTGAGTCACGATAGAGTGCGGTGTTTCTGGCTTTGAAAAATAGTAACCTTGGATCTGTTCACAGCCCATAGCATAGAGTTTCTCCAGAGCTTCTTGGTTCTCCACCCCTTCTGCGACGAGATCAACTCGAAGTTGATTTGCCAATTGAATAATCAACCAAACTACGCGCTCCGCTGTTTCGTTACACACCATGTTTTTGATAAAAGTGGCATCAATTTTAATGCAATCGATGGGGTAGCTATGGATGTAATTCAAGCTCGAATAGCCAGTGCCAAAGTCATCAAGCGCGATGGTAAAACCAAGTAGTCTGAGCTTATCTAAGATGTATCTAACTTCACTGGTTTGTGAAAGTAGTACTGTTTCGGTGAGCTCAATTGTGAATTCATTAGGCTCAAAGCCGTATTGAGTAATGGTTTGCATTAAGTGTTCGAGATAGCGCTTGGAGTTGATCAGTTCATGTGCCGAACAGTTAAGTCCTAATTTTACCTTGTAGCCTAAGCCCTCCTCTAGCTCAACTTTTGCTAGGCATGCCAGCTCAACAATGCGTTCTCCTAATTCCACAATTAAACCTGACTGCTCAGCAGTATCGATAAACTCAATCGGTGAAATCGCACCCAGAGTTTCGCTATTCCAGCGAGTGAGAATCTCAAAATAGTTCCACTGTTCTTGGTGACGACTGACGATCGGTTGCGCCACCACAAATAGTTCACTATTTTTACTGGTTAACTTATTGAGTTCACGGCGTAGAGCTTCTGTGATTTGGGTTTGACGATGGTATTGGTCACTCAGATGGGTATCATAGCAACGGATATTACTACCGCGAGTTTGCTTACACTCTTTGAGTGCTAAACAGGCATTGAGAATCAGTTGATCGGCCGTGATTGTCTCTTGAGTTTTCCTTGAAATGCCAATGCTTAAGCTAATTTTAATGCGATGTGATGCATCGACATAACCTGTATTTAGCTTATCCAATATACAGCGGCAGATTTGCAACGGATCATTAGAGAAGGTGATAAACGCATATTCATCCCCTGCGATTCGAAATGCCAAATTCTCTTCCGGAACGCTTTTAATGATGGCATTAGCCACAAACTTAATGATTTGGTCGCCAATATAGTGCCCATATAAGTCATTGATCGATTTAAAATTATCGATGTCTAAATAAGCAAGAGTAAACGGTTCATTGGTTGTTTCAACTAAGCGTTCTAATTTGTCAGCTAGATAACTGCGGTTCATTAAATCGGTCAGGTTGTCGTGAGAAACTTCGTAACTAAGTTGATTAACCAAGCTGTCAGAGCGTTCGCTCAACCACTTATTGCGCAGGCTGTGAACGACTATGTTCGCAATGATTCGGTGGTAGCCAATCACGAATTCCTCATCTTCGATGGGAGAATAGAAGGTAGACACTAGCATTCCGAGTATTTCGCCATTCTTGGCACGTAGGGGAATACCGATATAGGCATCAATCTTATTTTCAATTAGAAACTTGTCATCAGGAAAAATTTTGGTCACTTGTGATGGAAACAGACAGTATTCCTGTTTTGATTTCCACACTTGCTCACACGGTGTTCCCCTGAGCGGATAACCCGTGTCGTTGTTGTCTGGCGTCTCACCAGCATGAGATAAGGTGTGAGCTCTGTAATGCCATTTGTCTAACTCGACGATGCATGTACAGCAGGTTTGAAAATGTGTATGCAGCACCAATGTGGCCCGATCATGTAACTCAGAGCCATCGAGCAGCATGAGCTCGTTAATGGTGTTTAGACTAACTGCATCCCTAGCCAATGATGTTTTAGTCATATGTCGTACTCTGTTTTTTTAGAATATGCACTTAGTGACTATGGTCGACATTGCGCAGTTTTGCCACTCGCAATGATGGGTACTTGAGACGTAAAAAAATAAAATATTGGTTATTCAGCGGCTTAGTTGCAGAGTTTTATGAGTACTTTTTTGTCTAGGGTAAATTTGCTCTGGTGGACAATTTTGTGATGGAAATAGACGTAACCCCAATTTAGTTACCTAGCTTCATTCGTTAATTTTTCTTTTAAGTAGTTGAGAAATAAATGAGTTCGAGTGTGTTGATAATCAAGTTTAGGGTAATAAGCGTAAACCGTTGCTTGATCAACGGTGATATCGGGTAGCAAACGTACCAGATTGCCCAAACGTAGCTCTTCTTTGACCATCACGTCGTTGGTGACAATCACTCCCATGCCATTTTTGCCTGCATAGAAAAGTGCTTCTGGATTGGTTGTCGCGAAGTTACCCGATAACGATAGGCGTTTGCCCGTTGAGGTTTTTAATTCGCGCGTTGTGTGTTCTCCCCAAATCAAGACATTGTGCTGTTGAAGCTGTTCGGCAGATTTGGGCATACCATATTTTTCAATATAGTTAGGAGAAGCATAAAAGCCGGCCCTATGTTCAAATAGGGGTGAGGCTTTAAAACTGAGGGAGTTGAGTTGGTCAATTTCTCGGCTGATGAATAAATCAAGGTGAAGTTCGGGCAATTGCCCCGGAGTTGTTGTGGTCAGTTGGATTCGAATGTCAGGGTAGCGCTGTAGAAATTCATCTAAATACTGCACCAAAAATTTTGAGCCCACAGAGAGTGTCGCCCCAATTTTTAGCAGGCCAGCGGGAGTTTGGCTGACAGAGCGTGTTTCATCAACCACCGATTGCCAACTTTCAAGTTGTGCTTTTGCTCGCTCATAAAAGAGAGCACCCGCTTCGGTTTGTGTCACCGTTCGTGTGGTGCGCTTAAGTAACTGCACGCCAATTTTCTCTTCCAGCCAATGTACTCGTTTACTGATGGCTGAGCTGGTGGTATTGAGCTTACGTGCCGCGCCGTTAAAGCTGCCTTCTTCAACCACACGCATGTATGTTTTAACATTTTGTATCCAATCCATTGCTACCCTACTCATTCCTCATTGGAACTAATTCATTTCCTGAGTGCTTTATTATCAAATCTGAGTTGCCAATATATACTGAAAACGTATTTTGACACCACATCTACCGACGATAAGAGCTCACTTAGCAACCCATGAAAACTCTCGCTAGCACACCATTTAAAAAGACGCCGATGTTATTGGCGATGATGATCATTGCCACGGGCCAAGTTGGGGTGAGCATCTATTTACCTGCACTGCCGCTGATCAGCCGAGACTTAATGGTTGACCAAGCCAGTATTCAATGGCTCGTCACGCTCTTTTTAGTGGCGTTTGGGATGTCACAGCTTTTTTACGGGCCATTGTCTGATGCGGTTGGTAGACGCCCGACATTTTTACTCGGGCAGGGGATCTACTTGGCCGGTACAGTATTGTGTGTCTGTTTTTCGGATAATTTTCATGCGTTGGCTGCTGGTCGCCTACTGCAAGGGCTTGGCGCGGGAAGTGCTTCTGTTCTTGGCCGCAGTGTGCTGCGCGACAGTTATGATGGTCTGCAATTAACAAAGGCGCTTTCTTACATCGCCATCACCGCCTCAATTATGCCAATTATTGCCCCTGTGCTCGGT
The DNA here is from genome assembly GCF_963875615.1 of Vibrio sp. V09_P4A23P171. Classification (NCBI taxonomy): domain Bacteria; kingdom Pseudomonadati; phylum Pseudomonadota; class Gammaproteobacteria; order Vibrionales; family Vibrionaceae; genus Vibrio; species Vibrio sp. V09_P4A23P171. The sequence goes on from NZ_CAWNMR010000006.1 coordinate 36,423, forward strand.
GGGTGGCTTGCCTTTCATTTAAGTTGGCAGTCCGTGTTTGTGTTCGTATTAGTGTATATCTGTACCATTTTTATTTTAGGTTGGTGGATATTGCCAGAAACGTTGCCATACGCGAAACATCGGTTTCAACCGAAGGCCGTATTGCATAACTACTTGCTACTCTTGAAAAATTCCCAAGTGCTGACCAGCGCCAGTTACAACTGGATCAGCTATTTATCTAGTTTAGTGACTCTGTCGGTGCTGCCTTTTCTCTTGCAAAACAAGCTGGGGTTAACGGCCGCCGATTATGGAACCGTAATGATCGTCCCTTCCGCGGGTTTGATGATAGGCAGTGTTGCCGTTAACTTACTCAATGATCGTTTTTCATCCCAACGTTTACTTGCTTTGGCGATTGTCATTATGGCTTTTGCCGGTGTTTGGTTACTGATAACACCGATGAGCGTGTTCAATTTAGTGTGGGGATTTACTTGGTTAACGATTGCGCAAGGTATCTCATTTCCATTATCCACCAGCATGCTGCTCGGGCCACACAAAACTCAAGCGGGTTCCGTTGCGGCTCTATCTGGCTCCATTCAAATGTGTTTAGCTGGATTTTTAGGGGGATACTTGGTGGAAAGATGGATCACGAGTCAGATGTCGCTAGGCTGGTTCTATTTAGCAACCAGTTGCGCTATGTTTTTGGTGTTGTGTTCTTCCTATCGCTTACGTCAAACCAAATTCGCTTAATGCTGTTTATACCCTTCCGGTTTGAAGTGGTTTAAGTCTAGTGGTGCATTTACATCGTACATGTCGGCACAAGAGAAATAATTTGAGGTATAATCTCGGCGACATTAATTCGACGGAAAAATCAATGCAACAAGATGAATTTCAAGCATTAGTCAAAAGCTTGTGCGAGCAAAAAACACTTCCTCAAGCGTTAGATATGCTGAAAGTATGTGAAGATCAAGATATTGCTGAAGCAGCCTTATCGTTAGTGGGTCAGTTTGCTTTAGCCGAAGTGGATGGGGAGCAACGCATTTACCACGTCGTGTTGCAAGAAAATGAGCAAGGTGAAGAAGAAGAGTTTGTCGAACACATTATGAATGAAGGCGATGACGTTATTAAGTTTGTTGCTTGGTTTTTTGAAACCATGTTTGAAGTTAAGCAGAAAGAAACTTACTTGGCTGCTGGTAAAACCTATAAGCAGCCTAAACGCGGTTAACTGAAAATTAATTACTTTATTTTGTGACTCAAGTCTTGTTTTTGTTCTTTTTTGGACTAATATACACCTCGTCAGGTAAATAAATTACATGTTGAGGTGATTCATGGGTTATGAATTAGGTGGTGCTTACGTTGGTCAATTGGTCGCAAAAAAAGCGATGTATGATGCAATGCATGGCAAACCACAAGCAAAGAAAAAGTCTTTCATTAAAACGCTAGTGAAGAAATTCAGCAAATAGTGAATGCCTAAGAATCAAAAAGCCCTAGCTTGGTAACAAGCTGGGGCTTTGCTTTATTTACTGGGGTAAAAATGACTGTGCAAATTCGTCCACCATTCGTCCACAAAGAGCCCGTATACCATTACTGACTAAAGAGTCGGCGGTTTCTGAGGTGTCAGTACTTTTTCTTCTAAAGTAACCAGATGCTCTGGGGCACTACTGACTTTTTTTGGTTAGCCAATCTTCCAATTTATCACATCCGCCGATATAGCGGCTTTCTAGCCAAATTTGTGGCACGGTGACGGGCGTTTTTTGACCGATGATGGCTTTAACTTCTGGGATCATCCGGTACAGCGCCGCACTTTCTTTGACGACATCATGATAGGTGTATTGAATTCCCGCTTCATCCAGCAATTTCTTTGCTTTTACGCAGTACGGGCAAGTGGCTTTTCCATACACAATATTGCCAGTTAACTCGTCACGTTGTGCCCATTCTTTGATCACCGATTGAACCAAAATACCTCGATTTAACGCTTCTCCTTGGCTGATCACTTTACCTTCAACGACCAATATTGGGGCGTGCCATGCGCCCAATTTCAAGGGTTCCCACCAGTACGATAGCCAGTCTTTGACTTCTAACTCGATGGGAATGCCCTCCAGTTCATTGTTGAAGGTGTCAGTCAAAATGTCTTTGGTGAGCGTACACTCGCCGCAAGGGATGGTGACTTTAAATGGACCCCAACTTCCAGCCCATCGGTATAGTGTGATTTTTATCGGTTTTGCCATCGTGTTTTCCTCAAGAAGCATTGCTTAGAGAATAGGAAAGAGTTGAGTGACTTTTTATTTCAACGCGAAGATTTTTTTGTTTCCCAGTGAGTAATAAAGGCCACTGAAGCGATAATGATGGCAGCGCCAAGCCATAATCGCCCGGGTGGTGCCCAGCCAAACACTAACCAACCCGCCAAAACATTCAGTGGCAGCTTCGCGTGATCAAAAGGTTGCACAAAAGACGCATCTGCCACCGCATAGGCTTTAACGATCGCCCATTGAGCCAGTGCTGTCATCGCACCCGCAAAAAGCAATATGAGCCATAGAGTGCTCCCTTGAGGTGTTTGCCAATCTGGTAAAGCGAGCAGTAGATTGAACGGTGTGATCAGTACCAAAAGGTAGACCACCATAGTAGACGGTGAGTCATGGGCAGACAGTTTTTTCACCATCAAAGAGTAACAAGCCCAAAAAAATGCCGCGCCAACAGGCAGCAACGATGCCCAGTTGAAATCGTCAGCCCAAGGTTCAAGGATGATCATCGCCCCGACAAAGCCAGTTAATGTTGCTCCCCAGCGTGCTGTACCCACTTTCTCTTTTAAAAAAAGGCCTGAGCCAATCGTGGCAAACAGAGGAGAGGTCATCAGCAGTGCAATACCTTGCCAAATGGGTACGGGATAGGCGAGTGCCCATAACCAGAGTTGTATGCCAATCACAGATAAAAACACACGGAAAATATGCATGCTTAAATGCTCGGTGCGCAGCGAGTAGCGGATCCCTAACGTTGATAAATACGGCAAAATAACGACTAACGCGATGGCATATTGAACCAGCGCCACCGTGGTAGATGACAGGCCATAATTGATACTGGCGACTTGAGCAAGGCTATTGACTATCGCAAAGGCGAGGCCTGCGATTAGCATCCAACTTGCCCCTTGGATTGGGTGGTGAAGTATTTTGGTCATAGAGAAGAGGGTTATAGAAAAAGTCGTTGAATCATACTGACTTATCAGCGTTAAACCAATCTCTGAAATGAATGGAGTGGTTCAATAAATTTGAGCAAGTGTTATCCCTGCTGATTCCCACTTGTCTGAAACGCCAAACATTTTGCGTATGGGCTGTGGTTATGGGATAAAAAAAGCCCCCTTAAAAAGAGGGCGAAAGAACATGAACGGCCAGTGCTCTGCCTTAGCACTGAAAAGAAGCACAAACGCTGCCATGCATTTGTACTTATTCCATAGCAGGTTGTGTGCCACCTTTAACTTATTGAAAAATAGTGAACTTATATTGTTGGCTCTGTTAAGCATGGTCTAGCCTAGTGCAATGTGTTTCATTTTGGTGCAATACCGGCAAATAAAAAAGGCCAAGCGAGTGCCTGGCCAAAAGGATGATATCCTTAGGGAGTATATGCGTTCGTATAATTAAAATTAGAAGTTGTAACGTAGACCTAGGCGAATAGAGTCTTTTGCATCATACGCAGTGCCGAGGTCTTTTTTATCTAGGTTGTTCATTTTGTAGGCAACGTAAGTGTAGATTGATTTATTGAAATCATAACGCCCTGTCAACTCAGCAAAATCACTTTTCGTCGTTGTGACGTTTGCAGTTTCATTTTCCGTTTTTTGATACACACCAATCAAGCGGAAGTTACTTGTGATTTTGTATTGCGCAGCAAATTCAATCCCGTTGAATTCGCTCTTCGCTTTATCGTCCAAATCCCCTTGTGTATAGGTCAGGCCTAAGTACAAATCGTCCAACGTGTAATTCACACCGGCAATAATTTGATTCGCCGCACCTTGGCCTGTGCCATTATCGTTGCTTGCGTAGCCCAAGCCTAAACCAAGGCCGATAGGTAAGTTATAAATTGCAGAAAGACCGAAGCCATCGGTGTCTTTTTCTTCGCCTGCAATAAAGCTTGCTTTCACATTGAGGGCATCAAATGTACCTGCGTAGAGGAAAGTGTTGTTGATTTGCTCATTACCTGCGTTGATGAACTCTTTTTGAGCGCCAGTATAAGTACCGATGTCTGACATTTGAGAAATTTGCACGCCAGCCGTATCTTGGCGGCCGACAGAAATAGCACCAAAATCAGCTTGTAAACCTGCAAATAGGTAACGTTGGTTGAAATCAGAATTTTTATCGTTGCTGGCGGAGGAATTAACCGTTTGCTCTGCTTCATAGGTTGCAAAACCTTTCAAAGAGTCAGAGATTTCTGTTGAACCTGTAATGTTCAAACGCGCACGGCTTTTGTTTTTCATCGTGCCTTCAATTTCTTTGCCTTTGTCATCACCACCGAAATCGCCACGAAATTCTGCACGTCCACCAACTTTAAGCTCATTTCCATCCGCTTTGTAAACGGTCGCAGCAAAAGAAGAACCTGATACCAATGCTGTAAGAATTGCGGTTGCGATTGTTGTTTTTTTCATTTTATTTACCTTATTCATAATCAATGAGCTTCAGTGCTCGAACGGTTTGATGTGAGTAAAGTAGATGTTTTAAATGAATGTTTAATTACTGATTCATGATGTTTACATGTTGTTTTTATTGATGATTTATTAAAGAGAATGTTATGTAGTGATGTTCAAAATAGTCAAGGTGCCATGAATTTTGAGTCGAAGATCTTACTTTTATCTAATGAAGATGCAAATCCATTCACTCGCGCTGTAGATGAGGTAAACTCGACGATCTTAGTCATCTCAAGGAAGAGTATATGTATTCGGTTCGTTTGGATAAACAGAAGATAACCCCGTCTAAAGTATTGTGTGTTGGACGGAACTATATTGAACATATTCAAGAGCTTAATAACACAATTCCAGAACAAATGGTGGTGTTTAATAAACCCAACACGAGCATCACAACCACTCTATCCTCGTTTCACCAAGAGACGCTTCACTATGAAGCTGAAATTTGTTTTTTGATCAAAAAAGGTCAATATAGCGCGGTTGGTTTGGGGTTAGATCTGACTAAGCGAGTACTGCAATCTCAGCTTAAAGCAAAAGGTTTACCTTGGGAGAGGGCGAAAGCATTTGACGGTTCAGCAGTACTTAGCCGATTTGTGCCATTGCATGGTATCGACATCAATAAGTTGCAGTTAGAGCTATTCATCAATTGTGTTCGGGTTCAGTGCGGTGGTGTAAACCAAATGATCTATTCACCCGCCATCATTTTAGAAGAGCTGAAATCTTACACATCGCTGTGTGATGGTGACGTTGTGATGACCGGAACGCCACAAGGAGTTGGAGAAGTGCATTGTGGCGATCTCTTTTTAGGGCGTCTTAAATGTGGAGAGCAGACCTTAATCGAGATTGAATGGCTAGCGCAATAAAACTGATTTGCGCTATTCGGGCTGCGGTTATTATCAGTATTAACCGCAGCCTCTGTCTTTAATGGGCTAAGAGCGTTAAATTTAGCAAAAAGAAAGTCGCCATGCTGATGATCGTGGTCAGCAGGACATTCTTGGTTCTCCATGCAATCAGTCCCGCTAATGCTGCGGCCCACAAGTAGGGATTATGGCGATCAAGCCAAAGTGTTTGCTCTGGCAGGAACACAATCGGAGCCCAAATAGCAGTTAATACAGCAGGGCTAGAATAAGTGAGTAAGCGCTGGATAACTGGGTTGAGACACAGCGGTAATTTAGGCTCTAAGAACAGATAACGGCTCATAAAGACCAAAGCGGTCATGGCGAGGATAGAAAGCAGAATCATCGTTGGTTCCTCCTGCTCGAACAGAGTAAAACTTCAGAAACATAACCTGCACACATTGCGCCAATGCTTGCTAGCATTAAGCTACCTTCAACTTGCCAAAGAGTCAGGCTTACCGATAACACTAGGGCACTGATGACAGCAACGAGTATCGGTATGTTTTTAATGTTCGGAATGACAATGGCGATAAAAGTAGCCGCGACTGCAAATTCCAACCCCAACTCGTTTAAAGCGGGGATGTAGCTGCCTGCAATAATGCCGACCAGTGTGGCCAAATTCCAAACTAAATAGAAGCTTAAACCTGCACCAAGCGCGTACCAACGGTTAAACTGTTTTTCATTTTGTTGTCCGCAGACCGCAAACAGCTCATCAGTGAGCAGAAAACCCAGAATTAAACGCCAACGTGTCGGGAGTGGGCTGATTTTGCTGCGCATGGAAACGCTGTAGAGAAAATGGCGAGAAGTGATGAAAAATGTGGTGATCAGCAGAGTCAACAGCCCTGCACCTGTTTTAAACATCCCCGTGGCGACGAGTTGCGCTGAGCCTGCAAATAAAACCGCAGAGAGTGCTTGGCTCTCTAATACGGTCAGGCCACTTTCAATCGCAAATGATCCTGCCAATAAGCCCCATGGTAAAACGGCAATACTCAGCGGTAGCATGGCCAGTGCGCCTTGCCCAAAGAGGCGACCTCGAGGTTCCAAATGTACGTGGTTCAATAGTGTGCTATCCATAGTAATTCCTTTGCTGGAAGTGATGAATCTATCAAGCCACAAGGTTGGGTCAAGCGATTGTACAAAATTGCGCATACAACTGTCATCCACTGGAGGGAAAAGAGCGTTGTAGTCGCAGGCATTGTTCACCTAAACAGATGAAATAAAAATGCCGCCAACAATGAACTGAAGACGGCCTGTTATTTCGTTGTGCTTATCCAGCAATGAGTGCTACAAGCTGTGTTGGTGTTCTGCGATAAGCATCGCCATTTGCTCGTCAGCTTTTTTCTCGGCGCTGGCGAAATCTTCTCCTGCTTCAAAGGTTCCGACGACCTCGTAATAGCATTTCAATTTAGGCTCAGTGCCCGACGGGCGGACAATCACTCTCGCTCCGCCTTCCAAGTGATAGGTCAATACATCGCTAGCAGGAAGTTGAATCACTTGCGTTGTTCCATCGGCAATATAACGTGTTAGTGATTTGAGATCGTCGATCATGAGCACTTTTCGACCGGCGATTTCCGTTGGCGGTGTGGCGCGAAGCTTATCACCGATCGGCGGTGAGTTAGGGTCTAACTTAATGCTACGTTGTGCATTAATGTAAAAACCGTGCTGGCGGTAAATGGTTTCGAGTTGATCCCAAATAGTCTTACCTTGGCTGTATAATTCGGCCGCTAGTTGTGCAAATGCCACCATGGCCGAAAGGCCATCTTTATCCCAAACGGTTTGCCCTATGGTGTAACCTAATGCTTCTTCATAGGCGAATAAGAACTGCTGTTCATCGCTTTGTTGTTGCATCGCCACGTTAGTCAACCATTTAAAGCCAGTCAAGGTTTGGTAGTATTTTGCACCTTTCGCCTGCGCAATATTACCGAGTAAACTGGATGAGACGATGGTGTTGCCAACCAACTGCTTTGAGGCATCGGTTTTGGAGAGCAAATAGTCCCCAAATAGTGTGCCAACTTGATCGCCAGTCAGCATTTGGTATTGACCATCCGCTCGTTGTACTGCAACGGCAAATCGGTCGGCATCTGGGTCGTTGGCGCAGGCCAGTTGTGCATTTTGGGCATGGGCTAACGCGATAACCATATCCATCGCCCCCGGCTCTTCAGGGTTCGGGAAGTTGACGGTCGGGAAACGGCCATCCGGCTCTCGTTGTTCCTTTACACTGATGACATGGGTAAACCCAGCGTCATGCAGCAAAGTTTCAGCCATCTCAGCGCCGACACCATGCATCGCGGTATACGCAATGGTAAGGCATTGCGGATCAGTGTGGTGGTTTAACAATGGGCTTTGATTGAGGGTACGACGGTAAGTTTGGTAATACTCTTCTGTTAGCCATTGCAAAAGGCCTTGTTGGTGCGCGTTGTCTAACGGCATCAGAGAAATAGCTCGCGTTGCCGCTAAGTCGATTTCTGCTGCAATACCTGAATCGTGAGGCGGGATAATCTGTGTACCATTTTCCCAGTACACCTTAAAGCCATTGTATTCGGGTGGGTTGTGACTGGCGGTGACTACGACTGCGGCGGCGGCATTAAAGTGTTTTACCCCAAAAGCGACTACTGGGGTCGGTGCCACTTTATGCGTGAGATACACTTTGATCCCCAGCGCGGCGAGTACTGAGGCGGTATCATGTGCAAATTGCTGAGAATCTGGCCGGCCATCATAGCCAATCACCACCCCACGTGTTTTGGCATTGCTGACTTGTTGAATGAGGTAGTGCCCTAAACCCGTCGCCGTTTCTTGAATTACTAGGCGGTTCATACGATTAGGGCCGCATCCCACCATGCCGCGTAAACCTGCGGTGCCGAACTCAAGGCGTGATTGAAAGCGAGCTTTTATCTCATCTAACTGATGCTGATCGACTAGTGCTTGTAGTTCTTGGCGAGTTTTAGGATCGGGATCTTTTTCTAACCATTCGGAAACGTGTTGCATCATGGTTTCACCTTCTTACATTCATGTTGAATTAATTCTAACTGATATTCATTCTCAATAATGGGGGCGCAATCGCTAAACATCGTTCTTATTTTGTTTCTCATCACGTGTTGCTTCTCTTTGATTGGTTGCGCAACTGACGCTGACAAATTCAGTGTTATCTAGTTAGAGTGATGAAGCGAGAGATGGCGTAAACTGCGTAGCTCGAGCCGCCTAAACAGTAAAGAGAGGCTTAAACATAAACCCAAGTATGCACCGCCCACTAACAACCATATTTCAAAAATAAGCCCAGAAGAGTTAGCGATTTCTGTGCCAACAAACGTCATTTCTTGAATTGAAATTAGCGATACAATCGAAGAATCTTTGACCAAAGAAATCGCTTGCCCAGCTAAAGCCGGCGTGATCGCCGCCAATACTTGAGGGGCAATGACGTATCGGTATTTTACCCATCGAGACAGCCCTAAAGAGTGCGCTGCTTCCCACTGACCTTGAGCGATTCCGGCCAAACCTGAACGAACAACTTCAGCGATGTAGGCCGATGAAAGCATCCCAATACACACAATTCCAGAGAACAAATTTTCCCATAGATGAGAAGGACCAAACAGCCAATGCTGAATGACATTGGTTGGCTCATGGTGTTCCCGTAGTAGGTTTTCTAGGCCCAACAACGGGATCAGTTGATTGGAGACAAAAAAATAAAAAATGAACACGAAAACCAGCGGCGGAATGTTCCTAACTAATTGCACAAAAGCGTTAGCCGGAATTCTGAACCACGAAAAATGAGAGTGGCGTGCTACGCCAAGCAGTGTGCCTAACACAAGGGCCAGCACCATCGCCCAGACACTTAAGCGCAAAGTAGCAACTAACCCCTGAAAGAAATAAGGGATAGCACCATGGCTCGTTGGGGTGAAAATCAGAGCAAAAGCTTCTTGCCAACGCCAATTATAATTCACCCCAAGCTCGGCTCGGTGCGTTAACCAAATAACAAAGCCTAACAGTGCTACGAGTAACGCATAATCGAGCTTATTGAGCGATAATTGTAGCCATGGTTTAAGGCTCCGTTTTTCATACAGTACGGTTTTTGTTCTATTCACATCCGCCCCTCAGGCTATTGCCCTGAGACGATTTGGTTTTGCCAATCTAGCGTTGAGAACCAATATTCGTAGCGTTCACTTAACCAGCCGTCATTGGTTCGTTCAATAATCCATTGATCAAAAAAGGCTTTTTTGTCCTCTTCACCTAAGCGAACGGCAAACGCTTCGTTTCCTTTGGACAACCGTTCATTGAAAGGAATGAACAGTTTGTCACTGTGTTTCACTGTTTCATGTTCAGGTTTAGGGCTTGACGCAATCACGGCGTGTGCTTGGCCGTTTAATACTTCTTGAAAGGCTTGTGCATCGTCATCAAATTGCAGAATTTTGGCTTTGGGGAAGGTTTCACGAGCGACTTGAACGGTAAATGCTCCGCGTCGCGCTGCGATAGTCACTCGACGAGAGTTGAAGTCTTCAATGGTGGAAAAGCCATTAGCTAAGGATTGATTGGCAGCAAGCTGCACGCCTGAATGTGAGTAGGGGGTGGTAAAGAGCACGCTTTTCGAGCGTTCTGGCGTGATAGACATGCCGCCGATAATGACATCAAATTTCTGTGCTAAGAGTGCTGGAATAATGCCATCCCACGCGGTAGGTACAAATTCCACTTTCCAACCTGAATCTTCAGCAAGACGTTTGGCAACATCAATTTCAAAGCCAATTAGGTCGCCTTGCTTGTCGCGCATTGCCCAAGGCACAAACGTAGACATACCCACACGCAATGTGCCTCGTTCAGTGATTTTATCAAGGCTAGGCGTTTCACTGGCAAAGGTGGGTATGGAAATGGTTATCCCTAGTAACATGGTCAACCCGAGCGATAGAGCGGCGATAGCCTTCAATCCAGCGCGTTGCCACGCTTTTGGTGCAGATTGCTGCATGATGTTCTCCTTTTAAGGATGATTATTGAGCGCGCCATTGCGCCCCGAGTTTGTGTTCTAACCATGCTGAAAACCCTGATAAAGAAAGAGTTAACAGTAAATAAATTGCAGCGACGGTAAACCATATTTCAAATGGCATCGCCGTTTCTGAGACAATATTTCTACCTTGAGTGGTTAAGTCAAAAATAGCCATCACACTGACGATAGACGAGTTTTTAATTAATGACACGACTTCATTGGTCAGTGGAGGTAATGTACGTTGGATAAGTTGCGGTAAGATCACATCAACATAGGTATAAAAACGAGAAAGCCCTAATGTTCGTGCCGCTTCAAACTGTCCCTTCGGAATGCTGTTTAAACCACCACGAAACACTTCGGCAGTATAAGCGCCTTGAAACAGTGCCAAAGCTAAAATGGCAGTAGAGAAGCGATCTAAGCCCAGCACTGGGCCAAACACAAAATAGAGCAGGTATATCTGCACCAGTAGCGGCGTGTTGCGGATAAGCTCAATATAAATATTGGCCAACCAACGCCCTACCACAGAATTGGAAAGCTTCAACAAAGCGGTTGTTAAGCCAATGACCAGCGTAAAAAATAGGCTGACCGTTGAGATTTGTACCGTGACGGCTAACCCTTCGAGCAGTTCCGCGGGCCACCATTCACCCTCGTCGTAAAAAGCGATGAAATCAGGCACACGATGCCATTGCCACTGGTAACCCATAGCATGTGCGCCAGAATCAAGTATCCATACCATCCCCGCAAGCAATAGAACTATCTGTATTAGAGCGGAGAAGATCGGTTTTATCAGTACTTTTATCATCAATGGCTCAATATTTGGTTGAGAAACTGTTGAGTTCTTGGGTGTTTTGGCTGACGAAATATCTCTTCCGGCGTAGCGATCTCGAGAATTCTTCCTTCATCCATAAAAATGACGCGATCCGCTACTTTTCGGGCAAAACCCATTTCATGAGTGACGCACATCATGGTGATGCCATCTTGAGCAAGATCTACCATGACATCCAGCACTTCCTGGATGGTTTCAGGATCGAGAGCTGAAGTGGGTTCATCAAACAATAAAATTTCTGGTTGCATACAGAGTGAGCGTGCAATGGCAACACGCTGTTGCTGACCGCCAGATAATTGCACCGGATATTTGTCAGCTTGGTCAAGAATATTCACTCGCTGTAAAAAATGGCTCGCTCTTTGTCTTGCGGCTTGCTTACTCAATTTCAGTGTACGAATTGGAGCTAAAATAAGGTTTTCAATCACCGTCAAGTGAGGGAAAAGGTTGAAATGCTGGAAAACCATACCGATTTTTCCCGCAGGCTGTGTGATGTCGGAATGGTTAGAGTTCAGGGTGATCTTGCCCGCGGTGATAGCTTCTAACCCATTGACCGTTCGGATTAATGTTGATTTTCCTGAGCCTGAAGGGCCACAAACGACTAAGATTTCCCCTCGACGAACCTGAAGAGTAATGTCTTTCAAAGCGTGAAAATTATTGTACCACTTGTTTACTTTTTCAAACTCTATCGCATTCATGGTTGAATATCTTGTTGCTATTTTGTTATCACCTACCTTAGCAATATCAACGAGATAATGCACCTACGAAGCTCATATTAGCGTTAATTTGTGGGTTCCAGCTCAAGAGTGTAACTATTTTTTTACGCAATGATAATTTTGTAAAAAAGTAGCCAATATTGCCTTTTGTTGAAAATAATGATTGAAGTTGTGGTTTTTAGTAGATAAGTTACAGGGGAGAGCCGAAAGCAAGGCTGCGTATAGATCCAACCTGTCCGTTGTTCGGTAGGCAGTAGAAAAGAATAAGGAAGAAGTAAGCAATGTTTCAGACTGATGATGTAAAAATTAAACGAGTTAAAGAGTTATTACCTCCTGTTGCGGTTCTAGAAAAGTTTCCGGCAACAGAAGTTGCTTCTTCAACCACATTTCAGGCTCGAGAAGCCATTCATAATATTCTACAAGATAAAGATGATCGCTTATTGGTGATCATTGGCCCATGTTCAATTCATGATCCTCAAGCGGCTGTTGAATATGGAAAACGTCTTAAAGTGTTGCGCGATGAACTAGGTGATCGCCTTGAAATTGTCATGCGTGTCTATTTTGAAAAACCTCGTACGACCGTCGGATGGAAAGGGCTCATTAACGACCCTTATTTAAATGATACCTATAAAATTAACGATGGTTTACGCATGGCGCGTAAGTTACTGCTTGATTTGACCGATATGGGGATGCCGACAGCGAGCGAATTTTTGGATATGATCACACCGCAGTATGTGGCTGACCTTATCAGTTGGGGTGCTATTGGTGCTCGTACAACAGAATCTCAAGTTCACCGTGAACTCGCATCGGGTCTATCTTGTCCGGTTGGGTTCAAAAATGGGACAGATGGCAATATCAAAATCGCTTCTGATGCGATTCGCTCTGCCAGTGCATCGCACCATTTCTTGTCGGTCACTAAGTATGGTCATTCGGCCATCATTCAAACGGCAGGCAACCCTGATTGCCATATCATTCTACGAGGTGGTAAAGAGCCAAACTACAACGCTCAACATGTCGCGGCTATCAAGCAGGAACTAGAAATCTCCGGTTTACCACAAAAAGTGATGATTGACTTTAGCCACGCAAACAGCTCTAAACAGTACCAGCGTCAACTTGTGGTATCACAAGATGTGAGCGAGCAGATTGCATCGGGTGAACATGCTATTTTTGGTGTGATGATTGAGTCTCATCTCGTTGAAGGACGTCAGGATCTCGTGGATGGTTGTGCGGCCACTTATGGTCAATCGATTACGGATGCATGTATTGGCTGGGATGACACTGAAGTGGTATTGCGTCAGTTGGCTGATGCGGTAGAGGCGCGTCGCGCACGCTAAATATGGCGTCACTCTATAATATAAAGTATCAACAGAGCTCCCGATTTGGGGGCTTTTCTATTTAGGCTTAGACTCAGCTCTGATCGCGTCACTTTAAGCGCTATGGTTGTGCAAAATGCTCAGATAATGCTGAACGACGATTTTTACTTGGGTCGCCGTTTTCATCGTTTTCCACCGTGCTTTCATAGCCTTGTTTGATAAAGCGTTGTAAAGGCATGACAGGTTCAATGCGCTTGAGTTGGGGGGAGTTTGTTGTCCCAGCAAGTTGGTAAATGGTCACGCCACTACCAGTGTTAATCACAATTTTATCCCCATCATATTCAAACTGAGTGCTGACTAAGCGATTATTTCGAAACACGCCATTTGAATTGAGAGTTAGAACCTCAGTGCTATAACTGGGTGTACCGATTTCGATCCATGAACCATAGACATTTTTGGGGCTTGTATACTCTTGATAGCTCACTAAAAGTAAAGTGGCAAAACTAGCTGCGATAGTGAACAGCACTATCCAAAAAAGACTTTTTAATACCCACTTTTTTTTCATAGGGTGACCTGAAGAGGCTTTATTTGCATGCGTGAAACCCTTAACTGCCATTCCCACTCCATAACGTAAGCAATCAGCGACTAGTACCGGTAAGGCTAACCAATTAAAACAAGGTTAGAGAGTGGAATATGTCGTGTGGTTTAGCAAATGTCACACTGGAAAATATGATCTTTTTTCCAAAACTAGTACTAATGGATGACAAGATGAACATTGCATCATGAATTTTGTTGACTTACCGATCAGTATAGGTCGCGTTTCACTATTTGTTTAATCCCAATTGCCACTTGTGTATTTTTACGATTTCAGATAAAACGGCTTACAAACGTGTTATTCACCATATTTTGGTGGTTTATTTTACAAGGAAGAGAAATGATCAAAGAAAACACATACTTCGACGGGGCTGTTAAATCTTTAGGTTTTGCTCACCAAAGTGGTGACAGTTCGGTGGGCGTAATGGCTCCTGGCGAATACACCTTTGGCACGGCCGCTCCTGAGCGTATGACAGTCATCAAAGGTTCGTTAACGATAAAGCGTTTAGGGGATGAACACTGGTCTACATTTAAAGCGAATGAATCTTTTGAAGTCGCTGAGAATTCGTCCTTTGATTTGAAAGTTGCCGAAGCAACAGCTTATTTGTGCGAATATTTGTAGTTGAAATAGGGCTTAAAAGCCCTATTTCTTATCGAGCTGTTAAGCCAAATTTTGCATAGATGGCTTCGATCCTTCCACTTTTTACCATTTCAGACAGAGCGTTTTGTAATGCATCCGCTTGTGGATGGCTTTTAGGCATACCGTAATAGTTGCCGATAGTGTTTGGATAGTAGTAGGTTGCTACTTGGTAGTTACTAAAATTGATTGTTTTTAATTCCACTTCTAGCGCAGGTAAATCCAATACGATAACGGTATCTATTCTCTTTGCCTCTAGCATTCTTGCTAGGTTGAAGTCATCATTAACAACCGTTCTATTTATCTCTTTGTCTTGATCAAACGCTTCGAAATAAGCGGTACCTCTTTTCACACCGACATTCAGCTCTCGTAAATCTTGATAATTGTTGATTGCTGGCCCATCACTGCGAGTGACAAAAACAATATTCCGTGTTTGCTCACTTATAGGACCGATAAAGCGAACAAATGCTTCTCTGTCTGCTGTTCGTATGACACGTGGAACAATGTCAACAGTACCATTTTCTAAAGTAGCAAGGCTGCGAGGAAATGGAATGTTTCGCCACTCGATATCGAAGCCCATATTTTTTGCTGCTTCTTCAATGATTTCCTTTAATGGGCCGCTGATTTTTTGACCATCTGGACTGATCACCATTTCTGGTGGTCGATGCCTAAAATCAGCTTTAAGGGTGTTAGCAAAAAGCGTTGAGCTGATCAGCACTGCTGCCAATGAAATGAGAATATTTCTAGTCAATACCCACATATTTCGTGCCTCTCGTCAAATTTACTACTTGAGTATAGGCAAACTTTCTGAGAACCCCAAAATGACACTTAAGATCAGCCGGATGGCTACCCTATGATTAATACTGTTCAAACACACCTGAGTTGTAGTCTTTAATTGCTTGTTCTATCTCAGAAAATGAGTTCATTACAAACGGCCCATAATGCACTACAGGTTCATCAATGGGTTGCCCCATTAGCAACAATACTCCGCTCGTATCATTGGCTTTTAATGTTAAGAACTCACCTTTTGAGAGCAACGCTAGCTCGCCTTGCTCCAACACTTTACTGCCTAGCTGTGCATTGCCTTTGTAGGTAAATGCCATGACATTAAAGTGATTTGGAGTGGCGATCTCTAATTGGCTACCCGGTGTTGCTTGCCAGTCGGCTACACTCAATTTAACGCCCGTTTTTGTTAATGGGCCAGTTACTATCTGGTTGCCACAAGTGACATCACCCGCAAGTACTCTCAGCAGGCCAGCCTCTTGGGAGTGGTATTCGGTAATGGTTTCGGGTTGAAAGTCGTGGTATTGCGCTGGCGCCATTTTTTGGCTAGCAGGCTGATTGATCCAAATCTGAAAACCGTGCAACTGACCTTCAGTCATGATTGGCATCTCGCTATGAATAACACCTCTTCCTGCGGCCATCCATTGGGCACCACCAGAGCGTAATTCACCGACATTACCCATATGATCTTGATGTTGGAAATGCCCATTTAGCATATAAGTGAGAGTTTCGATTCCTCGGTGTGGATGAGGAGGGAATCCGCCAATATAATCGGCTTTTTGATCAGATTTAAATTCATCGAGCATTAAAAATGGTGAAAAATTAGCGTTATTAAAGCCAGCAACACGGCTAATTTTTACGCCATCTCCATCCGAAGTGGGTTGTGCGGGGATTATCTGTTTTATTTCACGTTGCGTTAGCATAATGATTCTCCTTGTCGGTATAACATCAGTCTAAGACAAGGTGCTGATAAAGAAGAGCGCTGTGTTTTGAAGGTCTTCGTCGAGAAATTCGAACATATCTTGAGGGGGGCTATAATTAAAGTAGGTTGGATCACGAGGAGGATGCCCAATGTCTATGTTGCCCAAACATGAAGATCAGAATCCGCATTATGATCCCAAAGAGGATTTTACGCTTGAGCAGATGCACCGATTTACCAAGGTGGCTAATCAAGCGCAGAAAAATCGCGATACGCTTGAACAGCTCAGTGATAAAGACGTTTCCATTGTTGAAGCAGCAAGGCGTGCGGCAATGAGGCCAGTGATTCACCCTAAACCAAATAAACCTAATACAGCACGCTACGCCGCATGGATGGTGGTGGTATGTGCAGTAGGTTTGTGGATTATGTATATGACTCGCTAGCTTTCTTTATTGGTGTCACTGTTGCTGAATGGGTTGCAGTAGATGCTTCAGTATGGTCAAGTGAAATATGTTGGTAATACTGATATTGATTTTTGCCGTTGTGTTTTGCTGCGTACATCGCTTTGTCTGCGCACCGAGTCAGCTCGGCCAAGTTATCAGCATCAGAAGGAAACAAAGCAGCGCCGATGCTGACGGTGAGGTTATTGATCATTTCTGACCCTTGATATTTATCCTCAAACAGATAACAAATCCGGTTGAGAACACCATCCAAATCCTTAACCGTTTTGATATCGTAAAGTAGTAGCACGAACTCATCTCCGGCAAATCTCGCGATGGAGTAATCGTGTTTATCGGTCTTCCGGTCTTTATTTCGGACGTTGTTTTTTAAACGATTGGCGAAATATTGCAAGACTCGATCCCCGACCTCATGTCCGTAGCTGTCATTAATGGACTTGAAATTATCAATGTCTAGAAAGACGAGTGCGGTGATGGTTTTTTTATCAGTCTGCTGGGAGAGTTTTTCACGTGCCCAAGTTTCGAAACTCCAACGATTGGCGAGCCCAGTCAGTTGGTCGGTGTAGGCAAGGTCTTCAATTCCCTCTTGATAAAGATGCTGGATATAGCAAACCGCTTTGTTGTAGTAGTAAGAGGAAATATGACACATGCAACAGAGTGCGATGAGACTGAGAAAAAACCGATCTATGGGGAGATATTGAGGAAGAATATCGGCACCGGAGAGTTGTACTGAGACGCCAATTAGCATAAAGAAACTACAGCTAAAAACTAAGCCTATTCGAAAGTCATTAATGAAGATCACCGCCGCAATAATTGGAAACAACCACAGCACATTGCCGACCATATGCTGTCCATATAGTAGTAATATGACCCCTTTTGTTAACAAGATGGCACTGAGGAATAAATCGGCATAGGAGGTGTTATCTGAGTGATGGTAGAAATAAAGGTAATTAGAGGCAATGGCGATCAAGCATAATAAATTAAAAGTGCTCAGGTAATATTGCTGTTCAAGAAAATGAAGAATGCCATAAAAGGCGAAAAGTAGCACAGACACAAACGAGCATAAGGCAACGACCCTACGCTTGCGTGACGCTCGCATATTGGCCATCTCTTCTAAATGTCTACCTACCAGTTCAGTCATACTCGATCTCGATGCTATCCTAAAGTATTAGATACCGAGTTAAGTCTAGAATAAATAACAGAGTTTTGCGGACGAAGTGCATGGAGTCAGTTAAAAAATACAATGGCTAATCATTTGGCGTTTTCGTTAAGTCATTAGGCTATTAATAATCGGTGATCAATTGTCTTATAACTTATTGTATTATCAGCATGTTTTGTCGATTATTTTAACGTTGTTCAAATAAGCCATTATTTAAGCCATTATTTTTTATAAAAAAATGAATATAAGCAAATGTGGATATAGCAAAAAAATCTAAGCCGTCCTGTAGTTACATTACAAATTTAGTTACATCGCAAATTCTTTTTTGATCCAACTTCTTAACACTAAGATACTCTCTTGTTTCAGTTGCTCTTTGGCACAAACGAAGTAGTAGTCTTGATAGGGATTAGTCACTGCGGAACCGAGTTCTTGTAGTAGGCCTAACTTGATGTCATCTTTTACAAAGAGGCGATGGGTAACGAAAATACCTAATTGGCGGATAGTTGCTTGTACGGCTTGTGCTGAAGAAACAAATGATAGGTTTTTGCGACTTTCTGGCATGCTAAGTTGATAAGCATCGCACCAAATTTGCCAGTCTTTTTTGCGGCGCTCGTTCACAGCGATAATCGCTGGGTGGCATTTAAGTATGGATGAAAGCGTCTGCTTATCACCTTGCTTTATGAGGTCAGGTTTTATGAGTTCAGGGCTGCATACCAGCACTAGTTCATCTTCGGCAAGTTTCTCACAATAGTAGTCTTGCCACTCATCTTGTTTACCATGAACAATCGCGATATCAACGTTCTCTGATGTTAGAGAAAAAGTGCCTGTTAAACTCGATATTCTCACGTCTATATGTGGCGCATGCTCTTGAAAGCGGTTAACTCGTGGTATCCACCAGTGCAGCGCTAATGAGTTGACCATGTTGAGTGTCAGTCGGTTATGGCGTTCATCTCTCATAAGCACTTCAGTTGCTTCAACGATTTGCTCCAAAGCAGGCGCAATTCTCCGATAGTATTTTTGACCAGCATTATTGAGTACGACGTGACGCCCAACGCGATTGAATAGCGGCTGGTTTAGCTGGTTCTCTAATGCTTTTATTGATTGACTGATGGCTGAATGACTAACATTAAGGTGCTTTGCTGCATCTGTCATGCTGCCTGTTTCTGCTACGGCAATAAATGAGTAGAGTGACTTGAGCGGAGGTAGTTTTCGCATTGGTAAGTTTCTCTTACAGGTTTGGTTAATATTACTCGTTATTTTTCCTTTCGTCATTGTTCTATGATGGCTGTACTAGAGGAGAGTTGTATGAACCCACGAATTTTGGCTCCATTATTTATGTTGTCCTCCACATTTAGCTTGTCATTGACAGGGCTACTGTCTAAGTTTCTTGCACATGAGATACCGCTACAAAGTCTCAGTTTTCTCCGATTTTTACTCCCCGCGCTCATATTGTTGGGAGTAATGAGCTTAACTCATTTCCGTTTTCCTCCCAAAGGTATGAAACGGGCTCTGTGGGTTCGCTCAGTATGTATTGCAGGCTGTCAGCTCTGTTTTATTTACTCACTTCAGCATCTTTCTTTGGTGGAAAGTGTTGTATTGTTTAGCACTGGTCCACTGTTTATTCCTTTGTTAGAAAAATTAATATTTGGTGTAGTGATGAAAGCAGGCACGGTTATGAGCTTGGCCATTACATTTATCGGGGTGTTACTGCTGGCTGGCGATGTTTCGGGCATCCATTTACGGATGGAGTTATTGGTCGGTTTACTTGCGGGAGCGCTGAATGCGGGATCGCAGTTAAGCTTATATCGAGCGACGAAAAGTAATATGCGATCTATTGATATCAATGCTTGGACGTTTGTGTGTGCATCAATCTTATTACTGCCTTTGTTATTTCTTCCTACCGTAGACGCGAATGTACTTCAACAAACCTGGGGCAGCTTGCAGCAGTTAGCTGTGGTTATTGCCTTGAGCGGAGTCTCTATATTAGTCATCAACACTCAAATTTTTCGAGCCAAAGCCTACCGTCTGGCACACTCTGGCTCGCAGCTCGCTCCGTTAATTTTTACCAATTTGCTTTTTACCGCTTTATGGCAACAGTTGTTTTTTAATGTGCAGTACTTGCCAACACAAATGGTAGGATTGGGCTTGATTGTGATGGCAACTTTTACCGGAATTCTTATCCCGAAGCTATTTAAATCCTCAGTATCGTCAAACCAGCTTAAATCAGCTTAACCCGCTTATTGCTACTGTCTGATGAGCCCATAAGGCAGGCTAGAAAATACCTTAGGATTATTTTTCACTGTGGGCGCTTGGTTGGTTTTCTGCCAGTCAAGTAACATAATGGCAAGTACATTGCGGTGCTCTCCGTCGGCAAGGTCAAACACACCTGAGGTAGAGGGGATCATCCCTTTCTTTTTATCAATCGCTTGTTGAATTGCGAGACGAGTTTTTTCTACAACAGGATCCTTTTCTAAACCTGCGAGTAGAAAAGTGATTCCAACTTCAGCAACCACATCTTCCTTCGCTCTTAGCAAAATGGTATCGATATTATTGCGAAAGTAGTCGAAGATCCATTGATGCTGCTGCTCTTTAATGGGATTTTGATAGTATTCCGAATCGGCAAAAATAATGTGTGTCATGCCATACAGCTTATTGCCATATTGTTGCGCGGAGAGTGCTTTATCAGCAGAATCTGGGTATGTTTTCCTAAAGCTATCAATGAATGGTTGTACGACATCTTGTTCACCTAACTGGCGTAACCAATAGACTTGGTTAGCAAGTTGTGCGGCCCACGCTTTAATCATTTCTTCATCAGTGGCGTACTTAGTAAAATCATAACGGCGGATCACTTGGCGCAAAAGCTGATCTTCTTTATGTTTCAAACCATATTCGTTGGCACGGGCCATAGAGCCTAATAGGTCGACGCCTAAGTAGAGGTATTCTGGCATATGTTTAGTGGCGATATAGCGTAATTGGCTGCGTTCATCTTCGTCATCGAGGTATCCAGCCAAACGTTGCTCAGAGTAGAGAAAAACCTGTTCAGCAGTTGAAACTTCTGCGGAAAATTGATTAAGTCGGCTTGCTACGCGAGCAAGATCACTCCACACCGCTGCTGAATATTTAGGATCTAGAGTTTGGCGATACATCCGTAACCCATAGTGCCCCTCTTTGAATGCCGGCAATGTGAAAAGTTGCTCTTCATAGGTTTGACGAATAAGCTCCGCAGATTCAGAAAAAGTGTTATTCGTTGTTGACGCCGGCTCTGCATAGCCAGAGGCAGGCAACCACAATGTAATAGCTAATCCCAGAAATAGGCCACTCTTTTTTAATAACATGATGAAAACACACCTCTAAGCTAATATTCATAATAACATTAGCATTTAATGGATTTATTATTGTTGGTGATGTGTCAAGTGTGCGTAAAATGACCGCTTTGAGCCGTCGTTAGGATAATGCGTTTAGCTGATTGTGCTTTTTACGCTATGCAAATTGATGAATTAAAATATTGCTATGTTAGCAAAAAGCTACGAGTTCATTTGGTTATATCAACAAATTTGTAATTAATTTGGGTATTCCCCCATTAATTACGTTAATCTTAAGTAAGAAGCACTATTCTAAATAGAGCAAGTAAAACCATACACATGTAGTGATCGCTACAGGCTAGTGAGGGAGAGTTGCATGAGACATATCTCAGGCAAACAGTGGTCTGTCAATTTGCTTCTCGTTGCCTTCATCATTTTTTGTGGAGGGTTGATCGAAATTATCAATTTCAATCAACGAAGTTTTATCCGAGATAATCTTCAAACCAGAGCAAAGGAAGAGCTTTCGATTATTCGAGCTCAGTTAGAAGCTGCCATTTTGTCTGACATCTATGTAGCAAATGGGTTAACCAGTTTAATTGCGATTAACGCCCATTCTCAGTTCGAAGATTGGGAAAAGATTGCGGCTAATATTTTACATGAAGGTAGACATTTGCGCGTGATTGGGCTTGCGCCTGATGATGTGATTCGTTACACCTATCCATTGAGCGGAAATCACAAAACGATAGGCTTAGATTACCGTACCGTTCCCAAACAATGGGCCACGATCTTAAAAGCAAGGGAGATCCAAGAGATCTTCATTGCAGGCCCTGTGAACCTAGTTCAAGGTGGGCGAGGCCTTGTTGCTCGGATTCCTATATTTACTGACCCTCCTGATAACCAACAATATTGGGGAGTATGCAGTGTCGTGATCGATTTAGATTCGTTATTACTTTCCACTGGCGTTGAACGTTTTACTCACCGCTTTAATTTGGCGATACGTGGGGTAGACAGTACTGGTTCGGAAGGCGAGGTATTTTTTGGTGAACAAGAGGTGTTCACAAAAGCTTTTGCAAAACAAAGTGTTCATTTTCCCTATGGCGGCTGGGAAATTGCTGTTGCGCAGAAAAGCGATGTTT
This sequence comes from Vibrio sp. V09_P4A23P171, assembly GCF_963875615.1. Classification (NCBI taxonomy): domain Bacteria; kingdom Pseudomonadati; phylum Pseudomonadota; class Gammaproteobacteria; order Vibrionales; family Vibrionaceae; genus Vibrio; species Vibrio sp. V09_P4A23P171. The sequence continues at coordinate 58,770 of NZ_CAWNMR010000006.1, forward strand.
TAGGTCAAGTGCCTTGGTATCAGGTTCACATTGTACGGCTGTTAGGTTATCCGATCTTAATCTTGTTGGTTGCGGCGTTTATTACGATATATCGCTTGTACTCTATTGCTAATGAAAGAGCACTTCATGATGAATTAACTCAGCTTCCTAACCGTCGGTACTTCATGTATACGCTTGATCGATATTTTGAGCAGGCTATAAAAATGGACCAATCGGCTGGTTTTGTCATCCTCAACATTGATATTGATAAGTTCAAATCGATCAATGACACCTATGGGCATGCGGCGGGTGACAAGGTGTTGATTGCTTGTGCGGAGCGAGTGAAAAGCGTATTGCGTTCTTCGGATTTAGTTGCACGTATTGGCGGTGATGAGTTTCTGGTTTTGCTGTCTCGAGTATCGGACAACGATGATATTGAGCGGATCAGTCTCAAAATAAAAAGTGCGTTGTGTAATGCGCCAGTCATTTATGAGCAGCACTTAATTAACCTACATGTCAGTGTAGGCGCAGCCGCATTTAGCCCAGAATTTGATAATGTGGATGCGATGTTGAAACTGGCTGATGAGCGGATGTATCAAGAAAAGAGGCAGCAGTACTACTAAATTATTTATTCAGATTTGCATTTTGAAATTTAATTGCAAAATGCAAATTTATTATGCGACACGTTGTAATGAAACCGCTCATAAAGTAGACAGATAAGGTGTTTTTTGGCAGTTTTAAAGTTGGCATGCATCCTGCTATATAGTAAGTGACCCTTCTAAGCCGAGGGTCACCTAGCCAACTGACGTTGTTAGTGAACCTTATTTTTGTTCACACTTATTAATAGCCAATCATACTTTTTGTGATTGGCTTTTTTTATTTTTACGCTCTGCAACTAGCCAGCACATTTCTCATAGCAGCTTGGTTTTCTTGGACAGACAGCACCGCGTGAGCAGATTAAGCGCGCATTATTTTCAATTCCGCGTTCAATCCAATTAATATTAAGAATTTTAGCAATAGTCGTGAGATCTTTTTTAATATGTCTTGGAATAAGAGAGCTTCCGCCGTTGCTGACGCATAACGCTTTGAGCTCCTCAGCAATTGAGTGAGCATCCCCACCTTGTGCATTGATGGCTGGATTCAAATCTATTCCTGCGCATAGCACTCGATTATTGCCTGCTGGATCGATCATATTGACGGATTCACAGCAATATATTCTCGGCTCATCACCTACATTCAAAATCGAAATTTGCGCAGAGCTGCCACTTTGCGGCTCTGAAAGACGTCTAAACACGGCCCAATGCTGGCAAGGGTCATTCACTTTACGCATATTCCCCCACGGTAGAGGGATCCCATTGCCACGATAAACCGCTTTTAATTTGCCTTCACCATAAGCATCGAAATAGTGCCAATGCGGATAGGGTGACACGACCGTCATGCGCCTCATCGCAACAGAAGGAGAAACCCCTGCTTTCAAATGTACATCGATTTCGTAGCCGCTGCGATCAAGAAGTTGTCGATAAGGCACTTTGGGGCACAGCAGTGCGCCAGCAAAAAAACTCGATTCAAAATCTCGCCATGCCTGAAGGATATCTTGGGAATTTAATTCACAGGTGGCGGTGGCATCAGGCGTTTCTTCCCAACTGTTTGTGTGGCCAACCGTTAAGACACTTTTTAGTCCCTCTTTGCTGTGCAGAATATTGTGGCCAATATACACCGCGAGGTCGTACTTTAGGCGAGTTGGGTACTCACGTAGAATTTCATTGAGGTAGATCGTGCATGGTGGTTCAAAAAAAGAGGTAATAAGTTGTTTGGCGCTAACACCAAGCTCATCAACAACATCTTGCGGGGTTCTTGTGACCCAGCGGATAACCAAACCAAGGCTTTTGGCGATGTCGATAAGATCTTCAACAGCTAAGTTTAAGCGTTTTAAACCCACTTCTTCTGCTGCTCGCTCAAGATCTGGGAAGTGGTTTTGTAAACTCTCTTGGTGAGCACGGATCAATAGATGAGCAAACTGTTTGCCAGTGATCCCGGTTTGGGAAAGCATCTCTGGGATTGCGATTTGTAAAATATCATTTGAGAATAAAAAGCTAGGTTCAAGAGCCATACCGCTGATCCCACCTCTGTTACCCTTGTCAGGAGTAATATCCGTTTGACCTGGTTCATCATCTAAAAACCAAGCGGGATCTTTTTGGAAAACTTGGGCAATGACCTCCAACATATCAACACTAGGCACCCGTTTTCCACGCTCAATCATCGAAAGGTATGAAACGGAGGGGGCGTATTCTGGGTTGATACGAATACAGCGTGCCGATAAGTCTTCCATCGTTAGGTGATTACGCTTTCTTAAGTTTCTGACTTTTGTCCCTAAGAAATGTGACTGACGAACTAAGCTTTTTGATAAGGCCATTTTGTAAAATTCACACTGTAAAATTTTTGTTGTGAAATTGTAGTGAAAAATTGGTTAATCTACCAAGTAAGCAAGGTCACAAATTTGCACAAAGGTTAAACGCAAGTTTGGAATAATTGCTCTAGAACACAAAATGTTGAGTTACCTATAAGGAAAAGACGATGAATATGCTGACATTCGATAAAACAGAAATCCAAAAACTAGATAAACCCTTTATCGCTGAAGCCGTCTTCGCCGTCGAGACTATCAGTGCTAATCAACAAAATGAAAAGCAGAGTAGAGCGAAGCAACTACTCGATAGATTGTTCCCTTTGGCGACGGGCTCTCATCAAGATGTGACCAGTTATGTGATCGATTACCGCCATGTGTTGGCTTATTTCAAGGATGGGCGTCATAGTGGTTTGAAGCATCCAAAACATTTTGTTGCCTTCAATGGTGAAAAGGAGTCACCATGTTCGATCTTGTTCCGTGATGGAAGTGGTAGCCATGTTGAAGTGATGTTAGGCTGCACTAAAGGGACTGGACGCGTTGAACTGATAGAGATTAATGATATTCAGTTAGAAACGTGTACCACATTTACCCAATCGGTGGAAGAAATGCCCAGCGCCGCAATGCGCCACTGGGTAAGCCTAGTCAAAGGTGATGAAAAGGGTAAGCCTCAAGCTTGTAGTGAAGATAAGGAGTACACCGCAAAAGATGGTGAAGACTACTACTTAAACTACAGTTTTAACCTTGCTTAGGTTATAGATGCGTATTGGGATTAAATGGGGCGTGGCGCCCCTTTTACTTTTCTATCCATAAATTGAGGTTTATGGAAATTGTGATTGCTTTTCAGCTACCCATAAGAGGTTGAAGCGATTAAAGCGGCATAACACGGTTGCGGCCTAATTGTTTTGCTTCATAGAGCAGTTTATCGGTTCTTTCTATCAAAGACTCGGACGTATCGCCTAGTTGTAATTCTGTCACACCAAAAGAGGCGGTAATATTACCAACTTGGTTTCCTGAACGGCGATCCTTCACGCTCATTTTTTCTATCGAACGGCGCAGTGATTCTGCAAACTGTCTGGCAATGCGCAGTGTTTTATTTGGAACAATTAAAACGAACTCTTCACCGCCAAATCGGTAGGCGGTAATGCCATCTCGACAGCTACTCTGAAGCTTTTTAGCGATGCCTTTGATGACGGTGTCACCAAATAGGTGGCCATAATTGTCATTAAAAGATTTGAAGTGATCGATATCTAATAAGATCAGGCTTATTGGTTGCTGCGCGCTTATTAGGGTAAAGAGATCATCATTGAACGAACGGCGGTTATATAAACCGGACAATCCATCGAATAAAGCCTCTTTTTGCACCTCGGCAAGCTGCTCTTTCAGTCGATGAATTTCTTTACTGGCACTATTAAGTTGACCATTTAGAAACTGAGTTGAATGGCGAATATCTCGCGATTCAGTGACCAATTGGCGAACCACTTTCATCACCTCTTCGATCGATAAATCATCGTTTTCGACTCGTTCTAATTCACTAAAACTTTTATCAATCACTCTGGCAAATTCGCTGGTATCGGTTAGGGTATCTGACATTGAACTTGCGACTTCATTGACTAACACTTCAATGTTGTTGCGTAGCGTGCTTAAACTGGTTTCAGAGCGCGATGCGACATAGCTGTTATAGAGTTGAGAGCTTGCCGCGGGAGGACAAAGGCCAAAGTTTTCCAATACAGAATCGAGTTCTCGATTGAGTTGAGGTATGGCGTTGTCAACATAGGTATACCAAAGTGCATAGTTAGCAGGTGTTGCCGCCACATGATTTTTCATCATCAACGGTACTGCTTTTTTTAAATTGGCTGTAGATCTCTTAAAGTCGTCGCTGGTCATTATCGTAAAATTAATAGACAGTCACAGATATTCATACCGCTAAGATTAGCGGATATCCCAAAGTTATGCGCTAAAAAAATGCAACTAAAGTTTGAAGTTGAATTTTTATTTACAGTGAACAATCGATTCTTGATGTAGATCAAACACAACAGACAGACATAGTAGGGGGTTTTTTATATATTGAATCGCTGAATGATTAAAATAAGTTGGTTACTGAATCAAGGAGTAATAGATGGAGATGTATGATATTGAATCGTTTTTGGATATTTTACCTCAGGTAGAAAGTAGCTATCCGTTTGGTCCTGACGCGTTGGTTTTCAAAATTCGCGGTAAAATGTTTGCCTATACTTCTCAGTCGAGAGAAGAGCCGTTTGTGACATTGAAGTGCACTCCCGAAGATGGTGAAGTTCTGACCAGTGCCTTTTCCGCTATTCGTCCTGGTTATCATATGAATAAAAGACACTGGATCTCCGTTAAGTTAAACGGAGATGTTGACCAGATGATGTTAGAGGAATTATGTGAACGCTCTTATCAGCTTGTAGTGAGTAAACTGAAAAAATCAGATAGAGAAGCGCTTCAGGCTCTGTTTGTGCAAGCAAAACTTGATTAAGCGGTATCCTTACGTTGTTCCAGTTTTTTTGCGCCACGCAGCATCGCTTCTATTAATTCTGTTGCGTTAAATTTTTCCAAAGCTTCGTGGGCTCCGACTTGGTGAGCTCTATCCAAACAGATCTCACTGGAAAGCGAGGTGTGAAGAATACAATAAGCATGGCTCAGCATTGGATCATTTTGAACCTCAAAGGCCAGTTCATATCCATCGAGGCCCGGCATTTCAATATCACTGACCAGCAAATCGATCGCACGTTGATGTTGAGCGTCTTGACGCATCAGCTCAATGGCATCAAGCCCATTTTTACAGATTTGGTAAGGGATGTTGATACTGTCTAAGGCATCTGACAATTGTTTACGTGCAATAGATGAATCATCCACCAGTAAAATACGCAATGCTTTTAATCGCTCACGTTCAATATCAGTCAGCATCGGGATCTTAGTTGATTCATACTGTGGATAAATTTTTGAAAGTAATAATTCGACGTCAAGTAACTGCACAATCTGTTTTTGATAGCGGGTTATGCCAGTGATAAAAACGTCTTTTCCCGCCACTGCAGGTGAAGACTCGATTGTTCGCCAGTCACACTCGATGATTTTCTCAATGCTACGTACCATAAACGCAACTACAGTTCGCAGGCAGTCCGTCACGATTAAGTAGCATTGTTTATATTCGCTAGGTTGAATTGCTCTAAAGCCAATGGCGGCAGCCATATCAATGACAGGTACCGTCAAGTTACGGATAGTCACCGTTCCGATCACATGGTGATGAGAATATGGGATTTGTGTCATTGGCATGTAAGGGACAATCTCTCGTACTTTCAGAGTCCCGATAGCAAAAAGCTGTTTCTGAGTGTTCAATGTGAACATCAACATGCCTTGGGATTGGTTTGCCTTACTGGGGGTTTTAGCCATAACACCTTACTCAACGTTGTTTCTTATGCTTAATACTAAACGATCTCTTACTGACGGCAATGCGTTAAATGCAAATAAACAGTATAACCGTATGTTTATTGATCTTTTGCACTCTTACATTGGGGTTGGACTCTTGAAAAGCATCCGTTACACTATTTGCAGTAGCAAATTTATTGAGAAAAATGATGGCAAGAACGGCAGCGGCTCTTCACATTTTAGTGAAGCATAAAGAACAAGCTGAAGATATTATCGCTCAGTTAAAAAAAGGAGCGAAATTTCAAACATTAGCCAGAAAATATTCTACCTGCCCTTCGGGTAAAAAAGGGGGCGATCTGGGTGAGTTTCGTCAGGGGCAGATGGTACCTCAATTTGATAAAATCTGTTTCACTGGAGAGGTACTGACACCCCATTTGGTGAAAACCAAGTTTGGTTGGCATGTTGTAAAAGTTCTATATCGGACCTAGCCTCAATAGGGTGATTTTCTCATCGACGTTGATTTTTAAAGTAATGGCCAATGAGCAGTGAGTGCCACGCTTTTTCTCAAAACCAGAAGTGCGTGGTGCTTTTCATTCGTTAGGAATGACACTCGATTCTTTATCTTTTTATTCCATTACCTTTTATAGAATGGCCTACTACACCAAAACTACTTCAAGTAGTAAGGTATATAAATAAAACAGTCATTTGTTCTCATAAATAAGAATGCACAATAACTTCATGAATTAAATGGATTTATTCATGAGGTTTTTTATTAAAATGAGAGCGGGTTATTTTGAGATATTGACTTATAGTCGCTTAACGTTAGTTTTATCAAGTGAGCGGTATGATCTAGGAGTTTAAAATGAGTGAAGAAAAAAAAATTAACGTTCGATTGCTTTCTGATGTTTGTATGCAGTCTCGCTTACTTAAAGATTCGCTAGAGTCAAAGTTGCCGATTAGTATTGATATCTCTCCGCTTTGCGATACGTGGATGAATGATAACAGTCTATCATCCTATAAAATTCAATTGGTTATCATCGACTATTCTCGCGTTGATGAAAATAATTTTGCTGATTACTCAGCATTTAAACGCTTATCCTGCCCTGATGCAAAAGAAGTGCTTATTAATTGCCCGCTAGATATTGAACCTAAAATGCTCTTTAAATGGCAGAATCTTGTGGGTGTATTTTATACCAATGATCAGCTTGAATCTTTAGTTAAGGGCATGGAAAAAGTGCTTGATGATGAAATGTGGTTTAATCGAAAATTGGCTCAGGAATATATACAGCATTATCGTGCAGGTAATTCATCTATTACCTCTCAAGCTTATGCTAAATTAACGAAAAGAGAGCAGCAAATAATTAAGCTACTTGGCTGTGGTGCATCTAATATGCAAATTGCAGATGAGTTGTTTGTAAGTGAAAATACAGTAAAAACACATTTACATAATGTATTTAAAAAGATAAATGCTAAAAATAGACTTCAGGCATTATTATGGGCAAAAGATAATATTGGTATTGAAGAGTTTAATTAAATTTTATTTATTTTTAAATAAGACAGCCCCTTTGATAGGGGCTGTCTTATTTTCTTAACTGAATTTCTTTTTATTCGGCTTCGATGCCTTTTTCTTTGTAAAGGCGGCGGCATGCACGTCCATCGCTGTGGAAGAGGTGGCAGCGATGCCCTGGAATACCAATTGTCAATGTATCACCTGTTTCAACGCCCAAAGTATCAGGCTGGCGGTAAATTACATCAGAATCAGAGCCTTTCAAGTTCATGTAGACTTGTGTTTCATTGCCGAGTTTCTCAACCATCATCACTTTGCCTTCAATTTTCGCGTCACCATCTTCAGCGCTCAGCAAGTGCTCTGGACGCACACCTAATGACATACGCTCGCCGCGAGTGATCGTGGTGCCATCGACCAAAATCCAAAATGAGGTTCCATTAGAGAGTTGAACTTTCACGCGTTCGGCTTCGACATCTTCGATGAATACGCTCATGAAGTTCATTTTAGGAGAACCGATGAAACCTGCGACGAAACGATTTTCTGGGTAATGATACAACTCAAGTGGTTTGCCTACTTGTGATACGAAACCAGCATCCAAGACCACGATTTTGTCAGCCATTGTCATTGCTTCGACTTGGTCATGGGTAACGTAAATCATAGTGCAGCCCAATTTGCGTTGCAGTTTGGTTATCTCTGAACGCATCTGTACGCGTAGCGCTGCATCTAGGTTAGACAGCGGCTCATCAAGCAAAAAGACATTCGGTTGTGAGACTAAAGTACGCCCAATCGCGACACGCTGACGTTGGCCACCTGAAAGAGACTTAGGTTGACGTTCGAGCAAATGGCTGAGCTGGAGAATATCGGCGGCGTGCTCAACACGTTGCTCGATCTCCTTTTTATCGGCTTTGGCCAACTTTAGGCCAAAAGACATGTTGTCGAAAAGATTAAGGTGCGGGTAGAGCGCATAGGATTGAAATACCATGCCGACGCCACGTTTAGAAGGTTCAACATCATTCATTCGCTTATCGCCAATAAACAAGTCACCCGAGGTGATATCTTCTAGGCCTGCTATGCAACGCAGTAGGGTGGATTTCCCACAACCTGACGGACCGACAAAGACGACAAATTCGCCTTCTTGAATTTCTAAGTCGACATTTTTAGAAATTAATACATCACCGTATGCTTTACATACATTTTTTAACGTGACACTCGCCATAGAGCTCGTCCTCGATCAATATTTTTTATAAATCACTGCCCATCATTATATGAGTTTTCTTGCAGGCAATGACAGCAGGAATTGGGTAAGGTGGTTAATAATGTAAGAAAAAGGGTGATGTCTTCAAATTAAGGGAGTTTGAAGAAAGCATCACCCATCCATGCCAATGATTTAGTTCACTTCCCCTGCACATTGAGCGTCTCCCCCGTTATAAAATCAATTACCACGAACGCTCATTTATGACAGCAAACCAATCTAGCGATGTAAGCCAGTAAACGATGAGTTACTGGAAAAGGCTCTTACTATCCACTCTGGGATGACTGTATTTTGTGTGATGTGTGTGTTTGATACATCCTCCTAATTGAGTTTTTTATAGGGGGGAGTAGCGATGGATGCGATGGAGGAGGGGTTTAAGGGCTGAGTTAGATCCAGTTCAAATAATTAATGGCTGTTAAGTGGAAGCATGTCACAAAAAGGTATTTTTTTGTGATTGAGCTCTCTAACCTTGAGCGATGATGATCACGAAAATAGTCCATAATATCGAGGGCGTAGGGCGTAGGAGGATGAGTCAAGTTAGGTTTTCTCTGATTATATATGACGAAATACGGCGAAACCTGTTGGTGAGCCCTACAACACAAAAATAAAAAGGATATGAACATGAAAAACGCCCTAAGCACAGTCGCGCTAAGCACTCTAGTTGCTCTTGGTTCGTTTGGTGCACATGCTGCTATTGAAGAAGGACAACTCACCATTTGGATTAATGGTGATAAAGGCTATAACGGTTTGGCTGAAGTGGGTAAGAAATTTGAGGCGGACACGGGTATCAAAGTGACCGTGGCTCACCCTGACGCACTTCAAGATAAATTCCCACAAACCGCAGCAACGGGTGATGGACCTGATATTGTGTTCTGGGCTCATGACCGTTTTGGTGGTTATGCAGAAGCTGGCTTGCTGGCTGAAATTAAACCTTCAAAAGCGATTCAAGAGGGTATCGTGGATTTTGCATGGGATGCGGTGAAATACAACGGTAAAATCATCGGCTACCCAGTCGCGGTAGAATCCTTGTCTCTCATCTATAACAAAGATCTTGTGCCAAACCCACCGAAAAGCTGGGAAGAAGTGGAAGCGTTGAACGCCAAACTTAAGAAAGAGGGCAAAACGGCCATCATGTGGAACTTGAAAGAACCGTATTTCACATGGCCTCTTATGGCGGCTGATGGCGGTTACGCATTCAAATACACGATTGATGGCTATGATGTGAAAGATGCGGGTATCGCGAATAAAGGCGTAAAAGACGCGATGAACTTCGTGAAAGGCTTAGTGGACAAAGGCGTGATCTCTCCGGATATGGACTACTCTGTTTCTGAAGCTGCGTTTAACCAAGGTAAAACGGCAATGACGATCAACGGTCCGTGGGCTTGGGGCAACATTGAAAAATCAGGCATTAACTACGGTGTGACGACATTACCTAAATTTAACGGGCAATCTTCCAAGCCGTTCGTGGGTGTATTGACGGCTGGTATCAGCACCGCTTCTCCAAATAAAGATCTCGCGATTGAGTTTATCGAAAACTACTTACTCACCAATGATGGTCTGCGCATGGTCAATAATGATAAACCTCTTGGCGCGGTGGCTCTTAACTCTTTCCAACGTGAGCTTGATGCAGATACACGCATCGCCGCGACAATGGATAACGCAATGAATGGCGAAATTATGCCGAACATCCCTCAGATGAATGCATTTTGGGGCAGCGCGAAAAGTGCAATTATCAATATTGTAGATGGCCGCCAAACTGTCGATGCCGCACTGGCTGATGCAGAAAAACAAATGACTAAATAATTCGGTTTTGGTCAAGCCCTTAAGGAGAGGGTAACCTCTCCTTCATTTTACGTTTATATCGCTAGCAGGTTCTTCTATGCAGTCAGTTCAAGGTACAGATGCTTTGTCAGCACCCGAAACGGCACTTCCTTCCAGTAAAAATGTGCTCATTAAATGGGCTTTATTAGGTACGGTTGGTATCGTTAACGGTTACGCCACTATTCTTATGTATTCTCGCGGTGAGCTCGCCTTTGCGCTGCTTACTCTCATTCTTACCGCTCTGGCCCTTTATATTTTCGGCAGTAAACATACTTACGCACACCGCTATATTTATCCGGGTATCGCGGGAATGATCTTATTCATCCTCTTTCCTTTGGCCTACACCGTTGGTCTGGCTTTTACTAACTACAGTGCTAAAAACCAACTCTCTTTAGAACGTGCACAGACCGTGCTGTTGGATCGAACTTATCAGGGCGGGGAAAGCTATCCTTTCACTCTATACAAAACGGAAAGTGGCTATCGAATTGCAATCGAAGATGGAGAGCAGACGCTCGCTACCGACGTGTTTTCCTTAAATGGCTTATCGGTGACCGATATGGACCTTCAACCTATTGAGGGTATTGAGGGCACCAAAGAGCCGATTAAAACCATTATTAATCACCGTGCTACGTTGAGCTCAATTGATCTGCATTTCCCTAGTGGTGAAGATGTACGTATGAGTGGCTTGCGCAAGTTTGCCGCCGTATCGCCGCTTTACACCATGCAAGATGATGGCGAAACGCTGGTCAATAATCAAACAGGCGAAATACTACGGCCGAATATGGATGTTGGCTTTTATCAACCAGTGGACGAAAGTGGTCAATTTATCGGTGCGACAGTATCGCCTGGTTTTGTGGTGAAAATTGGCACACATAACTTTGAGCGTGTATGGAAAGATGACGGTATTAAAGAGCCTTTCATCAATATCTTTATCTGGACGGTCGTTTTCTCAACCTTAACCGTGATTTTCACTCTTATGATAGGGCTAGTGTTGGCTAGTGTTGTGCAATGGGAAGAGCTTAAAGGTCGCGCCGTTTACCGAGTGCTATTAATCCTGCCTTATGCTGTTCCTGCCTTTATTTCTATTTTGATCTTCAAAGGCTTGTTCAACCAAAGCTTTGGTGAGATCAATATGGTGCTCAACAGTATTTTTGGCATTAGTCCTAGCTGGTTCTCAGACCCCTTTCTCGCTAAAAGTATGGTGCTGATCGTCAATACTTGGCTTGGTTTTCCTTACATGATGATTTTGTGTATGGGTCTTTTGAAAGCGATTCCAGAGGATTTATATGAAGCATCGGCGATTGATGGTGCAGGTTTTTTACACAACTTCACCCGTATCACATTGCCGCTCATGATCAAACCAATGACTCCGTTACTTATTGCGAGCTTTGCGTTTAACTTTAACAACTTTGTGATGATTCAACTTCTGACACAAGGTGGCCCGAATATGATTGGTACTTCAGAGCCAGCCGGCTACACCGATTTACTCGTAAGCTATACCTATCGTATTGCGTTTGAAGGAGCTGGTGGTCAAGACTTCGGTTTGGCTAGTGCCATCGCAACCTTGATCTTCTTACTGGTTGGTGGGTTAGCACTACTCAACTTACGTTTTACGAAGCTGTCACAGAATTAAGGAGTAATCGTTATGGCGATGGTACAAGGTCAATCTCTCAAATATCGCTTATGGGCGACTCATGTTGCTCTGTGGGCATTTTTATCGCTGATCATTTTTCCACTATTGATGGTCATTGCGATTTCATTTCGTGAAGGGAACTTTGCCACAGGCAGTTTGATCCCGGATAACCCATCTCTAGAACACTGGAAATTGGCATTAGGTTTTGCTGTCACTAATGCTGATGGCTCTGTTACACCGCCGCCATTTCCGGTTCTGACTTGGTTATGGAATTCAGTGAAAGTAGCAGGCATTACTTCAGTGCTCATTGTGGCCCTATCGACAACATCTGCTTATGCCTTTGCGCGCATGCGTTTTAAAGGTAAAGACACCATCCTAAAAGCGATGATGATTTTTCAAATGTTCCCAGCGGTACTGGCACTGGTTGCGATGTATGCACTGTTTGACAAATTAGGTCAATACATCCCATTTCTTGGCTTAAATACGCATGGTGGTTTGATTTTCTCCTACCTAGGTGGTATCGCACTGCACGTATGGACGATCAAAGGCTATTTTGAAACGATAGATAACTCATTAGAAGAAGCGGCTGCTTTAGATGGAGCTACACCATGGCAAGCCTTTAGACTGGTGCTGCTACCACTCTCTGTGCCGATCCTTGCGGTTGTGTTTATTCTCTCGTTTATTGGGGTGGTTGGTGAAGTACCAGTGGCATCTTTGCTACTTTCTGATGTAAACTCATATACATTAGCGGTGGGTATGCAGCAGTATCTTTATCCTCAGAACTATTTGTGGGGAGATTTTGCAGCAGCAGCAGTGTTGTCTGCTTTACCTATCACTGTCGTATTTTTGCTTGCACAGCGCTGGTTAGTCGGAGGACTTACGGCCGGTGGTGTGAAAGGATAATAACGATAGGGCGACCGTGAGGTCGCCCATACTGTATTAGCTTAACGTATTTGGTTTGGCCGCCGATCAGTTAAGTAATATGCAAATCTGGCGTTACGCATAGCTGGCTGTTAGCTTTATTCCTTACTATCCAACAAACTAACAGTTTTTGTAACCAAGACCCGAGCATTGCTTGGGTTTTTTTATACCTGTACTAAAGGGTGCTATTGGTAACGCGCATGCAGTATATGATGAATTGAATGTCTCAAAAGTGAAATGGTGTTTGGATGCGACCCACATCTGAAATCTTTGTGTAACGTCGTAAAGGAAGGCTAAAAAATTAGAACTCACGGCTAGAAGGGGCGCAGCCTAAGTATTGCAAAAGGACATACAAACTCTCTTGCTGCAGCGCAACGCGGCGAAACAAATCGGCGAAGGTATCATCTCCGCCAAAGCAGGTACGGATATAGTGGTTAATTTCTTGGGGCTGGTAGCCTTCAACGTAAAGCGTTCGGACCCAGTGATACTCAATTGACTTTGGGTCGACTAATGTTGATTCGCTCAAGGTAATCTCTCTGGGAGTCAAAGCCTTTTCCTATCATCGATGCAAAATTTCAGAGGGCTCGATTTAAGCAGATAAAGATGAAGAAAAAATGACAACTGAGCGCATCGTGGGTGGTTATTTTAAGTACTTAACGTGAGCTTCCATCTCTTCCCCTATCTCTTTACGCATGTTCATTAAGCGTATCGCTGATTGGCGTAGGGCAATATCTTCTGCTGTTTGCGGCACCCATTCGGGTATAGGGGTGGGCTTGCCTTGCCCATCGACAGCCACCATGATGACAATACAATGGGTAGTCAGCTGGTTTTTCAACTCTTTTGGATCGCTCGCTTGCACATCAATGGCAATATGCATTGAGCTCGTTCCCGTATAAATGACTTTTGCGCTGACTTCAACGAGGTTCCCTACGTGGATAGGAGCGACAAAGCGGATCCCTCCCGCATAAGCGGTGATGCAATATTTACCACTCCAGCCTGCAGAGCACGCATAGGCCGCTAGATCTATCCATTTCATGACAGCGCCACCGTGGACTTTACCACCGAAATTCACATCACCGGGCTCTGCTAAAAAACGCAAAGTTATTGCACGTTGGCCACTACTCATTGGGGAATCCTTGTTTTTTATTAACGGAATCATAAATAACAAAGCGTTAACCAAACTGCAATATTATTTTGAATGCAGCAGATATAAAAAATCCTCTTAGTTGCCTAAGAGGATTTTTAAAGCCGAGCGGTACGAGTTATTTACTTTATGTTGTACCTTATTGAGCCAACTGAGCGTTAGTTATTCAGTTGCGTTAATAATAGTTTAAACAGTATTTCGACGTAACTGTTCGATCGAACAGGTTCTATCTCTGATGAGATTGTTTAGCGTGATTTCTCCAATAACCTAAGGAGAAGTCACATGACTATTTCAATTTATTCACATACCTTTCAAAGTGTCCCTCAAGCTGATTATGTGTCATTGCTGAAGTTACGCTATAAAGTTTTTTCGCAACGCTTGCAGTGGGAGCTAAAAACAAATCGAGGAATGGAGACTGATGAGTACGACGTTCCAGAAGCACACTATTTGTATGCCAAAGAGGAACAGGGTCATTTAGTGGGGTGTTGGCGAATTTTGCCAACGACGTCGCGTTATATGCTTAAAGATACTTTTTCGGAATTACTCGGTGTGCAGCAAGCACCCAAAGCAAAGGAGATTTATGAGCTGAGTCGTTTTGCGGTCGATAAAGATCATTCGGCGCAATTGGGCGGCGTGAGTAATGTTACGCTGCAGATGTTTCAGTCGCTGTATCATCACGCCCAGCAATATCACATCAATGCCTATGTAACGGTCACATCGGCCAGTGTGGAAAAATTGATTAAGCGGATGGGGATCCCATGCGAAAGACTCGGTGATAAAAAAGTGCATCTTTTGGGAAGTACACGTTCAGTCGCTTTGCATATTCCAATGAATGAAGCATATCGTGCAAGTGTCAATGCATAAGTCTTATAAATAGGGATTGATATAGCCACCTAAAATAGCTTTAGTGATCGCTTGGTAGCGATTCGTCGCGCCAAGCTTTTTACAAGCATTACTGAAATGGAACTTCACGGTACGTTCTGACGTATTAATAATCGTGGCAATTTCCCAAGCGCTTTTGCCTTCGGCCGCCCAAGCTAAGCATTGTACTTCACGTGCGGTGAGCACCGCTCTCGGTTTTGCGTCTTTATGGTAACGGGTGATGTTGCCAATATTATGAGCCAGTAACGGTACAATGAGCTGTGAGGTATGGATACTTTGTTGATTCAAATCGTAAGACTTGGTATCTGAGGTTGCAAAACTTATCATGCCAAATTCCCCCCTAAGTCCATGGATTGGAATGCTAAATCCCGCTTTGAGTCCATTGCAACGCGCCTCTTCAAAAATGACTCGTCCATCATCATTGACTCGTTTAGCGTCATCCCAGCGAATGGGCAAAAAATTGGTAATGCTGTATTTGAC
Organism: Vibrio sp. V09_P4A23P171; assembly: GCF_963875615.1. Lineage (NCBI taxonomy): Bacteria > Pseudomonadati > Pseudomonadota > Gammaproteobacteria > Vibrionales > Vibrionaceae > Vibrio > Vibrio sp. V09_P4A23P171. The sequence continues at coordinate 74,177 of NZ_CAWNMR010000006.1, forward strand.
AATCGGATCGATATGCATGAAGCCGGATTCATCATATTGCTGTCGCCAGCTATTGGGGTAATTGTCCGTGACAAGCGTTTCACTGGTTTTTAACGTGGGTTGAAAAGAGAGGCCAAAGAGGAAAAATTCATGACCAATTAAGTTATTGAGCCCATTGAGTACATTTTCCAAATCATCGTGGCTAGTGATTTGTTGGTTCTCTTGGATCAGTCTCAGAATTTTGTACATAAGCCGAAAGTTCTAAATTGCGTCGTACTATATTGGCATTTATATCAAAAAAAACCGTAACAGTACGAGCAAATAATGAAATAGTTTATCTATTTGGCGGGAAAATCTAGTTCAAATGTCGGTTTGGCCTCAATCTATCTATACCACCTGAATGGTTACTTCATTTTCACGAGCGAATGCATCAATTTCTTCTGGTGGTTGAGCATTAGTAATGATCAAATCGACATCGGCAATTGTGCCTAGCTTCACCATGGCATTACGTCCGAATTTACTGTGGTCGACACCGAGATAAACACAGCGACTATTTTCGATGATCGCCCGTTTGACTCTCACTTCGTGATAATCGAAATCTAAAAGTGAGCCATCATAGTCAATGCCGCTAATCCCTAAAATACCGAAATCGAGACGAAATTGTGAAATGAAATCCAAAGTGGCTTCACCCGTCACGCCACCGTCTTTATTGCGCACTTCACCGCCCGCTAAGATGACATTGAAATCCGGTTTGGCCATTAAAATCGTCGCCACGTTAATGTTGTTGGTGACAATGCGCAGATTTTCGTGATTGAGCATTAATGCCCGAGCGATAGCTTCAGGTGTCGTGCCTATGTCGATAAAGAGCGTTGCGCCATCGGGAATGTGTTTGACTAGCTCGGCAGCCACTTTCTCTTTTTCTTGCTGATAAGTTACTTGGCGAGTGTGGTAAGAGGAGTTTTCAGAACTAGACGCGATGGTGGCGCCGCCGTGATTGCGTCGTAACTTATTGGCATCTGCAAGTTCGTTGAGATCTCGGCGGATGGTTTGTGGGCTGACATTGAATCGCTCGACTAAATCATCGGTACTCACAAATCCGTGTGTTTGAACTAATTCGATAATTTCTTGATGGCGTTTAACTGCTTTCACCTTAAATATCCTTATTCATTGAAGCTTAAATAGGTCAATACCTTGAATGCTTACTTTGCGTAAGGCACTACGACTTTGTGAGTGTACGGTTTAATCGACCAAATTCAATCATTAGTGAATGGGATACGCGAGTATTTGCTCGTTTTAAGTGATAATTCACATTAAACGAACATTATAGACCCTTTATGGAACATAGTTATGTTTCTTGGAATGTGGCACATTGATTCCGTCCAGCGAGCTTGGCTTTATAAAGTGCTTTGTCTGAGCGGCGATAAATTTCGAAAAAATCGGCATCGCTGCCCGCAATTTCAGAGATACCACAACTGATACTAAAGTGTGCGCCGTTGTCAAAAAATGCGTATGCATAAAATTCTTTACGCAAACGATCTGCCACTTGAAAGGCCTCATGCGCATTCGCCTTATGCAGAACAATCAGAAACTCTTCACCACCAATTCTACCGCAGGCATCGCCATGGCGTGTGTGCTTTCTCGCTATCTCTGCTAACTGCCAAATCACATCATCTCCTCGCTGGTGGCCATAGGTGTCGTTTACTAACTTGAAGTTGTCGATATCAATGGCAATACAACTTATCGGATAATGATCACGCTGAGCCAACGTAAATTCATTACACGCTTCTCGCCACAACTTGCGGCGATTGTAGAGCTGCGTTAAGTCATGGGTATTGGCTAGAGTGTGAAGCTGTTCTCGCAGTTCGACAATATCGGTAATCTCAGTAGAAACACCGATAAGGCCAATCACTTCACCCGTTTGTATACTTAGAATAGGTTTCTTTATTGCGCGGTAGACGCGTACTTTGGTATCAAATTTTGCTTGTGCACGTTCTTCACTGATGAAAGGCTGTTTGGTATCAAATACCATTTGATCGCTGTGTAAAATATCGGCGAGTAGGTCATCTTGAAAAAAATCATGATCAGTTTTGCCTCTGAGTTCTTCCAAAGTTGTGCCAAACAGTTTAAGTGTTAGCTGATTTGCATACAGATACTCACCTTGGCGGTTTTTTACGAATACGTATGAACCGAGCTCGTTGAGAACAAGCTCATGCAAGGCAAACAAATTATTGCTATACACATCTTCGATGTTATCAAGAATCATTATCTGGCCACCAAATTTGCTAGGTTGCCTAACGGATCTGACGTAAAGGATCCCTCAATACATTTCATTTTTGTTTATTTTTATTCTTCTTCCATAAACATAGCTCGAATCGATGCTAGATGCTCAATTTTATGGTTGTATTGCGCCCTCGATAGCTGTTGTACGGCTTTTTGTCAGTTTTATTTGGGATAAAATAACCCCGGAAATTACCATCGTTCCACCTAAAAGATGGTAGTTTTGCACTGTTTCACCTAACAGGGTTGTGGCAAGCGAAACCGCCACCACAGGTAACAAATTCATAAACATCGCACTAGAGTCTGCACCAATTAAGTCGATCGCTTTTACCCACATCCATGGAGCCAATAAGGATGCAGCGACAGAAGCGTAAGCGATTAGGGGCAGCGAGCCTTCCGTGGGTAGGAGATGTTCACTGGTCAACCATAATGGTGTCAGCATTAAGACAGCAAACAACCCTTGCATATAAATAAGCGTCCAATTGCTTAGCGGCATTTTCCACCGTTTAAGTAACACACAATAAAGTGCGTAAACGGTTGCAGCCACCACCATTAATGCATCACCATGTGTAATATCTTGATGCAAGAAGAAGCTCATATCGCCTTGACCTAGCATAAAAGCAAGCCCTGCGAGAGAGAGGACTCCTCCGACAACACTCAAAGCTGAAATGCGCTTATGGAGCAGAGGAACGCTGATGAACACACTGAGCAGTGGTACCAGCGAAGTGATCAACGACATATTTGATGCAGTAGTCGTTAGCCCTGCGTAATAGCCAAGAGACTGATTCAGTACCATGCCTAACATGGCTAAAAAAGCCAGTTTAGTTAAATGGGGTTTGATGATTACCCATTGGCGGATCACGGTAGGTAAGCAAAAGGGGGTTAGCAACAGCATCGCGACAAACCAGCGATAAAAACTCATCGCACTTGGCTCAATGGTTTCTGCGGCGAGCTTGTTGATGATAGAGTTACCACCCCAAATTAGAACCGTGAATAGTGGAAGAAGATATACCATGTGAGCCTCGTCGCAAATTGTGCTTTGAAGTATAGTGTGGCAGGTCTCTATAATTATATATATCTCCAAAACGACATTGCGAGCGATAGGAAGACAAGTTTGAAAAAAGCGCCCAGAAATCTTCACCCTTCACTATCGATTGACAGTGCGCCATCGGATGTCTTTATGAATTTCGATGCGTTTTTGTCAAACACAGAAACGCGAACTCATAGCCATCCATGGGGACAAGTGCAGCTAATTTCCGGCGGGATTTTGGAAATGGAAGCGCAAGAAACGCGATTTCTCGCACCGCCTCATCTCGCGATTTGGGTTCCTACGGGGGTGAAACACTGCAGCTATAATCGTAAGCCAATTGAATATTGTTCGCTCAATATTGATCGGGCTCTCACCCATGGTTTTCCCAAGCACACCAGTTTGATAAAAGTGACGCCCATCGTTTCTGCCATCATTGAGGATTTTCGATCGCGTGAAATCAGTGTGGCTCAAAACGCGCAAGATAAACGTTTAGTTCAAGTATTGCTCGATCAATTGGCAACGCAAGAAACGCAGCATCATTTTTTGCCTTCCACTAATCACAAATATTTAGCCCCGATTTTAGCGGCGGTAGAAGAAAACCCGACCGATGATACGACATTGGCTTTGTGGGCTGAAAAAGTACATACCACAGAGCGAACATTAGCGCGTCATTGCCAAACGGAACTAGGGATGAGTTTTACCGAATGGCGATTAAGAGTACGCTATCTCTATTCCATGGATTTACTGCGCACAGGGCATTCAGTGAAAGAGGTAGCATTAACTCTTGGCTACAACCAAGCCAGTCCTTTTATTACTATGTTTAAAAAATACTCCGGCCAAACGCCGGAACAGTATAAAAATCGTTTGTTATAATATTGCTTAAGCGTATGTAAGCACTTTGTCGCTGATCAAACCATAAAGAAGTGCCTTAGACTTGATATGGTGACTTTTTACAACGTTAAGGGACAAATTATGTGAGTTCGATCTCTTACAGACAATCTTAATTTATCAGTTGGTGAAGTCATTAAAGCAGTATTGCGTTTAATTGGATAGGTTGTACTAATACATCTTTAGATGAGCAGATTAATTAACACTCATGATTTGAAAAGTTATGAATATTGCTGAAAGATTAAGTGACACATGACATACAGCTGACATATTTTTAATATATACACGTCTTCGTTGAATATGATTGATTGTCGATAAAGTCAGGTTCATGTTATGTATATTAAATCTTGCTATGTATACTAAAAAATAGTATTGCCGTATCAAAAAAATCAGAAACAAGTTTTATCAAAATCGTGCGGCTTGAATTAACTATAGATCAATGCAACTTTTGTCATATAAAATCACGAAAAAAAAGATGACAATATAAATTACTTTGTTATTTTCCCGTCAATGTTTTTAAACAGGATGATAGCATACATAACCCCCATCTCCATATAGTGTTGGTTCATTTATTCTAACTTCCTTTTTATTCTGATATTTCCAAGTCTAAATATCGTTATATATCCATTAATTTATAAGAGTTGATAATAGATGCCTTCCATACAAAAACCAACGTCATTAGAAAGAATAGATTCAACATCAAATCTAGCCAGTAGTGGTACAACCATACATCCTCATGTCAAAGTTATATCTGTTCAGCATGTTAATAAACCTAAAAGTAATTCACAAACAAAAAATAGGTCAGAGAAAATTTTAAAAAAATTAGATTCGGAAATAGAAAACAGTAAAGGTAATACGAATAATGAACGTAAGCATAAAGAAGATCTACAACGTATCAAGTATTGGGTAGAGAGGGCGCAAGTTGGAGAAGTATCTGATGAAAGTCATTATGAGGAAGTATTTATTAACGAAGTGGATAGGTGTTTAGGTCAAAGTAGGAAAACATACATTGAGCAAAAAGCCCGTGAGTTAATACTTCAAATTAAAGCATACGATGTCGAAGGCGGTATAAGGCCAAACCGATTCAACACCAGTGCAGGCGGCGTAGCCTTAAGAATTCTTTCCGTGTTCAGTGGCCACTTATTTCCAGAGCCTATGGTTTTGGACTCTGCTAGGAACGGTTCAGTATCGACTAGCCCATCCTTGCCTTTTGGGGGGCAGCCAAGGATACAACCTTCGCTACAAAACGCTATGAAAATGAAAACAATAAAGGTTGAAAGCTCGGCTTCGCCTGTTAAACAGGACGTTAATGTAGTGGCAAGCCGCCAAAATTCAAGCCCCGCTCTTGGAAAAAGCTACAAGTATGGAAAAGAGATAACAACGCACTTAATGGCTACTGAAAACAATATGCATGGTCATCAGGGAAATCTAGAGCTTATCAAAGAGACTCTCGAAAACTATACAGAAAATTTGATGACGTTTGAGGATGGGGAGATTGTTGAAAATACTGAGGTGAGAGAAAAAATACAAAATTTATTCTCTTCCATATCAATTGAAGACATCGAAGAGCTTGAAAATCAAGCTGTTGAAACTTCTATTGATGAAGACACGGATGATGAGAATGTCATTGATAGTCATACTCGGCAAAAAAGGTCGCTTTCTTCTGGCTGGAAGCGAAAAGATTACGGTGGAATAGAAGAACACTTTGTCAAAAGAATCAATGAAAAAATGGAGCGTAAAGATATTTCCATACATCGAAAACGCATATTTTTTAAGAAAAAACTTGCAGAGATTAAGATCAATGTATTGCGTTTAAATACACTCCAAGAAAAAGGTATTAAAGTATCCAAGCCACGGCTTATACATCTAAACTTCAAGCAAAAATTTTTGCAGTCAAAATTAGATCAATTGGTCGCTTTTAAAAAATCCAAATCGACATTTAGCAATCTGCTTGATTTATGGAATGGAGAATTGGATAAAAATGCGTTGAATGAGCTATCAACAGAATTGTCTGAATTAAGAGCCAATTTTATAAATCAGTTGTCAATATTGAGTGTTTCCTCCACTGATAGAGAAAATGATCCACTCCCATTCAACAATACCATTTTAGTACTGAATGAAAACATCGCAATACTAAGTAACCTATTACAGTTAGTCTCTAAATTACCCTATTTTAATGATGCTAAATCACTGAAAATTTTAAATGAACGCAGTATTGAATGGCAATCTTTAGATAACAATTTTAGAAAGCTGATAAAAAAAATATCTAAGAGCGGAATAGATTCAATCAATACAACTAGCGCAATACGAAAACTGAAGAGTCTGAACTACTTCATTGACGAGCAAATTCAAGAAACTAAAAACTATGTAAATACCTGTACTGATGCCTTATTTGTCGGGTGGCTAGGAGAGAAAAATCGGCAAGGTGCGACGCCACTTTATTTCAACCGAGAGTCGCTTTATCGAGATATTATTGAATTCAAATCTAAAATGGCCGTTCAAGATAGCATCGATGAACGTACTAGAAATTCCTTAGAAATTGAATCACTTGTAATGAAGTCATTGCCTAGCACCGAGCTAACTGAAGTAGAACTATCAAATACAGCCGCCGCTCTATATTTAACCTCAAGAATTTACGATATAAAAAAAACTGATCCCCATGCAGTAGAGAATATTGATATCGATAAATTTATTTTTTCAGACCTTATATACAGCTTCTCAGACCATTTAGGTCGAATTAAATACGATGTAATTTCAGTCGTCGACTACCTGTGCAGTGAGGCAACAAACCATCCAATATTAAAACGTAAGCAAGTCAGTGTTTCTTGGCCTAGTGAAGTTCATGACAATTTACTAATATTTCTTAATGAAGAGAAAGTGAATGTTACTAAGTTTTTAAGATTTATGGAGAAGCAATCTAGTGTAGAAGCGAATAAAGATAAATTGCTGAGTAGCATTGAAACTCCGATGAGTTATTTCCAACACACATTAGATAGACTTGCCGTGAATGAACCCGGTGTTGAACTGTCAAATACAGTAACATACCGCTATACAGTATTCAGTCATCATCCGGAAGCGCACTCTGTAGCGATGCGTGAAAACCCTCCGGTAAAAAAAAGCTTTTCTATTGCAGATATTCTAACGGGTAGGGAACGAGCATGGCGAGCAGAGAATACGGCTTATAATGAACGAGAGATCATTAACACATCAGGTATTTCTAATTCTTTGATCCACAGTCTTGAAAATACTGACACACAAGCTGAATTTTTGCGTTTAATGAACGCATTAAGGTCTGATTTACAAGTAAAAGAGCGTTTTTATGATTACGCTAAGTCGGCACTTGAACTACACCAATTGGACATTAATCATTCATATTCAATCCGTGAGGCTCCTATGCTTCTCATCTATCCATCGCCTGAAGATGGGCCACATTTTTCCAAAAAATGGTCATATGATTTAAACCCAGAGTATAGCCCTATAAAATTATTTTCTTTATTAACGAATAAAGTTCTTATATTTGCATCAATTAATGATTTTAAAAGACAAATAAGAGTAAATACAGAATTACGAGAATGGGTTCAGCTTCATTTTCCGGCCGAATTTCATGGGAATTATGACCAAATGACGATTGATAAAAAAGGCATGGATTATTCTAATCTTTTTGAACGTACAATTGATAAATATTCAAATGATATGGATGTATTAGTTAGTTCGCACTTAGAATCGGCAGCTTTGGGTATGTTGAATAGAATCGAAAAAATATCACATATATTAGCACTTCCAGCAGTGGGGATGGGGACTGTTGCTGGGTTTTTATACGGTACTACAATGTCAATTGGTCCATTACTTGGGAAAGCCGCAATTAGCGATACTGAAGAAGAGCGAAATAAATACTTAAAAGAAGTAGCGATCTCTGTAGCGATAGAGTTGGTATTTGAAGGTGGTGGCAAGCTAATAGGGACAGCCACAAAAGCCGTAAAAGCGACAAAAGATGCCATTGATACTGTTGCAAATAACTTTTTCAAGCATCAATGGCAACGAAAAGCGATATTTCAGTCGCTCGATATACCGAGTGACATCGTAGATGTAGGCCGTTTGTTGACCAATAATGAGCTGGAAAATGCGCTTTGTTCACGCGTGAAGCGAGCTCCTGGTGCGTTATGTACGCTATTGAGAAAAAGGTTACTTGATACATCGCGGGAGGTTATGAGTAAAAAGTCATTCGAAGCATTTGCTCACATTGCTCATGAGCAGGGGGTTGATCTCTCAGGGATTAAAACTATGACTGTAGGTTATAGAAAAGCGAACAATGAAATAGGCTTTGGGGCGATAGGTAAGGTATACCAGCTTGATGACAATTTTGTTGTGAAAGATTATAGCGGAAACATTCGCTTGGATGAGAATCCTGCTCGCTCATCGCTGTGTAGACTTTACGCTGCCAGAAACACTGAAGCCGCATTCAACAGATTGTATGGGGAAGGTTCTGCTGAGGTGATACTTCATGACACTACCGATCCCATGGTAAAAACTGTCTCGGTCAAAATGAAAAAAATTCATGGGGATTCGTTGAGTAACATCATTAGAAATGCTCGACCAGAGCTGTCAGATGTCGTTCGAAAGTTCAAAGAAGAGGGTATAGTTAATGAACTTGTGGAATATCTAAGATCTAATGGGATCGACCATAATGATATAAATTTGGGTAATATTTTATACGATCCTCATACAGGTAAGTTTGCGCTTATCGATTTTGATAGTGCCCAGATAATTCCAGTGGTTGGGGAAAGCCTTTCAGCAGGAAAAGTTAAAACCATCAGGCAGAATCTAAACCATGTATTTAATGAAGCTGAAAGAGCATTAAAAAGCAGTCAAAGCTCGGTATTATCTGACTTAGATGAAGTAAGTGGAAATTCATGGGGTTCTATGCTTGAGCGTATACCCATTATTGGAAACATAATACAAGTACGAAATATTAAAAGAAGTTTAGCTAATGCTCTGCCTATCGCTAAAAGTAAGCTTGATAATACCTTATCTGCTATGGATAACACGGCACTAAATGATGATGTTAGGCTTGCTCAGGATGTATTTTTTGGTAAAGATTTTTATGATGACCCTAGTAGTCAAGAGAGACTGAGATCCATTATCGAAGCAATGCGTTCCGATACTGAACGGTTGTCTGTAGTGAATTTTGATATAGGTAACCAGATTGAGGGTAGCTCAGTCATAGTCGCTGCGTTGTCGCGCTCTGAATACGCTAAGTTTGGATTAGATCAACGAGTAAAATTTATTAAAGTCAACAAAAGAGGATTTAATCAGTACTACCAAAAAATGGGGAAAAGTGACAGAGCTGTGGCGGATGTATTAATCCACGAACTCTCTCATGGTGCGCCGAATAGTTTGGATTTTGTCTATGTTGGTACTAAAAAACAGGCAACAGGATATGTTGATATTTATGAATTAGCAAACCTTGCAAATGACAAAATAGAATATCGTAGTGATTCCATCGGGCTCAACCCAACTAGCAGTTTAGGTGGTCCACATCTTAGATCCATAAACAGTATTTCAGGAAAAAAAGGTATTAGGAATGCAGACTCTATTGCTCAGTATGTTTCCTTGCTTGATAAGTTTCGTAGCAATTTTGGTGGATTTGATGTAGATATGAAAACATTGAGAACGTTGCAATTAGAAACAAATGATTTTTCTCAAAGAGCTCACGAAGGCGTACGTGTTAACCGGATGCAACGTTCTATAGTCGAAAAACACTCTCGCATTTTGGTTGCTATTGATAGGGATAGTGGGGATTTTGATCTCTATGTCCCAGTAAGTGAAGGGGCCCTCAACTAAATTCTACGTGTTAAAAATGCATGAGGATAAGTTTCTCTCTCATGCATAATAACAAGTTCTGCATACACGCTAACCTAGAATTGTTAGTTTATGTTGACAGCGAGTCAATAGGTCATATTTATTTTTTCAAGTATAGACGTGTATATTTCATCTGGTCTATAAAATATTATTCCTATGTACGAAAAGAATAAGGTTAGACATTGAAGTACAACCTAATTTGTCCATTAGTCTTTTTTTATACGTGCTAACGGTTTTCTCGCTTAGAATCAATAAATTTGCAATTTCTTTATTTCTATAACCTTGAGCCAAATATTTTAGAACTAGAATTTCTCTAGCAGATAGACTGTTAACTAATTCATTTGCATCTGATGAAGTATCAACATATATATCACAATGGCTATTAATATATGATTCTAATTTTGTTTTTATATTAGAGATATCATCTTGTTTTGATATATATGCTTTTATATTGATTTTTTCCAAATGCTCTTTTATTAAACTATGTGGCATAGAGGATAAAATAATATAATTTTGATCAGTATGAGGGGGGCATCGTTTGATCACTTCAAAACCGTCGAGATGAGGT
>NZ_CAWNMR010000007.1:0-83914 GCF_963875615.1 Vibrio sp. V09_P4A23P171
AAATTAAGGTATTTATACCTTTATGAAATATCCGTTACAACACACAAAACAGAAAAACTGAAAATAATTTATGTTGGCTAAGAATCATGAACAAAAAGGCGATTTTTTTAAAAAAACTCTATCATCCACCGTTTTCATGTGGGGAAATTAAATAGGTTTTACTTTGAGAAGTAGTCAGCTCAACGGCAAAATTCATCATCAAATACGATATTTTGCCGTTGAGCGGAGGAGCTACTGTAATAAGAGATTAATGTTTATCCTGATGGCGAGCGGCAATGGCGACAAATTGTTGTTCAACACTCAAAAAAGCCTCTACGACTTGTGGGTCAAAATGTGTCGCTTCGCCCTGTAGAATGATGGCTTTTGCTTCATCATGAGAAAACGCGGGTTTGTAAACGCGCTTTGAGATGAGCGCATCATATACATCAGCCAGTGCCATTAAACGGCCTGAGAGTGGAATCTCTTCCCCTTTGAGTTGTTTTGGATAGCCCGAACCATCCCATTTTTCATGGTGAGTGAGGGCGATTTCTTTCGCGATTGCTAAAAAGGAACTTGTGCCAAGGTGCTGCTCGGCAATCGACAGCGCTTGTGCGCCGATCTCAGGGTGTCCCTTCATAATAGTGAACTCATCATCGGTGAGCTTGCCGGGTTTCAGTAGGACGGCATCAGGGATACCGACTTTGCCAACGTCGTGTAATGGGGCTGATTTGTAGAGTAAATCAATATAAGTGGGCGTTAATAAAGGCTGATATTTCGGTTTTTGGCTTAGATATTGCGCGAGTACTTTGACATATTCTTGAGTACGTAAAATATGAGCGCCAGTTTCATTATCGCGAGATTCAGCTAAAGCGGCCAGGCTGACGATGGCGACATCACGCGTGGTTTTTACTTCATCCTGTGAGTTTTGTAGGCTATCCAACATTTGATTGGTCAACCAAGCCACAGAGCCTAACTCGTTATTTTCAAAAATTGGTAAGCGTTGTGCTATATCACCTTGAGTCACTTGGCATAGCGAATGCTCTTGAGCGTGCAATATTTGCTTCATCAGCCTTCCCCACTGCCAGAGGATAGCGATCACATAACCGCCCAAAACCAAAGAAACATAAATAAACTCTTTAATAATGCTTATCTTGCCATGCCCATTGATTAAACTGGCAGGGTTATGTTCAAGCCAAAAAAGATCTTTCACCGCGACCATCGTGAGTGTGGCTGTCAGAGTGATGATCATCAGCATCATTAACCCGATCATCTGCTTAACAATCGAATGCCTTTCACCTTGGAGTTGTTGACGATTCAATTGTACTGCGTGCTGGCGATATTGAGCTCGTTTGGCGATGAGTTGTAATAAGCTTCCGGTAAAGAAACCAAACAGTGTTAAACCAAATAGAATTTTTATATTGCTATCGATGGTGAATTGATAGCGCTGATTGTAGTAAAGGGATAGTGGAATGCTGACAAGAAAAAACAAAACACTATCGAGCTTCGCATACTGTTCTGTTTTTGCCCACTGGTGGTGAATAAAGAGATATCGACGCATTACCCATGCACAAAATACACTAATCGTCACATGGGCTGTGATTTCTAATGCGCTTAAACTGGACAACATCGGACAGATTCGTCCGCCATAGGTGGCAAATAGCAGCGCAGCTAAGAGGTAGAGCAGTGCGGTGAGTTGGCTGTTGTTTTGCTTGGTATTATTCATGAATTTGATTTCATTACAGTATGTGATGCTTAAGTTTAGGTGATTAAATTCGTTCGATGTTGTGTTTTCGTGATTAACCGATGTGCGGAGGATCAGAAAAGCGATGGATTCTAGTGATGTATTTCTAGGAAAGATAGCTAAATTAAATGAAGCTCATGTGATCCGATCAGTGCGTCATGTTATGAGAACAGAGGAGAGGGCTTAATGACGTTACTCAGCCGAACTTAACGAAAGTTAATCATTACTCTGGCTGATAAGAGTGGACTGTTTAAAATTACCTAACACAACAAAAGTAAAATTACATCTACCGACTACATTGCAGATTCCTCCAAGCTTTCCTATCTTTAGTTATGAGCTCCAGGCGTTGCATAACAACTTCTTACATAACGTCATAGCTTTCGTCAGTGTTTTATGGCTAAAGGATAATAAATCATGCTCCTCATTAGGCTGGTACGTGTTTACGTGCCCTTAGTGCTATTGTCGATAGTTGCTCTTATGCCACAGCCAACACATTTTGGTGTTTGGGCTCTATTATTTGTTACTTTTGCTAGTGTTAGCTATGCAATTTGGAATTACGAATCCTTCATTTCCCAAGTCAAAGCTCAAAAAAAGACGATTGAACACCTTTCTCAAACACAAGAGATCCAACTGGATGGATATCATTCTTTAGAGCCTCTCTTTGCTCAATCTCTGCCAGTGTGGTCTCGTCATATTGATTTAGCCAATGTGCAACTTACCGATTCTGTTACTCAACTGAGCCAGCAATTTGGTGATCTTGTCACGCAGCTTTCACAAGCACTCTCCTTCTCGCAAGGCTCAACCTTAAAAGATGAGCGTAATTTAATGAGCGAAATTGAGCGTTGTCGAGCCATGCTTTCTAAAGCGGTTGATGAGCTTAGAGAAAGCCAAAAGACAAGAGAGCATATGCTTGATGAAATGCGCAGCCTTGATCAATACACAGTCGATTTAAAAAAAATGGCAACCGATGTGGTGGGCATTGCTGAAAAAACCAACTTATTAGCACTTAATGCTGCCATTGAGTCAGCCAGAGCAGGAGAGGCAGGTCGAGGTTTTGCAGTGGTGGCCGATGAAGTGCGTAACCTTTCACAGCGTTCAAGGGAGATCGCTAGCAGCATGACGGAGAAAGTGAACGTTGTCAGTGATGCGATTAATACTACATTTAAGACGGCTGAAATGGCTATTGCGGCTGAGAGTGAACAAATGGAACAAACCGAGCAGCGTATCGATTATGTCATTAACCACTTCCAAGATATGGCACAAACCTTACAGCAACAGTCTGAGCGGTTAAAAGAAGATGCATTTTCGGTGAAGGAAACAATCAGTAATGTGATTGTGAAATTGCAATTTCAAGACCGAGTAAGCCAAATATTAGAGCAAATCAGTACCAATCTCAAAGAACTCAGTGACTCATTAGAGCTGCTCAAACAAGACAGCAATCATGCGATCGCAGGCGAATTATCCCCGCAAAAATGGCTGGAAAAAATGACCAAGAACTACACCATGATAGAACAACATGAAAGCCACAAAGGCAAGGTTACTGAGGTGAAAAGCAAGGTGACTAGCACGGACATTACTTTCTTTTGAGAACCGTAAATGAATAAATGAGGAACTCTGTGATGAACAAAACGGTACTTGTTGTAGATGATTCGGCTTCAATTCGGCAGGTTGTGAGTATGACCTTAAAAGGAGCAGGCTATCAGACGATCGAAGCTCATGATGGTAAAGATGCATTATCCAAATTGGCCGGGAATCGTGTTCATTTGGTCATCAGCGACGTAAATATGCCGAATATGGATGGCATTACCTTACTTAAAGAGCTGAAGCAAAGGCCAGACACAAAATTTACGCCGGTGATTATGCTCACAACTGAATCTGAGGCATCGAAGAAAGAACAGGGTCGTGCTGCGGGTGCGAAAGCTTGGGTTGTAAAACCGTTTGCACCTGAACAGATGCTTGCCGCCGTAGCAAAACTGATCCAAGCCTAAGGGGGGATTATGCTGACTCCACACCAAACCGATGAGCAATTAATGTTAAAACTTGACGGTGAACTGACGATTTATGAGGCTCGAAATTTGTTTGAGCAGCTGACCCCTTTTGTGTCTCATAGCGAGAAGATCGCCATTGAACTTTCCCAAGTCACTGCTCTGGACAGCAGTTGCGTACAAGTATTGATGGCATTTAAAAAAGCAAGAATAGAACAGGGATGTGAACTGATTCATCACAGTGAAGTCGTGGTGGATGTGCTGGGTAAACTGGGGCTAGTGGGATGGTTTCATGACCCTATCGTTCTTTCGAGTTCACAATAAGACAAAGTGACAAGCTAATGACGAAGCCCCAGGGAGATACTATGGACGAAATGATGGCTGCGGCGCTCCAAACTTATTTTAATGAGAGTAGGGAGTTGCTTGAAGGGATGGAATCTGACCTTCTTGAACTGGATAGCGGGAATCTTGATGGCTTAAATGAGCGATTAAACGCAATTTTCCGAGCAGCGCATACTGTAAAAGGCTCAGCAGGGATATTTAACTTAAATGAGATCGTTCGTTTTACTCATAAAGTAGAAAGCTTGCTTGATTTATTGCGCTCAGAACAACTTAAGTTGCATGAAAAGCATATTTCCTTGTTGCTTGAGTGCCGCGATCACATGGTGAGCTTGATTGATGATGCTCAAACGGGGCAAGAGTCATCAGAAGATGACGTTACCGGACAGCGCTTAGGGGCCCGATTGTCTGAGTTTTTAGGTCAATCTGAACCAGAAAGTCATTCACCAACCACGGAATCTGAACCTGATCACACCGCACTCGATAATTTCTGCTGGCATATTTCTTTAACTTTCCCGCTTCATGCATTCCAAGATGGTATGGATCCGCTCTCTTTTCTTTCTTATTTAACTACGCTGGGAGAGGTTATTTATATCGAGGCGGTCGACCGAAAATTACCTGATTGGCACAACTTTGATCCGGAATGTTGTTATTTGGGTTTTGAACTGCGTTTCTATTCGCCGGCATCTAAACAACAAATCGAAGACGTGTTTGAATTCATTCGTGAAGAAGGTGACGTTCGCATCTTTCCACCCAGTGCCAAAGTGGGTGACTTCATTGAGCACATTCAATCAATGCCCGATGAAAATTATAGAATTGGCGAAATATTAGTTCGTTGTGGCGCGCTCACTGAGACTGAATTGAAGCGTGCATTGCAGCAACAAAGTGAGCGGCGAGAAGCGAGTTCGGACGCGATACCCATAGGCGAAATTATCACTCAGGCTGATGCTCAATTAGCACCCGTACTCAATGCGGCGGTCGATAAACAAAGTAAAGCCCGAGAGGCGCTAACCAAAGAGCAAAAAAGCTTGCGAGTGGATGCTGAAAAGTTAGATACCTTAATTAATTTAGTCGGGGAATTGGTCACCGCAGGTGCCGGCAGTGCATTACAGGCGGAGCTAATTGGCGAAAATGTAATGATTGAATCTGTTGCACGGCTTAATGGCCTTCTCGAAGAAGTCAGAGACGCGGCACTACAGCTTAGAATGGTGGCTATCGGTGCGACATTTGCCCGTTTTCAACGTGTTGTTCGTGATATGGCGAAGGAGCTAAACAAAAGTATTCATCTCACGATTACCGGTGCGGATACCGAATTAGATAAATCAGTGATTGAAAAAATTGGCGATCCTTTAATGCATTTAGTGCGCAATGCGATTGACCACGGCATTGAAACAGAGGAAGAGCGTGTCGCAAATGGTAAACCTTCTCACGGCACCATCACGCTCAATGCTTACCATGACTCAGGCAATATAGTGATCGATGTGAGCGATGACGGAAAAGGGCTCAACAGCGAAAAATTGCGCGCAAAAGCGATTGAAAAAGGGCTACTTGATGAAAACCAACTCGTGAGCGATGACGAGATTTTTCAGCTCATTTTTGAGCCCGGCTTTTCAACGGCCCAGCAGGTTTCCAATATTTCAGGACGCGGTGTCGGTATGGACGTAGTGAAGCGAAATATTACTGATTTGCGAGGTCGAGTAGAGATTCACAGCCTACTTAATCGAGGAACAACTATCCGCATTGTATTGCCGCTCACACTCGCGATCATTGATGGTTTCCTAATTGAAGTGAGTAGCGAAACCTTCGTTGTGCCATTGGATGCCGTTCAAGAATGCGTCGAACTTGATGACCAGTGGCTCAAAGATGGCCAAGGCAAACCTTATATTAATCTCAGGGGACAAGTACTGCCTTTAATTGATTTAAGAGTGCAATTTAACCTCACTGCGCGTCGCTCAAAACGCCAAAATGTGGTGGTGGTCAGTAGTGCAGGGCAAAGTGCTGGTTTGATCGTGGATAATTTGTTGGGGGAATTACAAACCGTAATTAAGCCACTTGGGCCGATTTTTTCACGGGTTAAAGGAATCAGCGGTTCGACTATTTTGGGCAGCGGGGATATTGCTCTTATCTTAGATATCGCCAGTTTATCGCAACATATTATGAAGGAAGAGTCGAAGCATCGCTTATTGGCAATGCACTAACTTGGCTCAATTACATCGTCAGAAAGGAATAGGCTATGTTTAAAAATATTTCAGTTAAATTCAAACTAAGTATGCTAGTTGGCATCTTAAGTTTGTTACTCATTGTAGTCGGATCACTCGGGCTTTATGGTATGCAAAAAACACTGCATGGGCTAGAAACGGTCTACTATGACCGAACCGTACCAGCACTGTCTATCGGTGACATTAAATCTCGTCTTCTGAGCAATCGTATAGCGCTGGCTTTTTCACAACTGTACCCAGAAGCGGATATTATTCGTGCTCAGATTGAGACGGTTGAGAACCACCTCAAAGTGATTGATGACAAATGGGGCAAATACAAGTTAACTAAATTAACCAAGGAGGAGGCTGAATTAGCAACACAATTTGAAGAACAAAATAAAGTCTTTGTTGAGCAAGCTCTACAGCCCACCATTGATGCTTTGCGACGTTTAGACATTGATGAAGCGACTCGCCTTGCGGTTGATAAAGTGCGCCCACTCTATGCACCCGTTGAAAAAACAGTAAATGCATTAATTCAGCTGCAATCTAATGAAGCGCAGAATGTTTATAACCATGAGGTTGAGCTTTATGACAACCTACAAATAATAGCCATTGGATCAATTATATTGGGGCTACTGTTTGGTATTGGATTTGCGGTTACCTTGATCCGCGGGATCTGTAATCCTTTAGAGCAAGCAGTGTCGCTGGCTAACCGACTCGCTGTGGGTGATTTAACAGGTAAAATTGAAGCGACGTCAGGCGATGAATTGGGTCGCTTGCTTGAAGCCATGCAAAAAATGGTGGCCAAGTTGTCAGACATCGTAGGTGAAGTGAATAGCTCAAGTAATGCATTGGCTTCGGCATCCGAAGAAGTTTCAGCTACCGCTCAGAACTTAAGTCAAGGGGCGAGCGAACAAGCGGCCAGTGTTGAACAGACTACCTCGTCGGTAGAGCAGATGTCAGCCTCAATCGCGCAAAACACTGAAAATGCGAAAGTGACCGATAGCATGGCAGGCAAAGCGGCTAAAGAAGCGAAAGAAGGTGGAGAAGCGGTAGCTAAAACTGTGTTAGCGATGAAATCGATAGCTGAGAAAATTGGTATTATTGATGATATCGCTTATCAAACTAACTTACTTGCGCTCAACGCCGCAATCGAAGCTGCTAGAGCTGGCGAGCATGGTAAAGGTTTTGCAGTGGTGGCTGCAGAAGTCCGAAAATTGGCAGAGCGCAGTCAGGTTGCTTCTCAAGAAATTGGTGAGGTTGCTAAAAATAGCGTTGGTTTAGCGGAACAAGCCGGAAAACTGCTGGATGAAATGGTGCCTTCTATTCAAAGAACATCCGATTTAGTACAAGAGATCAACGCAGCTTCAATGGAACAAGCAACCGGAGCAACACAAATTAACCAAGCGATGGAACAGCTCAACAGTATCACGCAACAAAGTGCTTCCGCATCAGAAGAGCTTGCGTCGACCTCTGAAGAGATGAGTAGCCAAGCACAGCAGCTCCAGCAACTAATGACCTTCTTCAAAACAGAAAATAATCGCCGTGAAGCAGCAAATAAATCTTCAGTTCACCATGAGCAGCAACGCCCTAAACAGAAGAAAGATGTTGAGTTTGTCTCTATGGACGATGAACCTGAGTATGTGCGCTTTTAGTGGCTGGAGGTGAATGTGGCTAATCTTATCCCGGTTGAGGCTAACTCGATGATATTGGCTAAGTCCAATACAGAATTAGCACAAGATCAACAGTACTTAACATTTCAGCTCAATGGTGAAATGTACGCCTTTGCGATTTTGCATGTTAAGGAAATATTAGAGTATGGCAAAGTAACTCAGGTGCCAATGATGCCTGACTACATTCAAGGCATTATTAACTTGCGTGGTGAAGTGGTACCTGTCGTCAACCTAGCTCGGCGTTTTTATCTTAAACCGCAAGAAGTGAATAAAAAGACTTGTGTTGTCATTATCGAAGTGACGAATGAAGAACAGCGTCAAGACCTAGGTGTTATGGTTGACAGTGTTTCTGAAGTCATTGAAATATCAAGTAAGTTTATGAGACCTGCCCCTAATTTTGGTACCAAGATCCGGACCGAATTTATTTGTGGTATGGCTCAATTCGATGAAGAGTTTGTCATTATTTTAGCGGAGGATAAAGTCCTATCTGTTGAAGAGTTGGCCATGATGGAACAGGTCAAAGAGCAGAATGAACTTGCAAGTTAAGCACAAATCTCAGCAACTTGGGAATTCAGCCATGGAGCAAATGCCCGTCATCAGTGATGCAGACTTTGAGTTGTATCGTGGCTGGATATATCAATCTGCAGGTATCGCACTAACACCTAGTAAGAAAGCGTTGGTGGTTGGGCGTTTAAGCGGGCGCTTAAGAGAGCTCGGTATAAGTTCATATCGGGAGTATTTTGAGTATTTGACGAAATTTAGCGATCAGCAAGTACGCAAACTTGAGCGGCAACGAGTCATCAATTTGCTGACCACCAATGAAACATACTTTTTCAGAGAAGAGGCCCATTTTGCTTACATCCAGCACCATCTCTTCACTGTATGGGGGAAAAAACAGATCCGTTGCTGGAGCGCAGCAAGCTCGACAGGTGAAGAGGCTTATTCTCTGGCAATGTTATTAGACAGCCGTTACCAAGGAGAATGGCAAATAGTTGGTACCGATATCAATAGTCAAGTGTTGCAAATTGCATCACAAGGTATTTATCCGATGCTACGCCATGAACATATACCGAAAGCCTATCTCAAAACGTATTGCCGAAAAGGCATCGATACCAAGCATGACACATTGAAAATCGTTAATTCATTAAGGAAAAAAGTGAAATTCGGATTAGCGAACTTACAAAATCAGTTGGATGAACTTGGTCACTTTGATCTTATTTTTTTACGTAATGTTATGATTTATTTTGATCAAAATACCAAACAAAGAGTCATTAGTAACGTTACGAGCCGATTAAAAAGTGGTGGTATTTTATTAATAGGCCACTCTGAAACATTAAACGGACTCAACTGCGATGACTTGCAATTACTGCAGCCGTCTATCTATCAAAAACGAGGGATTTGTGATTAATGGCGAACGAATTTTTACCTAAAACAGAGGCTCTGAACTTGATGCCTGGCGAGATATTCTTTGGTCATCACAGAGGTTGGATTCATACGCTGCTGGGTTCGTGCGTTGCCATTACGTTATGGCATCCAAAAACGCAGTTAGTGGGTATGTGCCATTATCTGTTGAGCCAGCGATCCGCCCTAGGTGGAGAGGCCAAACAACCTGAAGGCTATTATGCTAGCGATGTTGTGGCGTACTTTTCCCTTCAGTGCCGACGATATCAAATCAATCCTAAGGAATGTGTTGTTAAAGTATTTGGAGGTAGCACTATGTTTGCAGGTCACTACAGTAAAGTCGCTTCGATAAATGTTGCACAACAAAATGTGCGACTGGGTATGCAGTTACTGAAAGAGCACGGTTTTCAAGTAAGCCGCAATGATGTGGGTGGAAAGCGTTATCGTAAAGTATTTTTTGATGTCCAAAATGGTGATGTTTGGGTTCAATATGGGCGATCTTCTGCAAGAGAGGTAGCTTATTAATCAGCCATTGAGTGTCGACTTATAGAGGCATTACATGAAAAAAATAAAAGTATTAATCGTGGATGACTCCGCGGTTGTTCGGCAAGTGATCAGCGCTTTGTTGAGTAATGAACCTGATATTGAAGTGCTTACTCCTGCTTCTGATCCCATATTCGCTCAAAAAAAAATGGCTGTTCAATGGCCAGATGTGATTATCTTAGATGTAGAAATGCCTCGTATGGATGGTATTACGTTTCTTAAGCAACTGATGGCGGAGCATCCGACGCCTGTCATCATTTGTTCTACACTGACGGAACGTGGTGCGGAAGTGACTATGCAAGCATTGCAAGCGGGTGCGTTGACGATTATCACTAAACCCAAAGCAGGGTTGAAAGATTTTCTACAAGAAAGTCGGCAGGAAATGTTAAGTGCGGTGCGCGCCGCCGCACAAGCAAAGCTAGAAAATATTGTTAAACCCAAACCTCATGTACTCAAGAAAGTACAGCAAACAATGCCGAATCCGAATCACTCGACATTAACATTGAAGACCACACAAAAAGTGGTCGTGATCGGCACATCTACAGGTGGGACACAAGCTTTAGAAGCGATCTTAACAGCATTGCCAGCAGTCTCTCCGGGGATTGTTATCGTGCAACATATGCCCGAAAAATTTACCGCGATGTTTGCTGACCGGCTCAATGGGCTTTGTCAAATAGAGGTCAGGGAAGCAAAGAATGGCGACCGAGTTCTTCCGGGGTTGGCATTGATCGCTCCAGGTGGTCGTCACATGCAACTGAATCGAAGTGGTGCACATTATCAAGTCGAAATCAAAGATGGCCCCGCAGTTAACAGGCATAAACCATCAGTTGATGTACTTTTTCGCTCAGCGGCAAAACATGTAGGCCCTAACGCTGTCGGTTTTATTTTGACGGGAATGGGAGATGATGGCGCACGAGGTTTGCATGAGTTGAAAGAGAGCGGTGCCTATACAGTTGCACAAGATGAAGCAAGCTGCATCGTTTTTGGTATGCCCAAAGAGGCAATCGAACGTGGTGGTGCTTGTTCGGTGCTACCACTCAATCAAATAGCGCAGAAAATATTGCAACGAGCTTCATCGAGGCACTTATAGATCAGATCTTCATTTATTTTTAGTTGAAACCGACTTGTTGAGACGCTCCCAACAAGTCGTAGTAGTTACTTTTTTAAACCAATTTGAGATTCGATGGCTTCGGTTTCTATTTCAGGGTGTTCGGCGAGCTTTTCTGAAGCCCATTGATTGATATGCTTCAAAATAGCCGACACGGCATGTTTTTTTGTTGCTTGTTCATTTTCTGCCACATCTAGCGCTTGTTTAGGCTTTAAGCCAGTAGCATCTTCTGCGATATGAAGCCAATCAGGATGCCAGTAGTAAGGTTGACCAGAAGGGGTCATCCAGCCATGAACACCGTTTGTTTCACCATTGTACTGCAAATTATCTACATCATTTTTTTTCATATAAGTTCTCGCCATGGATTGATCTGAATACGTGGTTAATGTAACTCGGTTGCATAGCACAATAGAGTGAACATGATCATGTAATTGAACTAAATGTAACAAAGGAAGATGAAATTGAGGTGATTTTGATCTCATGTTTATTTGAAATTCACTCTATTGTTATTGAGAGTGAACACTGATTGTTGGGGAAATAAAAAAACCACCGAGTTTAACGTCGGTGGTTTTTACAAAAATCGTGTTTGATTTTTAGAAGTTTGCAGAGCGTGGTGTACGTGGGAAAGGAATCACATCACGCACGTTGCCCATACCGGTCACATAGGACACTAAGCGCTCAAAGCCAAGGCCGAAACCCGCGTGCGGTACAGTACCGTAACGACGTAAGTCGCGATACCAACTCATATGTTCAGGATCTATGCCCATTTCAATCATACGCGCATCAAGAACATCTAAACGTTCTTCACGTTGAGAGCCACCGATGATTTCACCAATACCTGGGGCAAGAACATCCATTGCAGCGACAGTTTTACCATCGTCGTTTAGACGCATGTAAAATGCTTTAATGTCTTTAGGGTAGTTCTTGACGATCACAGGCGCTTTGAAGTGCTCTTCAGCAAGGAAGCGTTCGTGTTCAGAAGAAAGATCAATGCCCCATTCAACATCAAATTCAAACTTACGGCCTGAATCGATTAGGATCTTCACAGCATCTGTATAGTCTACTTGCGCAAAATCTGAATTAACGAACTGCTCAAGACGAGTAATTGCCTCTTTGTCGATACGCGAAGCAAAAAACTCAAGGTCATCACGACGTTCTTCAAGAACGGCTTTGAAGACGTACTTCAGCATATCTTCAGCCAGTTTCGCGACATCGTTTAGATCAGCAAACGCGACTTCTGGCTCTACCATCCAAAATTCTGCAAGGTGGCGGCTCGTGTTTGAATTTTCAGCACGGAACGTTGGGCCAAAAGTGTACACTTTGCTTAATGCACAAGCATACGCTTCGGCATTTAACTGTCCTGAAACTGTAAGAAATGTCTCTTTGCCGAAGAAGTCTTCATTGAAATCGACATTGCCTTGCTCAGTACGAGGAAGGTTAGCGAAATCCAGCGTTGAAACACGGAACATCTCACCCGCACCTTCTGCATCAGAAGCGGTAATCAGCGGCGCTGACATCCAGAAATAACCTTGCTCGTGGTAAAAGCGGTGGATGGCTTGAGAAAGGGAGTTGCGTACACGAGCCACTGCGCCAATCACGTTGGTACGTGGGCGAAGATGCGCCACTTCACGAAGATATTCAATTGAATGGCGAGTTTTTGCCATTGGGTAGGTTTCAGCATCTTCAACCCAGCCAACAACCTTCACCTCAGTTGCTGCAAGTTCAAATGCTTGACCAGAAGCAGGGGACTCAACAATCTTACCTGTTACTTCGACAGAGCAGCCAGTAGTGAGCTTTAGCACTTCGTCATTGTAATTATTCAGATTATTAGGGACCACGGCCTGAATCGGGTCGAAACAAGAGCCGTCATAAATGGCAAGAAAAGAGATTCCAGCTTTGGAATCACGACGAGAACGAATCCAGCCTCGGACAGTCACTTCACTGTCAACGGCTAGCTTACCGCTCAATACGTCTGTTACAGGCGCGTAAGTCATGTTTGATATAGTCTCCATTGAGGTAAAAATTCAACCCAATGTTCAAAGGTATTCTCACTCTATAAAGTGGACAAAAAACAAGCGAAACATTGGGTTGCTTATTACTTTTTAATTCAATGGCACATATTACCTGTCAATTCGTTCGCATCAACCTTTATTGTCGATTCGTGGCCGAATTCTTAGCAGAAAGCGTAAATTGATTCATCAATGTTTCTAAGCGCTGCGATAGCTGTTTTAAATTGACGCTGATTTCTCGGGTTTGCGTTGCCGATTGAGACGTATCATCAGCATGTCGAGTAATGACTTCGATCTTCCCTTGAATTTCTTGGCTGACTTGTGTGGTCGTTCGTGTTTGATCTTGAATATTGTTTGCATGATCCAGCACCTGCTGCATCTCTTGTACGGCATTACTCATTGCGGAAGATAAAACTTCGACTTCATTTGAACGTTGATGCGCATGTGAGCAGACCAAATCAACTGAGGTGAGCGATGTTTCACTGTCACGTTGGAATTGAGCGATGATTTTCTCAATGTTTCCAGTCGCTTCTGCCGTTCGTGAGGCGAGTTTTCGCACTTCATCGGCCACGACCGCAAAGCCTCTTCCTTGTTCACCCGCTCGTGCTGCTTCAATCGCCGCGTTTAAAGCCAGCAAATTAGTTTGTTCGGCGATACTTTTAATCGTTTCAAGAATGGAGGAAACCAGCCCTGTCTGATTATTAAGTTCAGAAATTTTATCTTTCACGGACTCGATATCGCTCACTAAACCTTTGATATCAGAGCTAGCTGTATGTGCTTGCTGTGCACTTTGTTGAGCGACGTTAGCGGTATGTTTGATAAGCTTTGATGCATCAACGGTAGCTTGATTAACCGTCTGTTGTTGAGATTGCATCTCTTCAATATTTAGCTGGACGTCAGAGGTTTCACGCTGCTGATTTTTTGCCGCTTGGTTAGTTGTTTGTGCTACGTCGGTTAGCTGGTTTGCTGAATCGGCAAGCGAATGAGAGGTTTCTTGCACTTTTGCCAAACTGTCCGAAACCGTGTCCATTAAAGAGTTGATGGAGATCGCGAGTTGTCCGAGTTCATCTTTTTTGGTGCTGATAAGTCGTTTTGATAAATCTTTGCTCTTACTGATTTCACACATGAATCGTGACGTATGCTGGATAGGGCGAACAATCATCTTGCGGATCAAAAAAAGCGTGATCATAAATCCGATAAAGGCAATGGAAGCCATAATAATAACGGCAATGACAGTGTGAGTACTGATCATTTGGTTTACATGGCTCAGGTTATATTCAAGACGAATAGCCCCTAAAACGGTTCCTTCTTCCGCCATATGACAAGATACGCAGTTTGTGCCTCGGTAATCTAGGCTTGATTTCATCGGTAAGGCGACGACTAATCCTTTCCCCCAGGAAGCATTGAATGGTTCAATGACGGTTTCCCCGGCCAGTGCGCGTTTATCTATCTCGTCCATTGGCTGTTGATTTTCTTTTCCAGGACCATAAAGTTTACTGACCGCCTCTGAACGTAATACTCGCACCTGTTCAATACCATCTTGCGCGAGTGCCTTTTGGCGTAAGGTCTCTTTCTGAGCCATGGTACCAGTCAACATCATCATATTGAGGCTATCAAAGTAGTTACTCGCTTTATCGTGTAACTGCTCGCTCAACACCGAATTGAGCAGGTCACGTTGTTGTATATATTGATAGCTGGTTGATACCGTTAATACAAAAGCAAAAACGGTGATGAGCGTAAGTAGCAATTTAGACGTAATTGTTGAGTTCATGATAATTTTATTATTATTGAGAGGGTGACAGTGTAAATATAGCGTTAATATGCACTAGTGCAAAAGTTGTAGTCTTTGGAGTGTGACCCTATACATACTATAGGTTTAACAAATGTGATGTGGCACGTCATGATTCCCTATTAATGCTTAAAATATCACTCAAAGGCGTGGGATTTTCCGTTGTATCACCGTGATAAATTGTACGGTTTCATCTGTCTTGCAATGTAAACAAAGCTGTCTAGAAACTTGTTTCGTGAGTCTATATTCCTTAGTATTGCCTCTCTTTTAAAAGCTTGAGAACCAAGATGAAAACAGAATTATACAAAGAGTTTATGTTTGAAGCCGCGCATCGTTTACCTCATGTACCTGCAGGGCATAAGTGCGGCCGTTTACATGGGCACTCTTTTTTAGTTCGTCTGTATGTAGAAGGTGAGGTCGATCCTCATACTGGTTGGGTGATTGATTTTTCTGAAATTAAAGCGATATTTAAACCTATTTATGATCGTTTAGATCACTATTACTTGAATGACATTGAAGGGTTAGAGAACCCAACCAGTGAAGTGCTTGCGAAATGGATTTGGCAACAATTAAAGCCAAGCTTACCACTGCTCAGCAAAGTTGAAATTAAAGAAACCTGCACGGCGGGTTGTATTTATAAAGGCTAATACCAGTAGACAATTCCGAACAACAAACAATAAATAACAAGTAGATAGGCACTACTATCGCGCCTATCTACTTACCCAATATAAAGAGCCTAATGACCCCAAATTTGGCTTACATATTCAGGATGATCGATATAGGGATTCCGGTTACCTTGAAATTGATAAACGGCGTCATTGCGCTGGCGTTCTTTAGCACTCACAGGATCTTCTTGGTGCCAACGCTTTAGCATAGCCAGAGCCCAAGCTTCAAAAACCACGGTACTAGTACCATCAAGTATGGCATCAGCGTTGTCAGTATTTCCTTGCCAGCTGCCGATACGGTTCTCGTAGCGGGTTGCTATGTAAAAATAGGCGCGCGCTAGATCGCCTTTAAATTCATCAATAGGCTCAAATACGGTGCCATTATAACCTAGCGTATTGCTTGCACTGCCAAGTTTTGAACCATTACTTGAGGTATAAGTGATATGACCAACTTCGCCAAATGGCCAGTTACTGCGTTTTGCATTGACAAAACCATCAGTGGCAAACAAGTGGTGACCGTCGGAATTCATTGGCTCAACGCTGCCCCCAAACCAACTTTTAGGAAATGAGTGTTCCCTATTGTAACAATCGCCTTCTCGTCGATACTGACCACACTGATCGCTGACTTTAGTAAAACTAACACTGTCGTTGTTGTCAGGTTTCTCAGAATAGATATCTAACATTGAACCGTCATTCTCATAGTAGTTATCTATGTCTGCATTTTGTAATAGTGTCCAAATTGCGGAATAACCGCGGCTATTATGATTCTTTATGATGTTGTATAAGGCCGTTTTTAGTTCAAAACCTGTTTTTCCTATCGCGGCTTGATAATAGTCATGGTTAGCGGGAGGTGTTGATTCACCAAGTAATAAGCTGTTTGATTGGTTGTATTGAAATTCTCCACCAGAGGCCAGTATTTCCGAGCCTTTGGCTAAGGAATAAAGGCCATTGCCAGAGCCACAGCAAATACCATCACCATAACTGTCATGGATGGTGAATTGATATTCACCATCCGATAAGCATATTTCTTGACTATAAGATGTGGAGTCTGAGTAATTATTACCCGCATAAATAACCTGTGAGAGGCTGTTTTTTATTTCCCAACTTGTTTCAGAAGCATATTGATCGGTGGTTAAATTCAGAGTCAGGTTGTGAGCGCGACATGTCACATGGCTTGATGGTTGCTCAGCGTTACTATTTTCTGTCTGCGCACTGGTAAGGGGAGAGCAAAGCAGTGCCAGTAGGGTAAGGTATGAAATTTTCGTTGTCATAATTTTCTCATTGGATAGTTAAATCGCAACTAAGATAACCATTTGCTCAGTCAATAAATTAAACCTATATCGCATTTTAATTTGTTATGTATGTGATGTTTCATTATTTATGCAGGAGATCTCACGTTCAGAAGGCTGTGCAAAAAGGTGTTCATAAAAACTTACGCAGTCTGCATATATACAATCTCTTTTCTTACCGCGACTGACACGCTGCCGTTTAGTCAATATCTGTGCGATAAAATTGCCAAAAAAGTTGATCGCTTAATCCTCTCAATGCTCATGAACAATCGTAATCATTCTCTTTCGGTGTGCGTGTTATATTCTTAAGTATCATTGTTTCTGATTGATTTTAATAAAGTTATTTATTGTTTGTATGTATTTTTGTTGCACACTTTTTCGCGTGAATTCTCACTTTCAAGACGTCAACCTCATTGGGTTGGAACCCTTATCTCGTTACGGACATAGTGATTCTATCGAAATGAAATTAGGTAACTAATAATGAATCGGTAACCCAGTTGTCTATATCCGGAATCGATTGTTGCTTAACCAGCGCAGATTTCGTGGGTTGCTGCTGCTGAAATTCAGGCACGTCACTATAAACTAAAATGAGCAATCCAATGATGAATAAGAAACCATTAACGCTTCTGGTAGCAGGGCTACTGGGAAGCGCACCCGTTTGGGCGCAAAATGAGCTCACCTTGATCCAGATCGGGGAAAAAATCGTCGAGCGGTTAGAATCGATTAAAGCGACCGCCGAACGTGGAGAAGGGGTGTTTGAACGCAACGGTGAGCGTTGGATCCACTATAAAGGCTTCGATTATCGGCTTAGTTACAAAAATGATCTGCAATTCCCCTTTATACCTTATCAAAGTGGCGATGATACGCCTTATCGCAATGTGATCGACTTTGTCGATCAGAGTTGGGAATTCATGGTGTACGACGGCGGTTTTTATCTGATGAGCCGCGAATTTGGTGTTTACGAATCGGACGAGCAAGGCTGCTTTGTCGAATACATTCCTGCGGCACACGGGTCTAAGCGCGCCGATGGTAGCTATATTTGGCAACGTGATGTCATCTATCGTACCGAAACCTCTGATTGTGGTGCGTTAGTGAAGCCAGAGATTACCTCGTTAACCGTCTCGAGCCTGTCTGATGTCGGTGTGTCATTTGACTGGCTTGGGCAAAATGAAGCCGATAAGACTCAGCTCACCTTAACCAATTTGAGTGATGCGAAGGATGTTCGCCGCTATGATTCGGTTTCTGCGGGCTTTTTTATCGGTGACCTTAAGCCAGGCACATCATATGAGGTGGTGTTGAACTCGTGTAATCCAGTGGATTGTGCTGAGCCCAAGGTAGTGCGCTTTACTACTCAAGATGCTCGAGTCGGTTTTGCCGATGAAATCCCAACCCCGAACCATTTGCAAGGCAGTTTAGAGGGTGGGTTGGGCATTACTCAAACCCATACATCAGTCGCGCCGAATAGCAATGAGTTAACTGGTCAAGGTCATCTCGATGCGATCATGAACCGTGAAGCGATGCTGCTGTTTACCCCGCAACAAGGGGAAGAGATTAACCAAGTCCGCGCCGAAGTGTTCCTCGATGGCGAATTAGTGCACACCACCTTGATGCTGCCGCCCAGTGCTCTGGCCGCATCGGATCAGCCAGAGAATGGCCGTATGAAGGTGGTGTTCTCTCATCACGCTTGGTCACTGCCGCTGCAATGGAACTGGATGAAGCCGGAGCTCTCACTGCGCTTGACCGACAACTTAGGCCGTGAAGGTGTGCTCAGCCAAGGAGACATCCAGTTTGGTGGTGCGCCTGAGTTGGTGATTCAAAATATCGACATGGGCATGCTGACTCAACCGCGTAACCGCAATACGATGATTCAAAATCTTCCAACTTTGGCCGCGGATTATTTCCAAAAAATACCCGCGTCTAAATTGGTGATGGCTGACTACACTCCTGCCTATTTCCCTGTTGTCACTATGCCAAATGGTGTGGTCTACACCGATAAGAGTGCGAGTACGGGTGGTTGGCACAGCGGCGATATGCGTGAAGCGATCGGTAAAGCGTTGGTCTCTACAGGTGTTAACAACGCCAACGTCGGCATTGTGAGTAGTGCGGGTTATTCGCAGCAATACAACCGCCGCTACAACCACATTACCGCACACACCAACGTCGGGGTGTATACCAAAGAAGGTACAGATTTAGCTCAAGTTGTGGTTCATGGCGGCAGTGGCGGTGGCGGTAAAGTAACCCTGCAAAATACTACCGGCAATGAATGGTCCCATGAACTGGGCCATAACTATGGGCTTGGCCACTACCCATATATGGCGTCGATTCACGATATGGAATCTGGCTGGGGTTGGGATGCGTTCCAGCAACGCTTTATTGGTAACTTGCACTGGAAAGGCGACGTTTACACCCAACAGCAAGGTGACGATATTGTACCGCCGTTTAAAGATGCGTTCCGTTTCCTGCGTGATGCGCAAAATGGCGGTGAACAAGAGTACGTTGGCACCATCAGCCGCTTTACCTTGGATCATCCGGCTCAGTCGCGCAAAGCACAGCGTTGGATGAACAACGGTTTTAACCTTGATAGCAACAGCCCAAGCGGTTATGTGCAGTGGGATCAGAGTACCCAACGTTATAAAGCGGTAGAAACCGATACACCGAAACCGCAGCAAGTGGGCGTACCCGTAGTTACTTTATTGGGGATTTACGATCCGCAGAATGAGAACCCTAGCCAAATCTATCCTCTGATTTACTCGAATTATGGCAACGTGTTTGAGCTGCCACAGCCAGATCAAGGGGATTATCAGTTGGAAGGTTGGCAAGCGGTGGCGAACCTGACTCAGGCACAGCTCGATAGCGATATTTGGCAAACATTACGCATAGATGGTGAGCAGCAACGTTTGTGTAAGTTTACTTTCCAAGCGGCCAATGGCGATAGATCGCAGTTTGTCGGTGGGGTTGAACTCAGTACCGACCGTTGTTCTGTTGGACGCGATGTGACATGGAACATCAACGTGAACATGACCTCTGCGCAAGGCGAGTATGAACTGCTTTCCAAGTATGGTCGCGGAACGGTGACTTACACACCGACGGCCGATGTCGGTGAAGTGAGCCTATGTACACTCAATAAGTCTGGAAATGATCACGATGGAGCTGGATTTGTCGTTGGTAATCACTGTGAACAGGTTGCAGGTGTGATGCATAAAAATGGCCAAACGTGGCGCTATGCCATTCGTGGCGATGAAGTGTTGCGTCCTACTTACCAGGTTCAGGGCCAGTGTCAGTTGGATGTTGAATTTGCAGATGGGATCCACGAACAAGTTCGATTAAGTGCCTCTCGCCACGCTGGCAATGAAAGTAACAAGTTCCACGTTAACTTATCGATGGAGAATGGA
This sequence comes from Vibrio sp. V09_P4A23P171, assembly GCF_963875615.1. NCBI lineage: Bacteria > Pseudomonadati > Pseudomonadota > Gammaproteobacteria > Vibrionales > Vibrionaceae > Vibrio > Vibrio sp. V09_P4A23P171. Next base: position 20,112 of record NZ_CAWNMR010000007.1, read on the forward strand.
GTACCAACTCAAGTGAGTTTGCATTGTTCGGATCGCGGTGGTGAAACAGAACTGACTCGAATGACGCCAGATCAGAACCCGCCGCTGGATAAGCTCAAAGGCCCAATCATCATTGGCCAAGAGTACGGTTACAGCCAAGTGGTCGATATGACACCAACCTTCGCACAGAATGAAACTCTGCTGAACACGGATTTTGCAACGATCGCTGAGTTTGATGCTTTTGTGGCCGAACACTATGGGCGTGGCGCTCTAAACAATGGCGTGACGAAAGCGGAGCGCCGAGCAGGGGCATTGTATGTCTACCCGAACCCAGAAACGGGCATGCATGATTACTTTGTAATGCGTATGGTAGATGCTGGCGCATTCCCGGCCGATCAAACCAGTAATCAAGGTTGGAAATACCTAGGTTCGGCAGATCGCTATGTGAACTTTGCTTTCAACCCAATCAAGCTCAATAGAGCGGCTGGTGTGAGCATTGAAGCGCGTGTACAAAGCTACTTTGGTGTATCTCGCTTATTGACATGGGATGAGCGTACCTCAACCACTTGGGATAAGGCGCAAAATGCGGTGTTTGTTGGGCAAATCGATGGTGAAAACCATTACTTTATCCAAAAACGCCCAGGAGAGGGGGAAGCTTTCCCGATGCTCGGAGAGTCAAACCTAGATTGGGTTTACCTTGGCAGCGACAGCACCATTCAAGCTTACCTTGCGGAATTAAATCGTGATTTAGCAAGCTTTGAACGTTCGTTACTGGAGTGGTATCAACAAGATGCGATGGGCGTGTGGGGCAGTGATGGCCAGCGTGGCCAAGTGAACGATATTTATCAATACGCTTTCCGTGGCGGCTATCATTATTACCGCTTGAAAGTGACTAAGTACGGTTATTTCCCTTACCCAACCGATCCCAATCCAACCAACAGTAGCTGGGAATATCTCGGTCAGTTTTAAGTTCCTCACGGGATCGTGAGGTAAAGTCGTAAAATGCGCCACTCGCTGTTAAGCGAGTGGCGTTAAGTTTTAATGAACGAGGTTTTTAAATAGGTAGGTGCTCGTTAGCAAACGACTTTAATCGCTAAACCACCTTGGGACGTTTCACGATATTTGGCGTTCATATCTTTACCTGTCTCAAGCATGGTTTCGATCACTTTATCAAGCGAAACACGAGGTGCCGATGAGCGGCGTAGCGCCATACGCGTTGCGTTGATCGCTTTCACGGCAGCAATACCATTGCGCTCGATACAAGGCACTTGTACTTGTCCCGCGACAGGGTCACAGGTTAAGCCCAAGTTATGTTCCATCGCAATTTCAGCGGCCATGCAAACTTGTTCAGGGCTTCCACCCATCAGTTCTGCAAGGCCCGCGGCTGCCATCGAACAGGCAACACCTACTTCACCTTGACAACCCACTTCCGCACCAGAAATAGAAGCGTTACGTTTGTAAAGCCCACCGATAGCGCCAGAGGCGGCAAAGTAACGGATATAGTCTTTTTCAGTAACGGTCTGAATGAATTTATCGTAATAGGCTAACACTGCAGGAATAATACCGCATGCGCCATTAGTAGGTGCTGTCACCACACGCCCACCCGCGGCATTTTCTTCGTTCACTGCAAAAGCGTACATGTTTACCCAGTCAACGACCGCCATTGGATCGTTAGTGGTTTTTTCTGATGTCATTAACTGTTGACGAAGTGCTGCTGCTCGGCGTGGAACACGAAGAGGCCCTGGTAAGATACCTTCAGTATTCATACCGCGGTCCATACATTCGCGCATGGTTTTCCAAATATTGGCAAAGTAAGTACGAACTTCTTCATCAGAATGCAGTGCTTTTTCGTTAGCCATAACCAGCGTACTGATGGAAAGACCACTATCTTTGCATTGGTTCATCATCTCGTCAGCGCTAGTGAAGACATAAGGAACTTTAATTGGGTTCTCTTTTTCTTTACCAAAGTTTTCTTCATCAACGATAAAACCACCGCCGATAGAGTAGTAGGTTTTTGAGTAAACGACCTCATCATCGATCCACGCGTGGATCTGCATGCCGTTTTCGTGCAAGGACAAATTCGTTTTGTGGAAATTCATTCCACCTTCTTTAGGAAACGATACGGTATGACAGTGCATACCAACGGGAAGACGCTCGGTTTCTTCAACGCGTGCGATAAAGCCTGGAATAGCATCGATATCAACTTTCTCAGGGGTATTACCAGCAAGACCCATGATGATAGCGATATCTGTGTGGTGACCTTTCCCTGTCAGTGATAATGAACCATAAACGTCCACGGTGATTTTAGTGATGTCGCGCAATTTTCCCATTGAACGTAAATCATCAATAAACTCTTTACCCGCTTTCATCGGTCCCACTGTGTGTGAGCTTGAAGGACCAACACCGATTTTATAGATATCAAATACACTAATCATATCGATTACCTCAAAAGTAAGCCCCCCTAGCTAAGAGGGAGGCTCATTATTATAGTTATGTTCTGTATGCAGTATTCATGACGGTTGATATAACCACCAGATTAAAGAGCGCCGTAGATTACAGAAGTAATAGCAGCAAGACCACAGATAGTTGTGAAAATCTGTACTGGTGCTGAAGTCTTGAACTTCGCCATTGCAGGGATCTTGTGCATTGCAAATACAGGCAGCAGGAACAAGATGCCAGCAATCATCGGTGCGCCCATGGTTTCAATCATGCCTAGGATGCTTGGGTTTACAATCGTTACGATCCAAGTTGTCAACACGATGAAGATCAGTGACATTTTTTCAATCTTGCTTACTGAGCTATTTGAGCGAGATTTAATCAAACCAACTAGGCCTTCATGTGCCCCTAAAAAGTGACCAAAGTAGCTAGAGGTAATCGCTGCAAAGGCAACAAGAGGACCCATGTAAGAGATGATTGGTGATTCATGGATGTTTGCTAGGTAAGAAAGCACAGAAATGTTTTGCTCTTTTGCTAACGCGAGTTGCTCTGGCGACAGAGACAGCACAACAGAAAACACGAAGAACATTACAAAACCCATCAGCATCATGGCCGAGCCACCAGTGATCATATCGGTTTTCTTAACCGCGTTGTCACCATGTTGTAGGCGTTGCTCTTTAGAGAACTGGCTAATGATTGGGCTGTGGTTGAATGAAAACACGATGATAGGAATTGCAAGCCAAACGATGGTTGGCATCGCAGACCAATCAGGTGCGACTTCAATCATAGAGGTGTTCCACTCTGGAATAAGGTAGAAAGAAAGTGCTAATAAAATGAAAACCAATGGATACACCATGGCAGACGTTGCTTTTAGCATCAGCTCTTTACCAAATACTACGCCAGCCGTCATTGCCACAATCAACGCACCAGAAAGTAACCAACGAGGAATCGATTCCATGCCAACTTGGTTAACAAGGAAGGAATCAACGGTGTTTGTGATACCAACGCCGTAGATAAGAACGATAGGGTAGATGGCGAAAAAGTATGCGAACGTAATAAGGTTTGCGCCAGTTTTACCAAAATGCTCTTCTACTGTGTCAGTAATATCAGAATCAACATTTTTTGAAGAAAGAACAAAGCGAGCTAAGCCTTTATGTGCGAACCAAGTCATTGGCGCCGCAATTAGGGCTAACATTACTAATGGCCAAAAACCACCCGCACCAGCTTTAATTGGAAGGAAAAGTACACCGGCACCAACGGCTGTACCAAAAAGTGAAAGACACCAAGTGAAATCTTTATAAGTCCACTTGCTAGAGGATTGTACGGCAGATGCCGACGAAGTTGTTGTGTTCATATTGTATTACTCATTTTTGGGAACAGGAAATAAGTCGAGCGCATTTTGCATAATTTTCTCATTCGAAAACTAGATCTAAATCATGTAACGTTCTGGCTTATTGAATGATATGTCAAAAACCCATTTTTGATCACGAAAATGGCGTGCTACATGTGAGTAATGTTAATGATTTGGATTAGTAAAAGTTATCAATATAATGCTTCGATTAACATTTATTCATGCCAAACGTTTGCTTTTGGGTGGGATAAGGAAAAATAATCATCCGTGTTATTTAAACTTATGTTTGGATAGTTTGAATATTAATGAGGTTGAATAACTTGTTTTTGCAAAACATGGATGATCTGCGCTGTCATCCCCCAAATAAAATGATGTTGATAAGGGATGGCGAAAACGCGATGTCGTTGATTTTTTACTTGAAATAATTCGCTATAGAGTTTGTTTCGATCAAACAGATGGTGGGCGGGAACTTCAAATATTTCGTCCACTTCATTGGTATCAATAATGGCCTTGTAATTGGGGTTGATAAAAGCAAGAAAGGGCGTCACTACAAATTTACTGACGGTAACCAATTCAGGCAGTTGCCCAAAAATAGTAATGTCGTTTGCTAAAATTCCAATTTCTTCTCTTACTTCACGAAGCGCAGTGATCTGCAGCGAGCCATCGACTTCCTCATATTTCCCGCCAGGAAAACTGATTTGTCCCGGATGATGTTTAAGGTGCGCAGCTCTCTTGGTTAATACCACATTTAAACCATTCTTCCGCTCAACAAAACCAATTAACACTGAAGCCTTGCGTAAGGTTTGAGGAGCAAGGTGTGCCACACGACGGATAGATTCTTCATGATAAGGCACAGGTTGTTGCAACTGAAAGCGCTGGATAAGCCGATCTTTTGTCAAGGGGGTCGCAGTCTGTACGCTGTTTCTCTTCATTTTCGTTACCTATTCGGATTTTGCGTCTACCTCTTTTTAGCCTAGTTCAATAAACCTTGGAAAGGTTAACGAGGTTGTTCGAGCACAGGTAAAATTCGGCTCAGTTTATCCAGTGTCTCCTGATATTCAAGCTCACACTGACTATCGGCAACAATACCGCCACCAGCCCAAACGTGCAGTTGTTGCTTCTCTGCCACCAAAGTTCGGATAGCAATACTGCTGTCCATTGTCCCGTGGCGGCTAATATAGCCGATGCTGCCACAGTAAGCGCTACGGCGGTGAGGCTCTAACTCCTCAATAATTTCCATTGCACGTACTTTTGGTGCGCCAGTAATTGAGCCTCCGGGGAAGCTGGCTCTTAATAGATCGGCCGCGCAATAGGCGGAATCAAGTTCTGCGCGAATGGTACTAACAAGGTGATGCACGGCAGGAAAACTTTCAATATCGAACAGCTTAGGCACATGTACAGACCCCGGCTTTGCCACACGGCCAACATCGTTTCGTAATAGGTCAACGATCATCAAGTTTTCTGCTTGATCTTTTTCTGCGCAAGCAAGGTCTGCCGCGTTAGCGGCGTCAATGCTGGGGTTATCGCTTCTTGGTCGGGTGCCTTTTATCGGCTTAGTTTCGATGATGTTGTGTTTGACCTGCATAAAACGCTCGGGGGAGACACTCAAAATCGCTGACTCCTCTAAGCGAATAAAAGCCGAAAATGGTGCGCAATTAAACGCTTCCAGTTTTTGATAAGCTTGCCATTCACTGCCTTCATAATGCGCTTGAAAACGCTGTGCAAGGTTGATTTGATAACAATCACCACTGAGCAAATAGTGCTGGATTTGCTCAAATTTCCGTTGGTAGCTCTCTTTACTCATGTTGGATTGCCAATCAGAGCGTAATGCAAAATGGCCGTTGTTTTTGGAGTTCTGAGTGTTGAGCCATTGCCATGCTTCATCAATATGATTGCCCACCACGTAGGCGGCTTGGTGCAAATGATCAACGACCACAGCCCATTGATAGAGACCAATCGCCATATCAGGTGTGGATAGATCGTGCTCAGCAAGCGTTGGAATTCGTTCTATCTGCCGCCCTAAGTCATAGGCAAAATAACCGAGTGCACCGCCCACGAAAGGAAGGTCTATATCGCTTTGAACATCGGGCAAATACTGCTGCTGCAACTGTTTGAGCAGTTGGAATGGGTCTACTTGAGAATCATAATGAGACTGCGGTTCGCATACCGTCGTTTTATCCCCTTGTGTCACTAAGGTGACCAGTGGTTCAGCGACTAAAATATCAAAACGGCTATCGATATGCGTCTTAGAGGCGGAGCGCAACAGCATAGCCCACGGGCAGTCTTCGATTTTAGAAAACAATTGGTGAGCGAGATCGACATGGTAAGTCAGTGCGTTAACTTGGATATGATTGAATTCGTTGTTGTTCATTTGCGTAATTTGTGACAAAGAGACCGATCACTGCATGGCGTGTTGAGTAAAGCAAGAGTATCATAAAATGCAAATTAAAAGCTGCTACTTGATTGAATCACATCAATAAGTTGATTTTTTGCTGAGAAGCTTACCGCTTATTGAATGAGGAACACGCAACAGTCAAGGGAAGCATAACAATAACGAGGCACGCAATGACGGTAATTCGCAAGCAGGATGTGATCAGCAGTGTCGCTGACGCTCTTCAATATATCTCTTACTACCACCCTCTGGACTTCATTCAAGCGCTAGAAAAGGCTTATCATCGAGAAGAGAGCCAAGCTGCGAAAGATGCGATCGCACAAATTCTCATTAACTCGCGCATGTCAGCAGAAGGGCATCGACCCATTTGCCAAGATACCGGCATCGTAACCTGTTTTGTTAACATTGGTATGAATGTGCAGTGGGAGTCTGATCTCACGGTGCAAGAAATGATTGATGAAGGAGTTCGTCAAGCGTACACCAATCCAGATAACCCATTGCGCGCTTCTATATTAATGGATCCTGCTGGTAAGCGTATTAATACTAAAGACAATACGCCTGCTGTCGTTCATATCAATATGGTGCCAGGAAATAAAGTCGACATCCAAATCGCAGCCAAAGGCGGCGGCAGTGAGAACAAAACCAAGATGGTAATGCTCAATCCTTCCGATGACATTGCTGAATGGGTAGAAAAAACCGTACCCTTGATGGGGGCGGGTTGGTGTCCTCCGGGTATGCTCGGCATTGGTATTGGCGGCACCGCGGAAAAGGCGGCTGTGCTTGCTAAAGAATCACTGATGGAGCATATCGATATTCAAGAACTGATTGATCGTGGTCCACAAAATGCGGAAGAAGAACTGCGGTTAGATATTTTTAACCGCGTGAACCGTTTAGGCATTGGTGCGCAAGGGCTTGGTGGCTTAACCACCGTTGTGGATGTAAAAATCAAAACAGCGCCGACTCACGCCGCGTCTAAACCTGTTTGTATGATCCCTAACTGCGCGGCGACCCGCCATGTTCACTTTACGCTAGACGGCACGGGCCCTGCTGAACTTACACCACCAAAGCTAGAAGATTGGCCACAAATTGTGTGGGACGCAGGAGCAAGCGCGCGCCGCGTCAACCTTGATGCGGTCACTAAAGAAGAGGTTCAAGAGTGGAAAACCGGTGAAACACTTCTTCTTTCCGGTAAGATTTTAACCGGCCGCGATGCCGCACATAAACGACTCCAAGCAATGTTGCAAAATGGCGAAGGGCTGCCTAAAGGTGTCGATCTTAAAGGTAAATTTATCTACTACGTTGGCCCCGTTGATGCGGTGGGTGATGAAGTTGTTGGTCCAGCAGGCCCGACCACATCGACTCGCATGGACAAGTTTACCGACATGATGCTTGATGAAACAGGCATTATGGGGATGATAGGCAAAGCAGAGCGTGGCCCTGCGACGGTGGAGTCAATCAAAAACCACAAAGCGGTCTACTTGATGGCGGTGGGTGGCGCGGCTTACTTAGTGGCGAAAGCGATTAAGAAAGCACGCGTGGTGGCATTCGAAGATTTAGGTATGGAAGCCATTTATGAATTTGAAGTTGAAGACATGCCAGTCACGGTTGCGGTGGACTCGCGTGGCGCGAATGCTCACCAAATAGGCCCAGACACATGGAAAGTGAAGATTGCCGAAGCTCAAAAGAAAGCTTAATCTGATCTCATCGCGTTCTCACGATAACTGCAGCTTAGGCTGCAGTTATCGTCTATAAATCAGTAGATAATTGAAATGCTCATTTGCAAAACTAGGAGGGTAGATGCCTCGTTTTATTAAAATATTACAAATTATTATCGCTATTGTGGTTGGGGTTTTCCTCGGCTATGACCTTATTCTACATGGCATCAGCATCTTCGATGATAAGTACGTCACAATTACCTGCGTGTTATGGGTGATGCTTGAGGCTGCATTGTTTGTGATTTATAAATTAATAGAAGATGATTGAGCCGATGTGAGCAGCTCAACACAGAACAGCGAATTTTTTGGCCAAAAAAGCCTAAGCCTCTGATTCTTGTCAGGGGCTTTTTGTTCATCTCTGATTAAGGTGAATACACATAAAGTAGCGTCATCAAATGAAGTGGAGTGAGTGAATGAAGCACATTCGTCGAGAAATGACTGATTTAATTAACCGTGGATTAGATTCGCACGTTCGAATTGCTGTCACGGGGTTATCGCGAGCGGGGAAAACGGCTTTTATTACCTCCTTAGTGAACCAATTACTGCACACCTCTACCCATGATAATTTACCGCTATTTTCCGCAACGCGTGACCGACGCATTGTGGGTGCAAAACGTGTCCCTCAAACTAACTTAATGGTTCCACGCTTTGCTTACGATGAAGCGATGTCACAGTTACACAGCGAACCGCCACATTGGCCTGTGCCCACTCGTGACGTCAGCGAGATTCGCCTAGCGATCAAATACAAACCTAAAAAGCGCAGTAAAAAATTATTTGGTCACACGGCCACACTTTATCTCGATATCATCGACTATCCGGGGGAATGGCTGTTGGATCTGCCTCTGCTCGAAATGACCTATGAACAGTGGTCAGAACAGCAGTTTTCAGCGCTAAGTGAACTACGTTCCTCATTAGCCGAGCCGTGGCTTGAAGGGTTAGCTAAACTTGATGTAATACAAGACGCCAATGAGCAAAAGCTTGCTTCACTGTCGATGCTGTTTACGGAGTATTTGCACGCGTGTAAAAATGCCGGTTTGCATTGGGTGCAACCGGGGCGTTTTGTGTTGCCGGGAGAGCTAGAAGGTGCGCCTGTTCTGCAATTTTTCCCATGCCGTAATCCGTACGGTGAAGACAAGCCGGCTCCCAATAGTAATTACAGCATGTTAAAAGCACGCTATGAAGAATACCAAAACAAGGTTGTGAAAGCTTTTTACAAAAATTATTTTGCCACGTTTGATCGGCAGATTGTGTTAGTCGATTGCTTATCTCCACTCAATGACGGCTACGACTCCTTTTTGGATATGCGTCGTGCGCTTGAACAGATTATGCATAGCTTTCGTTATGGTCGTAATGGTTTACTCAAGCGTCTGTTTGCACCCAAGATAGACAAAGTGCTGTTTGCCGCAACCAAAGCGGATCATGTCACCCCTGAACAACACCCGCATTTGGTGTCGTTACTGCAGCAGATGGTTCATCCTGCTTGGCAAAGCGCCGCCTATGAGAATATTGAGATGAGTTGCATCAGTATGGCATCGATACAGGCCACACAAGCGGGTTTTATTGATAGCGGTGAGCGCACCATTCCAGCCTTACAAGGTGTGACGCTCAATGGCGAAACTTTGACCATTTTCCCCGGTGATGTGCCGAAAAAGTTACCTAACAAAGAGTATTGGCAGCATCAAGGGTTTGAATTCACCAGTTTTAAACCAAGAGCATTTAGCTGTGATGAACCTTGCCCTCATATCCGTTTAGATAAAGCGTTGGAATATTTAATTGGAGATAAGCTGAAATGAGTGATTTAAAAACCAAGCAAATCTTTAATCAAAAATTAGAACCACAACAGAAGAGTACGCCAGAGCTTACGGCTCAACAGCAATTTCAAAATAATGAAGCCTTCATTCCAATGCCGATCAGCAATGAAGAGAGTGTTGCGGAAAAAGAGTTGGAGCAAATTATTCGCCCACCACAAGGTCGGAAATGGCGAGCTGCGGCGTTAGTTATAAGCTTTGCAGGTTTAATCGGTTGGCAAGCTATCGATTCAGTTATCACGGCGATTCAATCAGCGGACTGGTTAGCATTAGGCTGGGCGGGATTTATTGCTGGTTTGGCATCGTTAGGCTTAAGTACCTTAATCAAAGAGCTGTGGAAGTTACGAGCACTTCGCCATCATTTTAGTATTCAAGAGCAAAGCGAACAGCTTATGCAAACCGACAGCGTTGGCCATGGGCTCGCGTTCTGCCAAGCTCTAGCTAAACAAAGTGGCATAAAAACCGAAAGCCCAGCCTATGATCGTTGGTTAAACAGCGTTAATGCTTCACACAGCGATGCTGAAATACTCGATATGTACGATGCTATGGTGGTGAGTGAACAAGATAAACAAGCAACCAAAATCGTCTCACAATATTCAACAGAAGCGGCAGCACTAGTGGCAATTAGCCCTTTAGCCATCGCAGATATGTTGTTAGTGGCATGGCGTAATTTCACTATGATTGATCAACTAGCAAAACTGTATGGAGTGCCATTGGGTTACTGGTCTCGTCTCTCTTTATTTAAGTCAGTATTGGTTAATATGGCAGCGGCAGGTGCCAGCGAACTCGCCATCGACGCCAGCATGGATCTCCTTTCTATGGATTTAGCCGGAAAAGTATCCGCGCGGGCAGGGCAAGGTTTAGGAGTGGGAATATTGACCGCTCGTCTTGGTTTGAAAGCCATGGCACTGCTCAGGCCGATGACATGGCAGCCAGACAGAAAAGTGAAATTAGGGGCGATTCGCAAACAGATCGTCGCAAGAATCGCCGCGCTTACGGTGAAATAAGCAACATTTATCAAATAATATGCCCGAATGTGAACCTCAAAACATGAGATAACTTGACGCCATACAAGGCTTGATAGAAACTACTGTCAACTTTTCCTGACACTTTTTATTAGGATTTTTAAGTGCGTCTTGAAGTCTCTTGTGAAGATAGACTCGGTCTAACCCGAGAACTGCTCGATATTCTTGCATCGAGAAACATTGATTTGCGTGGGATTGAAATCGATGTCATCGGCATTATTTACCTCAACTGCCCTGACATTGATTTTGAAACATTCAGTGAATTGATGGCTGAAATTCGCCGAATTTCTGGCGTAAAAGATGTTCGGAAAATTCAATTCATGCCCATGGAGCGGCATAACACCGAGTTAATTTCATTACTCAACAACGTGCCTGATGCGGTGCTGGCGATTGATCTGAAAGGGTTTGTTGATATGGCAAACTATTCAGCACTATCGCTGTTTAACAAAACAGAGAAAGAGGTGATAGGGCAGCCCATTTCTGCATTATTACCTTTCTTTAACCTATCACGCTGGCTTGAAGGCAACAAAGCACGACAACGTGAGGAGATCGTGCACGATGGTCTCGATTATCTGATGGAGATGATGCCTGTTTATATTACGGGTGAGTCGAAAGAATCCACCTTGGCGAGTACCATGATGATGATTCGTTCTAAAAGCCCTAGCGGCGTCGTCGATGATGCTTTGCCCTTACACAATAACCTTGGTTTTGAACATTTTGTCGGAGTGTCTAACCGCCATAAAGCGCTCATTAGCCAAGCTAAGAAGCTGTCAATGCTTGATCAACCTTTGCTTATAGAAGGCGAAACCGGAACGGGTAAAGAGATGTTGGCCAAGGCTTGTCATAATCGCTCTCACCGTGCCTCCTTTCCTTTCTTAGTTCTGAGTTGTGCTTCAATGCCGGATGATGTTGCGGAAACGGAGTTGTTTGGTCATGCGCCAGGGTCATTTAATCATCAACAAGGCCATAAAGGTATTTTTGAACAGGCGAATGGCGGCACCGTTTTTCTTGATGAAATCGGGGAGATGAGCCCTCATTTACAAATTAAACTACTGCGCTTCTTGCAAGATGGTACATTCCGCCGCGTTGGTGAGGAGCATGAAGTTCATGTTAATGTTCGTGTGATTGCCTCGACGCGTCACAAGTTGGCAGATTTAGCCGAATCAGGCGCATTTCGTGAAGATCTTTTTTATCGTCTGAATGTGTTAACTCTCCGTATTCCTACTTTGCGTGAGCGGCCTAACGACATTCAGCCATTGCTTGAACTGTTCGTGGCGAAACACATTAAGAAAATGGGTATGGCCAAACCACTACTAGCGGAAGATTTGGCGGATCAGCTCTCTCATTACCAATGGCCAGGCAACGTACGACAGTTGGACAACATGGTGCTCAGGGCGCTAACGGAGATGTCTGATAATCAGTTAACAGTGGATCTCTTCCATCTGCCACAGCTTGAAACCGTTCATACTGGCAATACCCATGTCAATCTTGATGGCTCATTAGATGACATCATGAAAGAGTATGAATCTCAAATTTTGGAACGTTTATATCAGTCTTTCCCTTCAAGCCGTAAGTTGGCCAAGCGTTTAAACGTATCACACACCTCTATCGCCAATAAGCTACGCGACTACGGAATTAGGAAAAATTGATGCAGTCATGCAGCACCTTGTCTCAAGTGTATGAAGTGGATAATGATATTTTAGTGCGAACCGCAAAACTTGAAGATGCGGAGATGATCGCTGCCTATTTTACGAGTAATCGTGAACATTTACGGCCTTGGGAACCTAAGCGAGAAGCGGCGTTTTTTGAGGCTCACGGGTGGGCACAGCGGCTGATTAAACTTGGTGAGCTGCATAAAATGCAATTAGGCTATTATTTGCTCATCATCGATATTAACAGTGGTGACATGCTTGGCACCATTTCGTTCAGTAACCTCTCACGCTTTCCATTTTATGCTTGTAATCTCGGCTATTCGTTAGCGAAGAATGCACAAGGTAAAGGCATCATGGGCCGTGCATTAAAAATGGCGTGCCACTACATGTTTAAGGTACAAAACCTACACCGTATCATGGCTGGTTATATGCCAATCAACAAACGCAGTGAAGCGGTGTTGATGAAAATGGGCTTTCAGGCCGAAGGTCACGCTAAAAATTATTTGCTCATTGATGGCCAATGGGAAGATCACAACCTAACAGCATTGGTTAATGCTGATTGGCGCCCAAGCTAATGGGTTATCGTTTTAAAAGTAAAGCGGCTATATTCACAAGTCAGCTAAAACATTAAGGAAATTCAATGTCGTATTTGCCTTTGGATCAATACCAAAGAAAATGGATTTTCACTCACCAATCAATGCCAGTTCCTGAGCAAGATCTGGTGCATATTAAACCCATGTCTCAAGCCAGAGCGGCTCAGTTTTGGCTGGAAAATATCAGTGCTCAAAGCCCAGATTCAGAGAGGTTAAGTTCTCAAGATTGGCCTCGTAAAGCAGGCAGTTGGATCAATGAAATCAGTTGGATGAAAGAATGGGAAAGTGACGATGAATCATTACCCGTTGATATTTTGGCCCATATTGATTGGCAAAATGACGTGACCGTTTATTTTTGTTATGAAAAGTACAATATTATCGAAACCCAATGGTCGGTATTTAAAAAATACTGGAAAAATTTCTTATTTTACGATGATGGACCAATCTTATTGGGGCGTCGCCGTGCTCAAGCGTTATGGTTTGGTTCAAATGGCAAAGTCAAATTGGGTAATAGAAAGTAACGAATAAACGAATAAAAAGCAGCCTAGGCTGCTTTTTATTCGTTCTACAGTACTCGAAAGTTATTTAATTGATACAAACTTTATAACATCACGCTACCCATTCTTTCCTATACTGATCATAAGAGATGTTCGGGAGGGCGCATGGACGATAAAATTCTCCAGTCTGTTGTTGAAATTACGGGGCAGAAAAATGCGGTGTCATTGGGTTATTGTGTCATCAGCGCTCTAGTCGAGATGTTGCCTCTGAAATCGGCCTGCTTAGAACATTACATTGGACCTCATTCCTATGTCATTGCAAAAGCTACTATCTGTAGCCGGATACCTGGAAAATTTGAAATTAACTGGGAATATGAGGGCGAGACGGTTCCAAGTTATGAACATAACCATTCTGATATCGAGCCTAAAATAGAAGATTTAGGTACAAACGGATACCATTGCATTTACCCTATTGCGATCAACGATAGTTTTTCTGCTAGGTTGTCTCTGATTCTAAAAGTTCCGCCCAAACAATATCGAATGCTCATTGAAGGCTTTGTTAAAATTTACCAAAATTACGTTTTATTATTGCATGAAAATGAGCGTGACAAGCTGACAGGGTTGTTGAATCGAAGGACGTTAGAGGATAGGTTGCGCCTTAGCTTTGATGTGCTTCCTGAAACGGCGACAGTAGGCTCAGTGATGCCTTGGGTTGCCATCATTGATCTCGACCATTTTAAACGGATCAATGATAATTTTGGCCATCTGATTGGCGATGAAGTTTTGCTCTTGGTGGCTCAGCAAATGCAGAATTTTTTTCTTAATCAAGAACAACTGTTTCGGTTTGGTGGAGAAGAGTTCGTCATTATTTTTCCTGCCAGTGAGTATGAGGTCGTGCTAAACAGAACCGAGAGGTTTAGACAGCACATCGAGCAGTTTCGTTTTCCTCAGGTTCAACATATCACGCTTAGTATTGGTATCTGCTCTATCTCGCCAAGAGAATATCTCTCAACGATTTTAGATAGAGCAGACAAAGCACTCTACTTCGCCAAAAACCACGGCCGCAATCAAGTACAATGTTATGAAGACTTGTTGCGTAGCGGTGTATTCATTGAAAACGAAGAGGGGGACAGTAGTGCCGAACTATTTTGAACGGTTCACCTTATTTCTTCGCCGATAGCGTGCTACCCATTGAGGCAGTGATGATCATCGTAATGGCGATCCATTGCGTTAAGCTTAATTGTTCTTGAAGAATAATTAATCCAGCTAATGCGGCGATGGCGGGCTCTAAGCTCATTAACACACTAAAGTGTTGTGTAGACAAACGCTTTAAAGCCGACATTTCTAGGCAATAAGGTACGGCGCTTGAAAGAATCGCGACAGATAACGCCATAGGCAGTATTGACCACGTAAAAATAGACGCCTCTGATAATACAACGCCGATTGGAAACGCAAACAGGGCCGCAATCGTCATCCCTATCGCAACGGTTGCGCCTCCAGAACCGACACTCCCCGCCCTTTGACCAAACCATATGTAGGCTGCCCAGCATCCGCCAGCCGCTAAAGCCAGTGCAACGCCAATCGGATCAAGTGCATCGACACCCGTTAGATCGGGCAATAAAAAAACAATACCCAAAATAGCAAGCGCAACCCAAATCAGATCTTTTTTGCGTTTAGATGAGAGAAATGCAATGAGTAATGGCCCAGAAAACTCCAACGCAACCCCAATACCAAGAGGAATTCGTTCAATAGCAAAATAGAACATCAGTTGCATGCCACCTAGGCTTGCTCCGTAAATGATCATTGAGCGCCATTGTGAAAGAGAAAGTCGTAACTGCCATGGGCGAAAAATCATTAACAGTATTAATGCAGAGAGACCAACGCGCAGTGCAATTGTTCCACCTGGGCCAACAATAGGAAATAGCTGCTTGGCTAGTGACGCGCCAGATTGAATGGTGGTCATGGCCAAGAGTAGAGTTAACACAGCCAAGAATATAGGGGATTTAATCGGTCGCATGCGCATCCATATGAAATAAAAGGAACGGGCCGATTATGCCTGAAAAATAAAGGGGTTAATAGGAACAACGAGCGGTGAATTAAAAGGGGATACCGTGAGTGCAAAACACTCACGGACCAAAAGATAAATAAGTGGGCTTGGCTTAGTGGATGTAGAAACGTGGGTTTGCCGTTCCCCAAATCGTATACAGTTCAGGGAATATGAGCTCTGCATTTTCTTCCAGCTCACTGACAGTGATTCGGCCTTGCTTTTGCGCGCCAAACAAGGTGACTTCCTGATTAGGAAGGACGCCTTTCACATCGGTTACGTCAACCAATGTGGTGTTCATTGAGGTTACTCCAACCACCTTTGCTCGTTGACCGTTAATCAATACGTCACCGCGATTGCCCATTTTTCTTGGGTAACCATCTGAATAGCCAACAGGCAGATTTGCCAAAACACTCTCTTTGGTTACGCGGTATGTACTGTCATAGCCAACAGTGCTTCCTTTAGGAAGATGATGCAATGACGCAATACGTGTTTTGAATGAGACGATTGACGGATATTCCGGGTTAGTTGGTAAGTCGCCATACAGGACGCCGCCAGGACGTACCATATCGAGTTGTGCTTCCGGTACATTGAGAGCAGTGTAGGAGTTGGCAACATGCAAAATCAGTTCATCGCGTTTTAGGTTTGCTTGCTGAATCAACCAAGCTGAATTGGTATTAAAACTGGCCAACTTGCTGCGGATTTCGTCTGGATTGTAATTGGGGAAATGAGTCATTATCCCAACAATTTGTATGCCACTTTGAGTAGCAATCGCAATCGATTCTTGTTTTCCTGCATCGGTTGACATATCGATACCATTGCGTCCCATACCGCCATCATTTAATGCCAAATGTACTCTTATCGTTTTACCTTTTTGCTGGCTTAGCTGAGCGAGTTGCTCAGCTTGCATTTTGCTACCGATGAGCTCTTCGATATCTAACTCGACACTTTGTTCGATTTCATCAATGCTCGCAGAGCGAACACGCATCAACTGGCCTTTAAACCCGCTCTCACGTACGGCTCTAGCCTCTGCATTACTGGTAATTGCGATACAAGGGATCCCTTGCGCGAGAATAGTTGGCATTAAACCGCGAATACCGTTGCCGTAAGCATCAGCCTTCATCACGGCGCAAATTTTAGTTTGGCTGTTGATGTGGCTCTTAAACTGCTCAATATTTTGTTTGAATTGGCCAAGATCGATCTCAAGCCAAGTATTGGATTGCTGAATTTCTTGTATAGAAGGCTCACTGACGTTAAGGCTTAAAGGTGCAGAAGTCGCTGAAAAAGAGGGTAAAGCCATGGCAATTGACAGTGTAAGAAAAGAGGCTTTGAAATTCATTCTATCTCCTAGGTAAGTAAAAACAAGAAAGCCCCGTTAGGGGCTGACTCTATTTTAGTTAAGTTTGAAACGCCCCATTGCGTCTTGCAATGTGACCGATAATTGACTGAGTTCGTGGCAAGCTTGCGCCGTTTGTTCTGAACCCTGCGCGACTTCTTGTGAAGCCGTATGGATATTTTCAATGTTGCGGCTTAGTTCATCGGCAACGGAATCTTGTTCACTACAAGCACTGGCGATTTGTGTTCCCATATCCGCAATTTGAGCTACTGAGTTTTCAATTGAAACCATCAATTGCTGCGAGTGGGTTCCTTGAACGACGCAAGAGTCAATGCTGACGCGCGAACGTTCGGTTGCTTCTTTTGCTTCGCCTGCCATGGTTTGTAATTTTTCAATAATGGTTGTGATTTCGCCAGTTGAAGCTTGAGTTCTTCCCGCAAGGGTGCGCACTTCATCGGCAACAACAGCAAAGCCTCGGCCAGATTCACCAGCGCGGGCTGCTTCAATCGCAGCGTTCAGTGCCAATAGGTTTGTTTGCTCAGCGATGTTACGAATAACGTCAAGTACCACGTTAATTTGTGTGGATTGTTGTTCTAAATTTGCAACGGTTTCGCCAGCCTGACCAATAATTGTAGCCACTTGTTGAATGGAGCTCACCATCGCGGCATTGTCTGTCGCACCCTCTTTGGCTTTAGTGTTGGCACTACTTGCTTGTGATGCTGAGTCTTCCGTGTTGCGTGCTACATCGGCCACTGCGGCTTTCATTTGCGTCATCGCTGTTGCGACTTGTGTGATCTGATATTGCTGCTCTTTCATACCTTGAGCTGAGATATTGGAGATTTGACTCATCTCTTCCACAGCACTGCTTAGTTGTGTTACAGCGGAGATGATCTCTTCGATCAGTTGACGTAAATTGTTCTGCATCTTTTGTGAGGCATCGGCAAGTTCACCTAATTCGTCATTGCCAATAGCATTACGATCGATCTGTTTTGCTAAGTTACCTTCTGCAATCGCGTTTGCTTGGTCAACAACCAAACGCAAAGGCCCACAAATTATGCGAGTCAAGAAGAGGGTGATAATGACCATGACGACGATAATGGAAACATTACTGATACTTGATGAAGTGTTCAGTGTGTCAACTGCTTTAAGAATATAGCTTTTGTTGCCATCCATTGCTTTTTGCAAGATGCCAATCAGCGCTTTTATGTCGGCTTCAATTTTCGTGAAAGTTTCAAGCGATTGATTCAGTAGTTTGTGGGCATCGCTTTTATTATTGCTTTCTAAAGCCTGATTAAACTGAGTCACAATGTTGATATAACTATCCCAGTTACTCATCAGTTTTCTAAATGTCTGCTCTTCTTCGCCTGGCCAAACACTTTTACCATACTGTTTTAAACCTGCATCAACCTCTTGTTGTAATTGACGGCTAGTCACTAGGCGTTGTTTCACTTCGTTTATATCATCGGTGAGCAAGGAAGCAAACTGCGTACGACGCCAATAGGAGAGTTTATCTCCCATTGAATCTACGTGTTGTAGTGCAGGCAGTGTATCGTCGGCAAAATTCACCAACTGACTTTTGACTTCTTGGAGTTCGCTATATAAAAACCAAGCGAAGAGGATGTTGATTAAAGCGATGAGGCTAAATGAGCCTGCAATTTTCTGTCTGATGGATAGATTTTTTAAAAACATGAATGAGTTACCTTTGATTGTTTTTGTCAAAAGTCGCTTGAGCGAACAACATCCATTTACCGACAATGTGATCTACATCCTAATTGGTCGCGGATATTATCATGTTATCTATAAATTGACGATACCTATACTATTAAAGTAGCAGATGTTTGATTGTGCAAAGATAAAACGATTGATTAATTTTAATGATGTGAGGGTGGTTGATTATTGGTTTAACACCTAAGAGTGGTGAGAGGATTTGCAAGCGACCCCTCATTCTGAGTATTTGCCTTAGTGGTAATCGTTGTTCATTGATCTAACACCAAACTTTTTGCTGAGTAACTGTAACATAATGGCAACGTTGTTCGAGATTCAAGTACACCTCTAATTATCGTTTCTATGAGTACTCAGGAAGAGTTTATATGGTGCGTCCTTACTTAAAATTTATCATCCCTATTTTAGTTCCATTACTTATTTTATTGTTGCCTATGACCGCTTTCCCTTTTGAAGGGATGACCGTAATACAGCAGCGAGTGATTGCCATCTTTTTGCTCGCCGCTCTTTGTTGGGTATTTGAACCGATCCCAATCTATGCCACATCGGTAGTCGTGATCGTGCTAGAGCTCCTAATGGTATCGGATAAAGGTATCTGGTTTATGAGGCTTGCTGAGGGAGAAGCTCATTTTGGTGGCTTGCTAAAACATACTGATATCATGGCGACGTTTGCCAGCCCAATTATTATGTTGTTTTTGGGTGGCTTTTTCTTAGCCATGGCCGCCACTAAGTATCGCTTGGATGTCAACCTTGCACGAGTGCTGCTCAAACCATTTGGCCAGAATCCCAAGTATGTCATGTTAGGCTTGATGTTAATTACTGGCATCTTCTCGATGTTTATGTCCAATACCGCAACAACAGCGATGATGCTTTCCATCTTAACGCCAGTCATCGCAGTGTTTGGCCCAAAAGATCCAGGGCGAATTGCTTTTGCTTTGTGTATTCCGGTCGCCGCTAATATTGGCGGTATAGGTACGCCAATAGGTACTCCTCCCAATGCGATCGCATTGAAATATCTGGTCGGTGAAAATTTAATTACCTTTGGTGAATGGATGGCCTTTGGGGTGCCGTTTGTGATCATAATGATGGCACTCGCGTGGGTATTGATTAGCGCCATGTTTAAAGCAGAGCAACAAAAAATTGAATTGACCATTAAAGGTAAATTTTTAAAAACACCAAAAGCCATTATTGTGTATATCACATTTGCTCTGACCATTCTTCTTTGGTTGATGGGCTCAACCCATGGTATGAACTCTTATACTGTTGCACTGATACCCGTGGCTGTTTTTTCTCTTACTGGCATCATCAACAAAGAAGATCTAAAGAAAATTTCTTGGGATGTGCTGTGGTTAGTGTCTGGTGGTATTGCGCTAGGACTTGCATTAGACAAAACGGGGTTAGCGCAACTAGTGGTGAACAGCATTCCTTTTGCACAGTATTCACCTTACGTTGTTTTATTTGGTGCGGCATTTTTGTGTCTCATTATGGCCAATTTTATGTCACATACCGCCACCGCGAACTTATTAATGCCGATTATGGCCGCGCTTGGTGCTTCAATGACTTCGCTTACTCCATTAGGTGGAGAAATCACGTTGATTCTCGTGGTTACCTTTGCTGCATCACTTGGTATGTCATTACCTATCAGTACACCACCTAATGCGTTGGCGCATGCTACCGGGCACGTTCAAAGTAACCAAATGGCTAAAGTAGGGGTTGTCCTCGGTGTGATTGGGGTGCTGCTCAGTTTTGTTATGGTTTGGTTACTTCATGCGGTTGGTCATATCGGTTAGGTAGCATTATGTCGGATAAAAGACTTGTTGCACTCATTGATCGTTATTTTCGCCATCCTGAACGGATGGTGAAACTGCCTTCGGGAAGTATTGTCATTGAGCAAGAAGGTTATAATGATCGACTCTATTTCGTATGGTCGGGAGAATTGAGTGGCTATTACAATGAAAAAGGCGATAAACCGATAAAAGTTTTTTCAGCCGGTGCTGGTGCTTTTATTGGCGTGCACAGTTTTTTTTCTGGTGAATGGATAGCTTCTTCAACAGTGGTGGCTGAATCTACGGTAGAGCTTGCCTGGATCGACCGAACTACGGCTGTTTTAGAAGAAGATCAATATGGACCTTTAACCGCCCAGTTTATCCCCGTTATTGTGAATGAATTATCCCGCCGTCAACGACGCGCAACTCAAGAATCAGTGGCAAAAGAAAAAGCATTAGAAAGGTTATATTCGGCTGAGCAAATGACGACCTTGGGCCAGTTAGCGGCGGGCATTGCCCATGAATTGAACAATGCCATCGGGGTAGTGAGTAGCAAATCTGAGCGATTAGAAGTACTGTTTATGGAGCTGCTCGAAGAGGTTCATCCTGAAGCGAGCCTCTTTTTCGATTTTGGCTTGATGTATGGTCAGAAAGTATCGTCAAACGAAGCTAGAAGGCGAGGTGCTCTTTTCGAAAAGCAATACGCCCTGCCTAAAAATGTGGCAAGAGATTTAGCAAAAGCGGTTCCAGAAGACTACTTATCTTCGCACTGGCTGAAAAATCCACATTTAGCTATCCGTTATTGGCAAATGGGCCGTGACTTGCATGATTTACGTTTGGCCTCTAAACATACTGTTGGCATTGTTAAATCAGTAAAACAACTGGGCCGAACTGAAATTACTCAAGATGAAGAGTTCGATATTAACGATACGATCAATCGAGCATTGGCACTATTACAGAGTGATTTACGACGTGTCAGTGTCCGTATTAGGCCTGCTGCATTACCCTTATTTAAAGGATCTCAGACAGAGCTGGTACAAATTTGGGTAAACATCATCAAAAATGCCTGTGATGCCATGGCTAACATAGCAGAGCCAATGATAGAGATACAAACCAAATTAAGTAAACAACGTATATTGGTAACCATTGCTAATAACGGTCCTGAAATTAACGAAGCCACTAGACGGAAAATATTCCAACCAAGCTTCACCACCAAAAAAGGAGGGTTGTCGTTTGGTTTGGGACTAGGGTTATCAATAGTGAAACGCATTGTTTCTGGGTATGGTGGGAATGTCGTACTCAAAAGTGACAATGAAAGAACAATATTTAGAATTAAATTACCCACGGAGAGCGATTATGGAGAAGCTTAATATCATTTGTGTCGATGATCAAAGGGAAGTATTAAGTGCGATACTGCAAGATCTTCAGCCACTCACTTCTTGGTTGAATATTGAAGATTGTGAATCGGCTTATGAAGTATTGGATCTAATGGATGAGTTTGACGAACAAGGTGAGCATATTGCGCTGTTGATGTCAGATCATGTGATGCCAGGAAAGACAGGAGTCGAATTATTAACCGAAGTCGCAGCAGATTCCAGATTTAAGAAAACAAAGAAAATTCTGTTAACAGGGCAAGCAACACACACAGATACGATCAATGCGATTAACACTGCAGGTGTAAATAGGTATTTTGAGAAACCATGGAATGCGAAAGAGCTGGTAGATTGTGTTCGCACTTTAGTGACAGAATTCATCTTTGAAGTAGGTTTAGATTATAAAGACTATCACAACGAATTAGATCAGAAAATAGTGCTAGCAAAACTGAGATAAGTGAATAATGCCCAAATAACTTTAACGGCGGCTATTAAAGTGTTTGGGTATTAATCGATGATATTAAAATGGCCAATAAGCTTGTCATCAGCATTCAATATTTGTCCTTGAGAAGATTCTTCATCATAAATAAAATTGAGATGAAGAGTGTCTAAATTGCAATTTATCTGACTTAATATATGACGTGTCAATATGTCACTATTAAGTTGATGAATAGTCGCATTCCAAGAGCAATGTTTAATATTAAAATGAATATTCATAGTGAGCGTAATTTTTGTGTTGCTTTAGATTTAGCAAACCAAAAACGCTTTCTACCAGTTGTACGAGACATAGTAGATCTCCTTTGTAAAAATGAAAATATTACATAGATAGAAATAGGATTGTCAAAACGGTTTATGCAAAAATGGCTGAATGTTCGAACGGGATAAGCAGAGGGAACGGAGCAGAAGTTTGAGCGATAACGTTGATAACTATAATTTATAATCTAGGTAAAAATAAGAGCGCTGGCGTGGTGCCAACGCTCACACATTCATGCGAAATTATTCAGCACGTACGTTAGCAGCTTGAGGACCTTTAGCACCTTGTTCTACAACAAAAGATACTTTTTGGCCTTCTGCTAAAGTTTTGAAACCTTCAGAAGCGATAGCGCGGAAGTGTACGAATACATCTGGACCGCCGTTGCTTTGAGAAATGAAACCAAAACCTTTAGTTTCGTTGAACCATTTTACAGTGCCAGTAGTAGTGTTAGACATGTTATGTCCCTTATAAAAATAAAAAATTTTAAAATACAGGTGTTGCTTTGAGACGAATTATTTAAATGAGACCATGAAACTAGAGGACACTTTGAATTGAATCTGAAAGGGAACTTTGGCTTACTTGTTACATTAATAACCCTGTTCAACAGAGCGGACACATAATCGCATGGTCCTCAATCAAAGTAAAGCATTTATTTTAAAATAATTGAGCATTAGGAATCTGAGCAGGTTATTCGTGATTTTTGTTACTTTTCAAACCATTTTTAGTCAACATTATCAGTGATAAGGCTCTGCCTATCTTTGGGGTTTTTGTCTTTTATTTTTAATATCAATCTGTTGTGTTTTATGTATTTTTAATTTCTATCATCTGTGTGGCTATTTATTTTCTATTTTATCAATTTATAGGAAAGGTGACATAGGTCACGCCTGTTCCTTGTCTAAATTGACTACTGTCAAGTTGACATCCCTCTTTGGGGGTATGATTTCCTTATGGAATACGATGCGCATCACATAAATGCAACGTGTTCTGTCAAAACCACATCCGTTGAGATTTGTGAGGAATAATGAATATTAAAAAAAGAATGATAGTGGGAGTTCTTGCTATTGGGGTGCTGCTCGGTTGGTTAAGCCTTGGAGGGACTCATGTCATCTTAGAAAAAACGTCGAGTACGGAATTTTGTCTCTCTTGTCATACTATGCAAGCACCCTTTCAGGAGTATCAAGGCTCGGTACACTTCAGCAATGCCAAAGGCATCCGTGCAGAATGTGCTGATTGCCATATACCCACTGATACTATGGATTATTTAGTCACTAAAATCAGGGCGTCCAAAGATATCTATCATGAGTTTATTACCAAGAAGATCAGCACACCTGAAAAGTATGAAGCGCATCGAGCCGAGATGGCTGAAACTGTCTGGGCGCAATTAAAAGCGAACGATTCTGCGACCTGTCGTTCATGTCACAGTGAAGATGCGATGGAGATTTACGACCAAACGGTGCAAGCACAAAAAATGCATCAGTACGGTATCGACAATAATCAAACCTGTATTGATTGCCATAAAGGTGTGGCGCACATGCTTCCTGAAGTCAAAATGGACAGCCAAGCATTAGCCCATTTAGTCGAAGAGGCTAAGTTAACCCCTGTGGGCACTTCTATTGTTTATGCGATGCAATCTACGTCCATTTCTGATTTCGGAACGATCAATCCAGCGACGCCGCTGAAAGTATTGAATGAAAGCGATGGCAAACGCACCGTTGAATTGAGTGGTTATCAGATGCAAGGTGCAGAACAAGTCTTGTATATGGGTGAAGGTAAGCGTGCTGTGATTGCTATGTTAACTGAAGCAGGGCAAAAAGCATTGAGCGTAAAAGAGTATAACGAAGATGCCTACGGAAATCAGTGGCGTCAAGTAACACTTGCCGGGGACATCGACACGCCAGTGTTGGGTAAAATGGATTCGCTTTGGGCATACGCTGAGCAATTGGACAATGTTTACTGTTCAACATGTCATGCCAAAATTCCGAGTAACCATTTTACGGTTAACGCGTGGCCTTCTGTGGCAAAAAGTATGGGGGACCGTACCTCTATTTCCGCAGAGGATCTAGAAATCCTCACGAAATATTTCCAATATAATGCGAAAGATGTTGTTGCCCAATAAAAAATGAAATAAGGATTCAGTGATGACTACTCTCACACGTCGAAGTTTTCTAAAAAGCGCTGGTGCAACTGCAGGTGCGGTCGCTATTTTTTCGGTTAAACCTATGCCAGTTCTCGCTTCCGCACCGCGAGGAGCTGGTGTACTGACTGCTGGGCGTTGGGGCGCTATGCTGGTTGAAGTTAAGGATGGGAAAATTATTTCCTCCAAGAATGCATTGCCGCAAACCGTACCCAATAGTCTACAAACCTCAGCGCCAGATCAAGTGCATACTCAAGCGCGGGTCAAATACCCGATGGTGCGTAAAGGTTTTCTAGCCAATCCCCGTATGCCAGATGGTAAACGAGGAGACGATGAGTTCGTCCGCGTTAGTTGGGAAAAAGCGCTGCAATTAATCCACCAACAGCATGCCCGTATTCGCACTGCTTATGGAGCCGAGTCAATTTTTGCGGGCTCTTACGGCTGGCGATCCAGTGGGATTTTACATAAAGCCCAAACCCTACTGCAACGCTATATGAGTATGGCGGGAGGCTATTCGGGTCATTTAGGTGATTATTCTACGGGTGCTGCGCAAGTCATCATGCCTTACGTTGTAGGCTCAATAGAAGTGTATGAACAACAAACAACTTACCCTGTTGTACTTGAAAGTAGTGATGTTGTGGTGCTTTGGGGGCTTAACCCTATTAATACACTGAAAATAGCATGGAGCAGTACCGACGGCGCGGGGCTTGAGTTTTTTAATCAACTCAAACATTCTAAAAAAACCATTATCGCTATCGATCCTATGCGTTCGGAAACCATCGAATTTTTTGGTGAAAACGCTCAGTGGATTGCACCGCATCCTGGTACTGACGTTGCGATGATGTTGGGGATCGCCCACTCATTAGTTGAAAAGGGCCAACATAACCTCGAATTTTTGAATAAATACACCGCTGGTTACGACAAGTTTGAAGCTTATCTGCTAGGTCATTCTGATGGCACGCCAAAGACAGCACAATGGGCTGAGGCAATTTGTGGCGTTCCTGCCAAACAACTAGAGCTATTGGCTGATATTTTTAGCAAAAATAGAACCATGATCATGGCTGGTTGGGGAATCCAACGTCAGCAATATGGTGAACAAAAACACTGGATGCTTGTCACTCTGGCTGCAATGCTAGGGCAGATCGGTTTACCCGGTGGTGGGTTTGGTTTTTCATATCACTATTCCAATGGCGGTAACCCAACGCGAACTGCGGGTGTTTTACCTGCTATATCAGCGGCTATTGATGGTGGTTCATCTGCGGGTAATGATTGGGCCGTTTCTGGAGCAGTAAATAGTTTTCCTGTGGCTCGTATTGTTGAAGCGTTGGAAAACCCATCCGGTCAATATCAACACAACGGGCATGAGAAAACATTTCCTAACATCAAAATGATCTGGTGGGCAGGCGGTGCAAACTTTACTCATCACCAAGATACCAACCGTTTGATTAAAGCGTGGCAAAAGCCGGAACTCATCGTTATATCTGAGCCTTATTGGACTGCGGCCGCAAAACACGCTGATATTGTACTGCCCATCACGACGTCATTTGAGCGTAATGATCTCACCATGACAGGGGATTATAGCAATCAACATTTAGTGCCGATGAAACAAGCAATTGAGCCTCAATTTGAAGCGCGAAATGATTTTGATGTATTTGCTGATATGGCGGAGCTGTTAAAACCGGGCGGACGTGCAGTGTATACGGAAAATAAATCCGAAATGGAATGGTTGGCTGGTTTCTATAAAGGAGCTCAAGCTATCGGTCGCCAGAATCGGATTGCAATGCCTAACTTCAGCTATTTTTGGAAACAAAATCAGCTCATTGAGATGAAATGGAACGAAGCGAACGCGAAGTTTGTGCGTTATTCCTCTTTCAGAGAGGATCCTATCCTGAACCCTCTTGGTACACCAAGTGGCAAGATTGAGATCTTCTCCAAAACCATCGAAGGCTTCAAATATAGCGATTGCCCGCCACATCCTATGTGGATGCCGCCAACGGAGTGGGTAGGGAATGCTCAAGCCGATGAACTGCAATTGATGACATCGCATGCGGCTCATCGTCTCCATAGCCAGTTAAACTATGCGGCACTACGCGAGCAATATGCGATAGCAAACCGTGAACCGATCTGGATTCATCCAGAAGATGCAAAAGTTCGAGGGATCAAAGATGGCGATCTTGTTCGTGCTTATAACCAACGTGGCCAAGTCTTAGTTGGCGCGCTGATCACGGATGGAATTAAGCAAGGTTCGGTCTGTATTCATGAAGGGGCATGGCCCGATTTTGATAAACCTCATGGTTTATGTAAAAACGGAGGATGCAACGTACTGACCGCTGATATACCTACTTCAAGGTTAGCCAATGGCTGTGCTGGTAACTCTTCAATTGTGAAAATAGAGAAATATACAGGAGAGCCACTTCCTCTAACCGCATTCACACCGCCCAAAGGCGCGTAAAAGCAAAAAGGCCACTAGATGAGAGTGGCCTTTACTTTTTAATCAGAGAGTCGTAGTCAGTGAGTAATATCAGCTCGCCGCGATTTTGTTTGTTCTACGAGGTCTATTTTGTCCAGCCGATCCGCTTCTCGTGGGTTGGTTTGCACTTGGTTTGTTACTGTTTGAACGAGTGGAATTGGCCGCTTTCGGCTTTCTGTCATTAGTTTTGGTATTCGCGCTTATGCTGTGACCTTTTGCTACATCACCAGAGCGCTGTCCGTCATTATGTTCTGGTTTGTTCTTTTTCGGCTTTTTCGCTTTAATCGGTTGTAGCGAAGGAGATGCCGGTAATTTGTTCACTGGCGCAAAGCCTTCAACCTCAATTCGTTCTAGTAAATTTTGGGTAAGGCGCTCAATGGCAAACATGTCTTTTGCTTCATCGGCGCAGACCAAAGAGATCGCATTGCCTTCAGCGCCTGCGCGGCCTGTACGGCCAATTCGGTGAACATAATCTTCAGGGACGTTAGGCAATTCAAAGTTTACCACTTGTGGTAATTGGTCAATATCAATGCCGCGAGCGGCAATATCCGTTGCTACTAAAATGCGGATCTCACCACTTTTAAAATTGGCCAATGCCTTAGTACGTGCGCCTTGACTTTTATTGCCATGAATAGCGGCGGCGCTGATGCCACTGCCTTCAAGTTGTGCGGTTAAGCGATTAGCGCCGTGTTTAGTTCGTGTAAATACCAACGCTTGTTGCCAATTATTTTCTTTGATTAGTTGAATCAATAGTGCTGGTTTTTTCGCTTTATCTACAGGATGTACCCACTGTTTGACGGTTTTGGCGGTACTATTGCGTGGCGTAACCGAAATCTCGACTGGGTTATTAACTAACTCTTTCGCAAGTTGGCGAATTTCATCAGAGAAAGTGGCCGAAAAGAGTAGGTTTTGACGTTTTGCTGGCAGCAGTGCAAGGATCTTTTTAATGTCACGAATGAAGCCCATGTCTAACATGCGATCCGCTTCGTCTAAGACCAAAATTTCTAATTGGTTAAATTTAATCGCATTTTGGTTGTATAAATCCAACAGTCGACCCGGTGTCGCGACCAAGATATCTACTCCACGACGCATTTTCATCATCTGTGGGTTAACTTTCACACCGCCAAAAATAACTTCAGAGCGTAGTGGAAGGTTTTGTCCGTAAGTTGCCACATTGTCGGCAACTTGCGCGGCTAATTCACGTGTCGGCGTCAGAATTAATGCACGCACTTGGTTGGGGCCTACTTTTGGGCCTTTAATTAATAGATCCAAAATGGGCAGGGTAAATCCTGCTGTTTTCCCGGTACCTGTCTGGGCCGCTGCCATCACATCTTTGCCTTCAAGAACGGCTGGAATAGCTTGCGCCTGAATTGGCGATGGTGTTTCGTAACCTTGAGAAGCAACGGCTTTCAGGATGGCATGGGATAAACCCAGAGAGGCAAAACTCATTAAAATGTCTCGATATGTAAATAAGGAAGTGATCCGCATCACGTTGCGGAAAGGCGCAAGCATACAGTAGTCACAGCAAAAGTGCTACGGAATGTCTCTGTTTGCCACTTGTCAGTAACAAATAGTGCGTATTTTCTTCCGAGAACATTAGAATTATTAATTTAAATGTAACCGGTTTCCGAAACCGGTTACATTTTTAAGATAATCGTTTATGATGTCACGCAAAGTAGCAAAGCGATGATGTATTTCTATACAACGTGTCCACATGGCGTGAAATAGCATATTAGATCGACATAAGGGTACATTGAGTCAGCAAATGAAGACGAGGTAGATGACGATGGCAACGAATGGTTTTCCAAAAGATTTTTTATGGGGTGGGGCTGTAGCAGCACATCAAGTTGAAGGTGGATGGAACCAAGGTGGAAAAGGAGTCAGCATTGTCGATGTGCTCTCAAAAGGAGCGCATGAAGTACCTAGGGTGATGACCTCCGGTGTGGATGCAAATTATTTCTATCCTAATCATGAAGCCGTTGATTTTTATAGTCATTACAAAGGTGACATTGCACTTTTTGCTGAGATGGGTTTTAAATGTTTTAGAACCTCAATTGCTTGGACTCGTATTTTTCCACAAGGTGACGAAGTCTCGCCCAATGAAGCAGGGCTACAATTTTATGATGATCTTTTTGATGAATTGCTGAAATACGGCATTGAGCCAGTTATTACGCTTTCGCATTTTGAGATGCCATTCCACCTTGTACAACAATACGGGGGATGGGCAAATCGCAAGCTTGTGGATTTTTTCGTTAACTTTAGCCAAGTGGTGATGGAGCGTTATAAACAGAAAGTGAAATACTGGATTACCTTCAATGAGATCAATAACCAGCGAAATTGGGAATTCCCACTGTTTGGCTACTGTAACTCAGGGGTGATCTTCACTGAACATGACAACCCAGAGCAGGTGATGTACCAAGTCATGCATCACCAATTTATTGCCAGTGCTTTAGTGGTCGATCTTGGTCATAAGATCAACCCTCAATTTCAAATGGGTAGCATGATTCATATGATGCCGCTTTATCCCGCGTCGTGTCGTCCAGAAGATATGATCCGCTCTCAAGAAATGATGAGAGAGAAGTACTTGTTCAGCGATGTGCAAGTTCGTGGCTATTACCCAAGCTATATTTGGCGTGAATGGGAGCGAAAATCGATAACCGTTGATATGCTCGATGGCGATGAAGCGATACTGCGTAAGGGTTGTGCCGACTACCTTGCGATCAGCTATTACATGACAAATATTGTCTCTGATGATCGCAACGCTGAAGGTGAAACAACCAGTTTATTTAAACAAAGTCGCTTAAACCCTTATCTCACAGCGTCTGATTGGGGATGGCAAATTGACCCGGTAGGGCTTCGCTACGCGCTTTCTGAGTTGTATGAACGCTACCAGAAACCGATTTTTATTGTCGAAAATGGTTTTGGGGCGATCGATGAAGTCGATGAGCAAGGCCAAGTGCAAGACGATTATCGGATTGAGTATTTACAAGCACATATACGAGAAGTGAAGAAGGCCATTGCTATAGACGGCGTTGATGTCATGGGCTACACCCCTTGGGGCTGCATCGATTGTGTGTCGTTCACCACTGGTGAATATAAAAAACGTTACGGTTTCATTTATGTAGACAAACACGATGATGGTTCTGGTTCAATGGCTCGCAGTAAAAAGAAAAGCTTTTACTGGTATCAGTCCGTGATCAAAACCAATGGCGAACAATTATAAACGTGGAATGACAATAATAATTGTTGATTGAGAGCGTTCATCCAGCTTAGGAAATTAGGTAAACTCCCTCGGCTTCCAAGAGTCGGGGGTTTTTATTAGGAGTCACCATGGCGACAATCAATGACGTTTGTAAAGCAGCGGGCGTGTCTAAAGCCACCGTATCGCGCGTACTCAACCAAACTGGCCAAGTAAAAGCAAGTACGCGAGAAGCCGTTTTACAAGCCATGTCCACCTTGGGTTATCAACCTAATGTGTTGGCGCAAGCATTAGCCACAAACAGTGCAAATGCGATTGGGCTGATACTTCCTCAGTTTCAAGGGAGTTATTTTGGTAGCTTATTGCATCAAGCAGCACAAGGTGCCGAGCAAGCACGTAAGACCTTACTTGTCATGGACAGTCACGATAATGCGGCAGGCGAATTAGCAGCAGTGCGCTCATTGCTCACTCAGCGTTGTGACGCCATCATGCTTTACAGCCGCCATTTGTCGAATCATGAGCTGGCATCATTGCAATCTGATGTTTCAGTGCCACTGATTGTACTCAATCGAACCTTGGAAGAGGTCGGTTTGCATAGTTTTGGTTTTGAGCAGCATCAAGCCGCTTCTTTAGCGATTAATCACTTGCTTGAACTTGGCCATCGCCGCATTGCTTGCATCACTAGCCCTTTGGACAGTGATACAGGACAACAGCGATTTGCTGCTTACCAGTCAGGCTTGCAGCAGACTGGTATTAAGCTCAATCACACGCTCGTTGTTGAAGGTGATAATTCTATGCTGGCGGGTTATGTCGCGGTTCAACGGTTATTAGAACAACAGAGTGAGTTCAGCGCTATTTTTGCCTGTAACGATGATATGGCACTAGGAGCAATGCGCGCACTTTACGAACATGCCATTTTGGTACCTAATCAGGTCTCTGTGATGGGGATTGATGATGAGCCTGCGGCTGCGTATTCGGTGCCCAATCTCTCAACAATATCGCTTCCCATTGAGCAACTGACGAAGGACGCAGTAGCCTTAGCCCTACAATTGGCTGAAGGGAAGGGCTCGGATGATGCCAAGATACATCGCTATCTAGGTAAGCTAGTGCTTCGAGAATCAACGTGCGCACCTTAAGAGGCCTCGCAGATTAATGACTCATTGAAATAATGAGCATTTATTTTAATTAACTGTATAAATCCACAGTTAATCGCTTGACATTATGTCACTCTTTACTAAGCTGTATGTATGCACAGTGAAGTTGGAGGTGAAATATGTTGTGGGAAACGCTAGAACGAGTTAACCGCCTTCGCCAAGAAGCGTTAGCCAACCCAGACTTTGTCCAATCCGCGCAAGACCATGAAGAGACATTGAAGCAGGTCGAGCAATACTTTGAACCAACGAAACGACGCAAGGCAGCAAAACGTGCAAAAACCCTTGCAGATATTTATCAACAGACTGAATTTGGTGAAAATCCATCTGGTGTTCAACATTAGTCAGTGTTTGACATGAGCCAATGTTTAACATGCATTAGCAAAAATGGTTTAGCTTGCAAAGAGCTGCTTGATGCGCAGCTCTTTTTCGTTTCCTTCCTTAAGGCTGAGCGTTTGTCTTTATTCGACTCAGTTCATTCAGCCAGTTGATAAATAGTACAGTTTAAGTGAGATTTATCGTCTGATCTAAAGGAGATTGTCCGCATTTGGTTGGGGAGCAAAAAGAAGCTGGAGTCAGAAAATTGTAGTACGTTGTCATGTTCTAGGTGAACGTAAAGTGCAGGTCGGTCAGTGGTCAAACAGAGACTGCCCGCACGATATTCACACAATATGCGGGCCGATTTTAAGGGCAAGCGTTTGGGTACATCCGGCAGCCAAAAATTATCCCGCTGGCCATCCGTACTGACAAAGTAGATCGCTCCTTTTTCTGGTGTGAAATCCTTTATTGTGTGTTGCCACACGATTTGGTTACTCTCTTGGGGCAGCCGTTCATTGATTGACCAATGCTTTCGCAATTCTCCTTCCCATCCAAACCAATATATGTCACCCACAAGGTATTGCTCACCGGGCGCATCATTAATGGCTCTCAGTGATAGGTGTTTCTCATCTTCAGAAAAACAGGCCAAAAGCGGGTTATAAAACCGTTTGGCGTGATAATGTAATTGCTTCCAGCGTCCAGAATACTCAATGCTTGACCAAGACGCGACGGGCCAGTTGTCATTGAGTTGCCAATATAATATGCCACGACAAATCGGTGAGGTTGCCCGCCACGCTTCGACAGCCGTTTTAATCGCCATGGCTTGCTGAACTTGGCTCAAATAAAGCATCTGCTGGAAGCCATTCGGGAAACGGAAATAGCGAGTAAACATTTCGGTGATGATGCTATTACCACGAGCATTCTTTTGGTGATGTTCAAAATGAGGCGCACTGATATTCCAGTCGCTTTCTGGGATAATCTGCTTCACTTCACTAAATGAAGGCCAAGACTGATAACCGAATTCTGAACAAAATCGTGGGGATATTGAATGGTAAGCGTCAAAGGATTTACCTGAATGCCACACATCCCAAAAATGCATGTCACCTTTATTATCATCATGCCAAGCGTCACCAAAATCTAACTCACCATTGCAAGGTGAGCTTGCCCAAAAGCGGCGATTTGGATCTTGCTCATTGACGAGGATTTCTAAAAAACGATTAAGTCGGTCGTAATTGACTAGGTATTTTTCACGGTTTTCTCGAGATTCTGGATACCAAGTTAATGAGCCAATCACCTCATTATCACCACACCAAATGGCAAGGCAAGCATGGTGCTTCAAACGTTGTATTTGTTGTGTGACTTCTTGCTTTACCTCTTCTAAGAAACTCGGTGTTGAAGGGTATTGCGCGCAGGAAAACATCAGATCTTGCCAGACTAATAATCCGAGTTGGTCGCAAAGTTGATAGAAATGATCGTGTTCATAATCACCTCCTCCCCACACACGAATCATATTCATGTGAGCTTCTTGTGCGGCTCGTAGCAGCTGTTGATAACGGGAAAAATTGACTTTGCTTGGCATGGCGTCCATTGGTATCCAATTCGCGCCCTTCACTGATATCGAGACCTCATTCACGATAAAGGTCATTTCACTGCCGATGGAATCTTGCTCAGTGCGCAACGTGAGACGTCTTAAGCCAACTTGGCGGTTGATCTGCTGCTGTGCCATGGTAATAGACAGTGTGTATAAATAAGGGTCACCGTAACCGTTTGGCCACCAGAGATGCGGATGGTGAACATCAATATCCACACTGCTTTGGTTGCAAAATGCCTCACTATCGATCGTAATAGTTTGATCGCCAAAAGTAAGTGTGATGGGTGTGGAGAGCGATTCGCTATGCCGTATTTTCACGTGCAGCGTAACGTGTGTTAAAGCATGCCAAACTTGTTCAATATCCACACCCAGCAGTGAATATTCTTGTACCGTTTTTAATTGCATTGGTGCAAAAATACCACAAACAGCAAGGCATATACCCCAATCCCAACCACTGTGGCATTGAGGTTTTCGCACGGTGTTCATGTGAGGAAGTTGATTATTCCCTTGCGCCCACGGAATGGGAAAGGGTAGCTCATCGGCTCTTTGCTTGGCTACCGAAGCGGCAGGTTCAAATCGCCATTCAAAATGATTTACACCAATTTGCAGATAAGGGCGAATATTAACGGTATAGGTTTGAAAAGCATTATGGCACTGTAAAACCTTCTGTCCGTTGATCCATAGATCAGCAAACGTATCGACCTTATTCAGCTCCAGTAAGTGGTTTGGGCATTGAAGGTCTGCCGCATTTAAAGTGATCGCTTTTGTTAATACCCAATGACATAAACCAGCCCACTGAACCTGAGATTCATTGGATGCATAATAGGGATGAGGGATCAAACCCGCTTGCAGTAATGCATGATACTGGTCACCGGGCAGTGTCATCGCGATTTGGATATCGGGATACTCGGGTGAGCTCAATCGCCATTCACCGTTTAAATCAAACATAAATCCACCTCAAAAATACGATTTACAAGGGCTAAATGAGCTGATTTAACCATGCACTATGAAATAAAAATGTGCATGGGTGGCAGGCTCAAAAGTTGTGCGAAGTTTTTAGATTAAGTTGCGAAGCAGTCAATAATTATGATTTTCTTGACTTTAATTTGACGTCACTAAGCTTGACGAGCGGCTTGTTTTAACTTGTTTTGCCTTGGCACATCTTGAAACAATTTGTTGTGAAAGTGTCCGCTTGTGGCGGTTTATATAAAGAATCATTTTGGAAATGGTGCTGAAAGGTGTATAAATGCCGCATTCAAACAGAGAGAGAAAATATGATGAAAATCGACAAGCTAGAAAATAAAAACCGCCGTATCCGTAAGAAACTGTTTTTAGGTGAATTTGCGATCCTCGGTTTTGAAGTTAGCTGTACAACGTCTATCAAAGACTTTGAACAATACGATCTCTTCGTTGATGAGTTTATTGATTACGTTGATAACATCGGTCTTTGTTTCGGTGGTGGTGGATTAGAGATTTTTGACGGCTTTGTGTGCGCAGCCGATCGCTACCGTTCAGCAACAGAAGAAGATAAAGCGTTGGTTGTAAAATGGTTAGAAAATCGTGCTGAAGTGAGCAAAGTTGTTGCTGGTGAATTAGTGGATGCCAATTACGCTTAATTGCTCTTCTATTCTACGTTATTCAGCCAGTGCTTTTCATTTGCGATGTCTGACAAAAAAGCCGGAGTGAAACCACTCTGGCTTTTTTATTACGCTAAATTTTATTACGTTAAAAATCAGCATGTTTAACAAAGTAAGGATTGTTGAATTTATTGGCGTGACCAACAATCGAAACCACTAAACGGTTCCATAGCGCTTTATCAAAAGGTTCTTTAGGAATGGCAGGATAAAGTGTTTCGACCTCTTCTCTGGCAAAGGCCATAAACTCTTTCTTTTTCCTCTTGTTATACTCTTGGGCGACATTATTGTAGTTGCGGATCCACTCTTTCTTAAAGCGAAGCAAGGCGGGCTCGGCTTTTTCTAAAGGTAGCCGAGAGAGATAAACGCGCTTATATGAGATTTTACGATCAATCATCGTTCGCATACTGGTTTGAATGTAGGTACCGTGCTGCGTAATGGAAATATCGCTCTCATCAAACAGATTCACACACCAGCCCTTAGGCCAAAAGTCAGCCTGTTTATACTGATTATTTCTAGCAGTTAATACTTGATGAAGCACTAAATCAGAAGTGCCTTTAAAGGTTTGCTGCCATGTGGCTATGCGAATTTGCAATGAACCAGGCAAGCGATAGACATTGGTAAACTTATCTTCGTTCATGACTTCTACAGTAATTGGTTGAATAAAATACAATTTTTGAATGCCATTTGAGTGCAGGGAATGCACCTCAAAGACGAAAGCCAAACGACGTGTCGATTATTTTATGACACATAAAATTATGTGCAGAGTACTCAGCTAATGATTTCAATTATAAGTATAAAAAGTGAGCGAGGTGGATTTTACAAGGTTTGCATTAAAATGCGAGCTTAAGTTGGCGTTAAATCTAATAATGATCAGCGATTATTTGCCTTATCTTGCAAAATTTGACTTTCTAGGTAGAGATAACTCGTTGTATTGCCTAGTCTAACTAATAGAACTTCACAACTCGAGACCAATCATGGAGATCAAGTACCAGCAGTGGCAGCATAAGCTATACATGAAAGTGCTCAAATTGGCCGCAGCGATTCTGCCCATCTCCAAGCCAACCTTGTTTATTGGTAAAGAATCGTTCAAGCAACTCTGTTATTCGGTTTCTTTGATGGGTATTGAACGCGTGCTTGTCGTAACAGACCAAGGCATTGAAAAGCTTGGTTATGTAAAAAAACTAACCTTTGAGTTTGAGCGCGTTGGTGTCAGTTGTGTGGTGTTTAACCATGTATTGCCTGATCCTACTTATGATCAAGTTGAAGCCGGCCTCCATCAGTACCGATTGGAGAAGTGCCAAGGCGTTGTCGCTATTGGTGGCGGCTCTTCAATCGATTGTGCAAAAGTGATCGCCGCTTGTGCTACTAACCGCAAGTCGATCAAACGTTTAGTGGGGTTGTTAAAAGTATGGAAAACACCTGCGCCGCTGTTTGTGATCCCAACCACGGCAGGAACGGGCTCTGAAGTGACCGTCATTGCGGTGGTTTCTGACCCTCAAACTCAGCAAAAAACACCGATTACTGACCCGAAACTTGTGCCACTTATTGCAGCGTTAGATCCGATGCTGATGATGGCCTTGCCTACTCATATTACTGCGCAAACGGGGTTGGATGCACTCACGCATGCAGTGGAAGCCTTTATATCACGTAATGCCACGCCAGAGACTGATCGCTATGCCATCGCTGCGGTTAAACTGATCCACGATAACTTGGAAAAAGCGGCGTTCTTTGGCCAAAATTTGACGGCGAGACAAAACATGGCTCTGGCCTCTTATTACGCTGGACTTGCTTTTACCAAAGCCAGTTTAGGGTATACACATGCCATCGCCCATGCGGTTGGGGCGAAATACCATTTCCCGCACGGCTTAGCGAATGCAGTTGTGTTGCCACATGTATTGGAATACTCCAAAGAGGCGGCGAAAGATAAGCTGGCTAAACTGGCTGACGTACTCAAAATAACCGATCCACATTTGACCGATTCAATGAAAGCGGACGCCTTCATTGGGTATGTGAAAGAGCTCAATCACACACTGCATATCCCTAAACAGTTACAGGGGGTCATGCCAGAGCATATTCCAGAATTGGCCAAACAAGCTTTTCGTGAAGCGTTTTGGAATTATCCTGCGCCAAAATACATGCAGCAAACGGATTGCGAAGCGATTTTTAGGAAATTGTAATCTACATTCAGCGTTATCTTTGACCGCTCTCGTCATCATAGCAACGAGAGTGGTCAAATTAGGTCGATTCATTTTTTAAGCAGTATCAACCCACTTGGCAGAGTATCACCGAAGACACGTTTGGATTCTGTGTCAGACAGGTCATGCACTTCATTAACCAAAGTAAACCAAGTTTCTGGAACCTTACTCTGCTTTATCTTGGCTAAAACGAGCTGACGAACATCATCGCTAATATCAAAAAGACGATCTCCTGTCTTGCGACACATCATTACCGCGGCAAAGGCAATCATCGGTTCTTTTTGCCAGTTTTGATCAAGCAACTTCGGTAACCATTGTTCCACTTGCGCTCTTGGGATGACTGAATGTTGACTACCATACAGTAGCGTCCGAGAGGCTAACCGCCCAAGGGCCCACCAGTGTGCTTGTTCACATTGAGTTTGATTAATAGCTTTGTTCAAAAACCACGTGGCAAGTAATACTTTATCTTCCACTTCTAGATGTTCCAGCGAAGCGGCAAGCCGCACCATTGCTTCGTACCCTTTGTCGTGCGCTTCTTGAGCTGATTTTGGATTTTTGATTGCGCTAGGGTGAAGATACTTAGCGATATCTGCCAGAATCGTTTCTTGTTGTTCCTGCCTCAGTCCGCCAGCAATACGCCGCCAAAATACCCACCAATCGCTCCAGCCTTGATGATTTTGGAATTGAATACCTTGTTGATACAGATTCCACATCTGTTCCATACGCCAAGGATCAGTTGGGTCGCCAAATCCTGGTCGCAGGGCAAACCCAGCCAGACGCAACCAGTTTTTCTCGTGTTGCTCTGAGCGACGTCGACGTTTACGGCCTTGAGAAAATGCATCAAAGAGCGGTCGTAGCGTGGTGAAATCCCATTCATCACGTGGCCCTAAAAGCTTATCTAAATCTTTGCCAAGCGTTTTTATGGCTTGGTTATCAGAGGCTTTTTTATTGCCACTATAAAGGTGTGTGATGAGCGAAATCGCCTCTGACAAGCGAGGATGACGTTGGATTTCACTGTCTGACTCACTGTGCTTGCGAACTTCAAACTCAAGTTGCCATCGGTTTTTTTCGTCCTCAACACTGACACATTCAATCTTAAGCGTGCCGACTTCAGTTAATTGACAAGCCAGTTGAACTTCCACTCGTTGCTTTTGGTTAGCGTGCAATAGAGCATCATCATTTCCTTTTAACGCCGTTATATAAGGAGGCAGTGGCGTAAAAAGCTCATGTTCAACAGCCAATAACAGACCATTTTGAACGCGGCGATCAGTAAACATATCGTGAGTCGAGGTCAGGATGTTGAAGCGTACTGGTTCACCTAACGTCAGTGAAAATCGACGGCTGGTTAAGCGTATCTCTTGTCCTTCTTCGGTGCCTTTAGCCAAGACACACAGAGCATGTCCCGCACTGTTTTTTTCAGGCAGGTGTAAAAAATAAGAGCGTGCCGATCCGCCGCCGATTTTAAGCTGTGCACCTTGGCGAGCTTTACCATACGCGACAGCACCGAGTGCGACTGCCCAATCAGGATGAGGATTATCAAGCAGGGTGATCGGTGAACCGCGCCAATCGGTCAATAATTGAGTGATGCGCTTTGTGATAAGCTCACTATTAAATACGCCGCCATTAAGTAGTAATCCAACTGGAATGGCCGTTGCGTTTGACTCTTGCTTGAGCGCAAGGCGAGAAACGGCTTGGTGTTCAGCTAAAAATTCAGCAATGTGTTTACTCACGGCAGGGTCGGCTGCGTAGGGCAAACCGAATTCCACCACTGCACTGCGGCGTTTATTTGGACGTTCTTGTACCGAGCAAAGTGGGAAAAAGCCTTCCAGTGCAATCTCATGCACCTCTTGTTTCGTCAGGGAAATGCTTTTTGCTGCGCCTAATAGCTTTGAACCACTGCCAAGGAGCGTAATTTTTAGCTGCTCTGGGGCTTGGTTTGATAAGAGTTGCTCTTTGACTTGGCGAGTTTGCTGAATTAGTTTGCTCAAACTGGCGGCGGTTAATTTTTTCGAACCGTCAAAGCGTTGCTCAGCTAGATGAGCTAATGCTAAATCAAGGTTGTCACCTCCGAGCATTAAGTGCTCGCCCACGCCAATTCGGTCAAGAGAAAGTTGGTTGTCTGCGCTGTGTTTTGCTTCAATTAAACTGAGGTCTGTCGTACCTCCGCCCACATCACAAACCAAGATCAAAGGGAGTGATTGCAGTTGCTGTGAGGCACAATGGCGGTGACGTGCGTACCAGTCATAGCAAACTGCTTGTGGCTCTTCAAGTAGTACAATTGAGCTTAAGCCAGCCAGTGTTGCAGCTTCGATGGTGAGCTTACGAGCCGTTTCATCAAATGATGCCGGTACGGTGATAATGACATTTTGATCTTCAAGTCGATGACTTGGATGGCGGTAGTTCCATGCTTGCCGGATGTGATTGAGATAACTGGCGCTGGCAATGACAGGGGAAACTTTCGCCACATCGTGAGCGCCTGCCCACGGTAAGATGGCTTGCTTGCGATCAACCCCTTGATGGGAGAGCCAACTTTTCGCGC
This sequence comes from Vibrio sp. V09_P4A23P171, assembly GCF_963875615.1. Lineage (NCBI taxonomy): Bacteria > Pseudomonadati > Pseudomonadota > Gammaproteobacteria > Vibrionales > Vibrionaceae > Vibrio > Vibrio sp. V09_P4A23P171. The sequence continues at coordinate 59,789 of NZ_CAWNMR010000007.1, forward strand.
TGGATACTTGTCGCCCTTCTACTTTTGCACCTAAATCTCTTGCCCATTGGCCAATAATTACCTCTTTGCTATCGCCCATAACCGGTTCAATTTGCCAAGGGAGCGATAGGGCATCAGGTGCGATCTGCCCGTTGGCTGGGTGATAACGAAATGACGGAAGGAGTGGTTTTCGAACCACTTCACCGGGGCCAATCAATTGGTCGACCTCAAAAAGATGCACGGGTGAGTCTTCTAACGATTCGGTGATTTCACAAAATGCCACCACAGTATTGGTGGTGCCTAAATCGATACCGACGAGAAAGCGAGGAGAAGACATGGAGGCTCCTGAATTTCAAAAAAGGCATCCGAAGATGCCGTGTGGGGATTATTGAGTGACTTGAGGATCTTCACGCACATCGAACTCAACGTGCCATGTTTGGCCGTTGTCGGTCGCAATGGCTTCTAAGTGAAGTGTCCCGAGTTCTGTGATCGTTGAGGCTAAGTGAACCGGAACGACTTCGCCTTGTCGACGTCCTTCAGAAACAGGCAAGGTGACGTGGATCTCGGGCAGCTCTACAAGTTCTTCTGGAGCCCAATAATCTAAGTGCATGCCAGCTTCGTCATCGCGGCGTATTGTTGAACCAAAGAATTGAAAATGTACAGGCTCACCAATGACCAATCCAAACTCTTGGCTTGGTACGCGGACACTGCTTCCTTCTTCCATGCCAAATGGAGCGACGCACAAGGCTTCCATCGGCGGTGTGATCCCCGGAATGGCAGGCATAGCACTTTCAATACCGACGTAATAACTCGAGGCAATGCCACCGCGAATACGCACACCTTGTCCACGACGAACTGCGCCGTAATACGCTGCGCCACATGCGACGGCTAAATCAAGGTCTAAGCCTGTTAAGCGCTTCATCTGTGGTGCTCCCACAGTGCTCAACCAAGCATTAATAGTGCTGAGAAGACGGTTTGCTAATAAATCGGATTTTAACACGCCACCGTTTAGTAAGATGGCGGTCGGTTTGATAAAATCCATCTCCGGAGCTTCGCCCATACCGGGCATGCCAGCAAATGGGTTATCATTCAGAGCGGATTGTTCTAGAGCGGATATGTCGCCACCCATTGCATGGGCTTGTTTTGCCAAGAACGCGGCGATATGGCGGGTAATTCCAGCGTCTTGCGCGTAGGGAAGGCCCATTTGCGTTAATGCGCCACGTGCTTTTTGTACGGGATGATCAGTGATATTCACTTGTGGGAAAAAACCATCGACCAAGGTTTGTTGCACTTCTTGTTGAGTCAATTCGGTTTTAAGCGTTGTACCGAGCAGTTTTGAACCGCGACTTGGTACCACAATCGGTACGGAATGTAGGGCACTGTCATTAAGAAGCGCCTCTTTGGCATCTCGGCAAGCGTGCGTCATCGCTTGTACTTGCCAAGGGGCTAATTCTTTACCTTCTTGCGCCAATTTCATTTTTAAACGGTAAGCAAGGGCAAGGTCCATGTTGTCGCCGCCGAGTAAGATGTGCTCACCAACCGCAATCCGATTGAGCGTTAAGTTACCAGCGTCTTCAGTCACTTCCACTAAGGATAAATCAGTGGTTCCCCCACCAATATCAACCACGAGAACAATGTCACCCACTTTGACTTCATCGCGCCACGCATCGTGGCTATTATCTATCCAACTGTATAAAGCCGCTTGTGGCTCTTCAAGCAGCGTTAATTGCTCAAAACCAACGTTGCGTGCTGCTTCAGCGGTTAAATCTCGGGCGGCTGGATCAAATGAAGCGGGTACTGTTAACGTGACATCTTGTGTAGCTAAGGGGAAGTCAGGGTGAGCGTGATCCCAAGCGCTTTTTAAATGCTCTAGATAGCACTCAGTGGCTTTTAATGGCGAGATCTTTTCCACTTCATCGCTGCTACCCACGGGTAAAAATGCATCACGTCGATTGACGCCACCATGACATAGCCATGATTTGGCACTGGCGACTAAACGAATCGGTGTCTTACTGCCAAGGTTGCGCGCAATGGCACCGACTAAAGCTTTTGGCTCGGACGACCAAGGCAAAACACGTGCGGCAGGGCTCATCTCATGTTCATGAGGCTGGTATAAAAACGAGCCTAATTGATGACGGCTTTCAACCGTACCGGGCGCGGTAAGTTGAGGGATGCTCATTACTGAAACGCGAGCGTTTTCATCCTGTGTATCAACATAAGAGAGCACGCAATGTGTTGTGCCTAAGTCAATACCAATACTAAATTTTGCCGCTGTCTGTTCCATTACAATTCAACCTCGGCAGGTGCGATGATTGAAGCATCATACTGTTCAGCCAATTTAGGCAAAGTGATAGCTGTTGCTTTCCAGCCTTTATGGACTAAGGTGCCATTAAAGGGGGCTGAACCCGTCACATTACCCGTTAAGCGAACTTCTTGCGGGTTGAAACCGGCTTCAATGGTAATTCGGCTCTCTTCATCTTCGCCGCGAATGGGCGTGAGCTGAATGTAATCTTGTAGGACTTTTTTACCACCGGCGTGGATCACGCGCGCCGCGGCTCCAACTTCCTCATCAGAAAAAGCGGTGACATCTTCATTTAAGAAGTCAATCAGACGAGCTTCTTGCTGCATTAACGACAAAAGTTGTAGGGCGGAATCGGTTGGCGCTGTCGCTAATTTAGATTCGACTTCAACTACGCGCTCAATCACTTTTTCTACTTCTACGATTTTTTCGACTTCAACAATCGTTTCAACCGGCTTTTCGACTTCGACAATTTTCTCGACAGGTTTTTCAACAACTTTCTCAACGACTTTTGATTTGCGTGATACCACAATGAGAAGTAGCAAAAGGCTTGATGCACTGAGCCCAGCATGCAGCATGTCAAAGGTGGTAGGGATCATATTTAAATCGAAGTTCATCACAATTCTCTTTACACAATGAAGTAGGCGTGGGAATTCTCGTGAGCCTACGGTGAATAGACTTAAAAATAGGGGCGCAGCTTACCATATTCAAGGCGAATACAGGATAGAAAGTCCGCATCATCACGTTTAAGCTAAAGTGATTGCTTGCGTTTTGAGCAGTATCAATCATTAATTCTCTATTCTGGTTCAACTTTAAGATTAATTGGTTAATAAATTGGTGACTGGCTATTGATTTACCTACTTTTATAAGAGTAATTTGAGTCCTGAGTCCTGAGTCCTGAGTCCTGAGTCCTGAGTCCTGAGTCCTGAGTCCTGAGTCCTGAGTCCTGAGTCCTGAGCCACGGAGAGGCTGTTATGTTCGAGAGCGACAAAAAGGTGATCTATCCTTTATGTATTTCAATTATTACCTTAATGATGACAGCGTCAGTCATCTCATTACTCTACATTAATCAAAAGAATCATATTGTCATGTTGTTTGATAGCCACGCCGAGCATCAAGCAAGCATATTAGACACGTTGGTTGCAAATGATGTCAGTTTTATTGGTTCGGCTGCCAATTTTTTGCATGCTACCGAGGGGGGGAGTGTGCAAGGATTTGACGTTTTTGCCCATGGGGTTATGTCAACATCCTACAGCCTTATCGGTTTGCAATGGTTAGCGAAAGTAACAAAAGATGATGCTGACGAATTTGTAACATTAATGAGGGATCGTTTGCCTCAATTTGAGTTATTTACAGTACCTAAAGCGGCTCAAAAGGTGATTGGATTTTCTGAAGAGAATGAACAACCCGTTTATGTTCTGAGTGATATTTATCCTCAAACCAAAAGTAACCTTGAATTGCTCGGCTTCTATTCGCTACGCCCTCGCTTTCAAAGAATTGCTGCACATATTGAGAGTACGGGGCTACCTGCTATATCCGATAAGGTCCGCCTATTGCAAGATGGCATAGAAGCACACCACAAAAAGGATGGATTATTGGTGTATCATCCCGTTTTTAACTACAACAAACAGGAAATGATTGGTGTGGTAGTGGGTGTTATTCGACTCTCTACTTATTTTGATGGATTGGTGAGCCGCACGGCGTCCGATCATCGATTGTATATGAAAGTAACCGATCTCGGATTTGATGCCGAAGATGATCCGATTCTATTCCAAAGCCCAGATTGGGATTCAATCAAAGGCATAGAAATAGAGAAACGCTTATCTCTGCCTAACCGTGATTGGAAAATTGATTTTAAGTTCTCAGAACCAATAGCGAGCAACATACAGTGGATTTTAGTGGCGCTCAGCGTCGGTGGTTTAATTATTTCGATCTTGTTAGGTTATGTTGTCTATTTGTTGATGAGAGAAAAACTTCATCTTAGCGAGATGCTAGAAGAACGTACTGAAGAACTGCGCTTTTTAGCGGACCACGATAGTTTGACTGGGTTGTATAACCGACGTGCATTCGGACGTTTACTGCAAGAGAACGTCTTACAGAAAAAAGCTTTTTCGTTGGTAATGTTTGATGTCGATGATTTTAAACTGATTAATGACAACCATAGCCACATTGCAGGCGATGAGATGCTAATACATATCGCAACGGTTATTTCACGTCATATGGGAAATAATGATGTTTTAGCTCGGTTAGGTGGGGACGAATTTTGCATTATTTGTGAATTGTCAGAACTTCAATCTTTGCAGTGTTATTTAGAAACATTACGAGCGGCTGTTGAATCAACCGGATATGAGTTCATGGATGAGGTGCTGTATTGCACGCTCAGTATTGGGGCGGCGATCAATCATACTTATGATCAAGAGTCTTTATTACATTTGGCAGACAGTAAGTTATACGAAAGTAAAGAAAATGGCCGCAACCGAGTTTCAATCGCCCAATAACTGTCCGAACGAAAGGGCGAGAGTCGAGTTTTTGAGAGGAGTCGAGTAAGATAGTGTTCTTTGACCACTTATATTTAAAGGATACGCCTGAACAATGAACTATAACCGAGTTGTCTGCTTCGATTTAGAAATGTGCTGCTGGAATGAAAATGGGGTTGGGACAACGGGTGAAATCATTGAAGTGGGTTTAGCTGAAATTGATGTGCAGTTGGGCACGATTGTGAAGCGTGCTCAATATTATGTCAGGCCAGAGCAAGACGAAATTTCGCTGTTTTGTAGTGAGTTAACCGGGATAACTCCGCGTAAAATTGAAAAACAGGGGCGACCACTTGCAGGTGTCGTTCAATCAATGGTCAAGAATTTTGGCGGCCCAAACAAGATTTATGTTTCGTGGGGGCGTGATGACCAAATTTTAGCTAAAGAGTGTGAGCAGAAGGGGATCGTTATGCCTTTTAGCGAGTTCATCAACCTAGCAACGCTCTACCGTATTCAGCAGAGAATGAAAGAAAAACGTATTGGTCACCGCGCCGCACAAGAAGCGCAAGGCATTGAGTGGGAAGGGCGACAGCACTCCGCTTATGTTGATGCCTACAACCTTGCGAAATTGGCGTTAACGATGTTGTAATCCGCTCTATTTTTGAGCGGAAAGTTTAGCGCGGATAAATTCACTGTGGTCGACATACAATAATTCTGCCGCTTTGCGGATCACCGCCTCTTCGAGTGGGTCTATCTCACCGTCCGCGTGCGCCACTTGCCACATCGCCTTGATAAGTTCATATCGCGTATCTTGCGAGAGCTCGCGTAATTGTGAAGTGAAATCATACAATGAAGCTGACTGTTTGACGCTTTGTTCTGCCCGAATGAGCAGTTCCGTGGTTTCTGTATCATCTAACGCTAATAGTCGTTTAACTAATTGAAACTTAGCGTCATTTTCTCGTGTGTCAATTTGATGATCGGCTCCTGCCACTTCTCTGAGCAAACAAGCAATCGCTAGGTTGGGGTTAGTGTTGGAGCGCTGGCCTAAATCTTCTCCGTCCAAGAGTTGCTTGAATAGCGATGTAATGGCATTAAACATAAAAAACCTACTGAAAATTTCGAGTCATTATTGTTTAAATAGTGGCGTATTGAGCAAAACACAAGTCAGAATAAAGTGAGATTCTAAATATCACGAGATTCATCTTCATCGTTCTCGTGATAAAAATCATTCGGATCTTGAGGAACGCTAGGGTCTTCTAGTATTTCAATGACTTCTGAACTTGAGTATTCATGCCCCATCAGGAAAAGCGCTAACATGGCATCGGCTTTGGATTTATTGTCCGCTTTTTCTAGCAAAATTTCTTCAAAGCGTCGCCGTATCATGGCAATCTCATGTTCAACAAAACCGCGACCTTCTTCCTCTCCTTCACCTTCCTCGGGCGCATTATCAAACTCCAGAAACAGAAAATGGCCGTCCAATTGTGTGTCAATAAGACGTTCAGGCAACCAAGCCTCACCCATCACCAATTCTGGATCGGTGTTATCGGGTAGTGAATCGAGTATGTGTTTCAGTTCAGATGCTTTCACAGTTTTATCGTTTCAGTAATCATGTCGCTATTGTAGCGGCGATTTTCTTATAAACATAAGAAATCCTGATCCGATTGCCCAATTTTAAATCGCTTAATCATACGAACGATGGCAAAACATACCGGAATCGAGGAGGAAGCGAATAAATGCTCGCCGTTTGTGAAAGGATAACTGATTGCAGGTGCGTTGATTATGCTACAATCCGCTCAGTTTTATGTAATGAAATGAATAGGAAATGCTTTGACCTCGTCACAGCCCAATCAACACAAGTCAATGAACGCTAGCAGCAACAGTGCGGCATCTCTGCGCAATGCATTGAAAGAATGCATGATGCGTGATCGTTTTCGTCTGAGTAAACGCATCTCTGGTGCGAGCAAAATAAAAAATGAGCAAGCCAAACATGCCGTTTTTGATCAAATTGCGCTCGATATTGCTCAGTCAATGATGGTGGCGCAGCAGCGTCTCAACAGCCGCGTTACCATCGACTACCCTGATTTATTGCCCGTAAGCCAAAAACGCGATGATATCGCCAAAGCGATTGCTGAAAACCAAGTGGTAATTGTGGCGGGTGAAACAGGGTCAGGCAAAACGACTCAGTTACCCAAAATTTGCGCAGAACTTGGGCGCGGTAAATATGGCCTGATTGGCCATACGCAACCACGTCGTCTTGCTGCGCGTTCGGTCGCGAGCCGAATAGCGCAAGAGATGGAAACAGAACTGGGGGGCTTTGTTGGCTATAAAGTTCGTTTTAACGATCAAATTTCCGAGCAGACTCAGATCAAATTGATGACTGACGGGATATTGTTGGCCGAAATCCAGCATGATCGTTTTCTCAATCAGTACGACACCATCATTATCGATGAAGCGCATGAGCGCAGCTTAAATATCGATTTTATCTTAGGTTATTTGAAAGAACTGCTGCCGCGTCGTCCGGATCTCAAAGTCATCATTACTTCGGCCACCATCGATCCTGAACGCTTCTCTAACCATTTTAGTGGCGCGCCTATCATTGAAGTGTCGGGTCGTACTTATCCGGTCGATACGCGTTATCGACCACTGCTTGGTGAAGAGGACGCAGACCGCGATCAACTTGAAGGTATTTTTGAAGCCGTCGATGAACTCTGTGCTGAAGGACTTGGCGATATTCTGATCTTCATGAATGGTGAGCGAGAAATTCGTGATACGGCCGATGCGCTCAGTAAACGTAACTTACGTGATACTGAAATTGTGCCGCTTTATGCACGATTATCCGCCGGTGAGCAGAATAAAATCTTTCAGCCCCATATAGGGCGGCGCATTGTTTTAGCCACCAACGTGGCAGAAACATCCCTTACCGTTCCGGGTATCAAATATGTCATTGACCCAGGTACGGCGCGTATCAGCCGTTATAGCTACCGCACCAAAGTCCAACGTTTGCCGATTGAACCAATTTCTCAAGCGAGTGCAAATCAGCGTAAAGGACGTTGTGGTCGTGTTGAAGAAGGGATCTGCATACGCCTCTATTCCGAAGAGGATTTTCTTTCACGCCCAGAATTTACCGATCCGGAAATACTGCGTACCAACTTAGCCTCGGTTATTTTACAAATGACCGCACTTGGGCTGGGTGATATTGAAGCATTCCCGTTTGTGGAAGCGTCGGATAAACGCAACATTCAAGATGGTGTGCGTTTGCTTGAAGAGCTTGGTGCGATTGTTCCTGATACCAATAAACACGGTCACGACAGCAAAAAGCAGTTGACGGATATGGGGCGCAAATTAGCACGCTTGCCGATTGACCCCCGTTTGGCGCGTATGGTGCTTGAAGCGCCAAAGCTTGGCTGCGTAAAAGAGCTAATGGTGATTGCCGCTGCACTTTCGATTCAAGACCCACGTGAACGCCCATCAGATAAACAACAAGCCTCAGATGAGAAACATCGCCGATTTTTTGATGAAGAGTCCGATTTCCTGAGCCTAGTGAATTTGTGGAACCACATTCAAACTGAGCAAAAAGCGTTAAGCAGCAGCCAATTTCGTAAGCAGTGTAAACAAGATTACCTCAATTATTTGCGGGTACGCGAATGGCAGGATGTCTACTTCCAAATTCACCAGTCGATGCGTGAAATGGATTACAAATTGAACGACGAACCGGGCAATTACCAAAGTATCCACAGTGCAATTTTGGTTGGTTTACTGTCGCACATCGGTATCAAAGACCAAGAGAAAAATGAATACCAAGGGGCTCGTAACGCTCGCTTTAATATTTTTCCCGCTTCTGGTCTGTTTAAAAAGCAGCCCAAGTGGGTGATGGTCGCCGAATTGGTGGAAACCTCTAAACTGTGGGGGCGTATTGCAGCTAAAATCCAGCCTGAATGGGTGGAACCGCTGGCACAGCATTTGATCAAGCGTAGCTACAGCGAACCGCATTGGTCAAAAAAACAAGCCGCCGTCATGGCCTATGAAAAAGTGATGTTATATGGCATTCCTATTGTGCCTAAACGTTTGATTAACTACAGCACCATTGACGAGCCACTATGTCGTGAGATTTTCATTCGCAGCGCATTAGTTGAAGGTGATTGGGAAACCAAACATGCGTTTTTCAAGCAAAACCGTCGCTTATTACTTGAAGTCGAGGAGCTTGAGCATAAATCTCGCCGCCGCGATATTTTGATTGATGATGAACAGCTTTTTGAGTTCTACGATCAGCGAGTAGCAACGGATGTGGTCTCTGGGCGTCATTTTGATGCGTGGTGGCGAAAAGTCAGCAAAGCCACCCCAGATCTACTCAACTTTGAAAAAGAGATGTTATTTAAAGGTGATGCTAGCCACATCACTGATTTAGATTATCCCAACTTTTGGCATCAAAACGGTATTAAGCTGAAGCTCAGCTATCAATTTGAACCTGGCGTGGATAGTGACGGTGTCACGGTACATTTGCCATTGCCGATCCTAAATCAAATTGAGCCGACAGGGTTTGATTGGCAGATCCCCGGGTTACGTCATGAATTGGTTGTCAGCCTCATCAAGTCTTTGCCTAAAACACTGCGCAAAAACTTTGTACCGGCACCTAACTATGCGGATGCGTTTTTAGCTCGTGTCACACCGATGGAATTGCCTTTATTGGATGCGATGGAAAAAGAGTTAAGACGCATGACGGGCGTCGAGGTGAAGCGTGAAGATTGGAAGCTAGAGCAAGTTCCGGATCATTTAAAAATCACTTTTCGCGCGGTGGATCATAAAAATCGCAAACTCAACGAGCATAAAGATTTATATCAGCTGAAAGAGAGTTTGAAAGAGAAAGTACAAGAAACACTCTCTCAAGTGGCAGACGATGATATTGAACAGCAAGGTCTGCATACGTGGAGCTTTGGTGAATTACCGAAAGTGTACCAACAAAAGCGCGGCGGTTTCGAGGTTAAAGCCTATCCAGCGTTAGTGGATAGTAAAGAAAGTGTTGAAATTAAGCTTTTTGAGACCGAGCAAGAACAACTCAATGCAATGAAAGCAGGGCAAAGGCGTCTGATTTTGCTGAACGTTCCTTCACCGATTAAATATCTGCACACCAATTTACCGAACAAGTCAAAATTGGGGCTCTACTTTAACCCGTATGGCAAAGTACTGGACCTGATTGATGACTGTATTGCTTGTGGGATTGATAAGTTAATTGAGCAGCAAGGCGGTTTAGTGTGGGAGCCGGAGCAGTTTGAGGCACTGAAAGAGTTTGTGCGCGCTGAATTGGGCGATACTGTGGTCGATATCGCCCAACAAGTGGAGACGATCCTTACCACGGCATTCAACATTAATAAAAAGCTGAAAGGGAAAATCGATTTTACGATGGCTTTTGCGTTATCGGATATCAAAGCGCAGATCGAAGGTTTGATCTTTAAAGGCTTTGCCACCGAATGCGGCTGGAAGCGTTTGCCGGATATTCTGCGTTACATGCGCGCGATTGAACGTCGGATGGAGAAGTTACCCATTGATCCAAATAAGGATCGTTTGCACATGTTGAAAATTGAAGCGGTAACCAATGATTACAAAGCGCTACTAAACAAGATACCTCGCGGTGCAGAAGTACCTGAAAATGTTAAAGAGATCCGTTGGATGATTGAAGAGCTTCGCGTGAGTTTATTTGCTCAGCAACTTGGCACTCCTTATCCAGTTTCAGATAAACGTATAAAAAATGCGATTGATGCTTGTTAGGTATAAGATTTGCATCTAACCAACAGTTCACTATAATTTGACGCTATGTGGCAATCGGTCGCCGTTTTGAGGCCACTGCCAAATTAAATAAAGAAGGTTCATCATGAAAAAGACTTTAATCGCACTGGCGCTGATCAGTACATCTTCAATGGCGTTTGCTGACTCTTGGATTTATGGCGGCGCATCAGTAGGCCAATCGGATTTGAATGGTAAAAGCGGTACTTCGTACAACATTCATGCCGGTACTGGTATTCTTCCTCTGATTGGCCTCGAAGCGGGTTACACCGACCATGGCAAATTTGAAGTCACTGCCACGAATGAAATCGCGGCCTCTTCTGTTTATTTTGCGGTAAAGCCAAGCATTGATTTTGGCCCTCTGCATGTGTATGCCAAGGGTGGTTTGCATTCTTGGGATAAAAAATTAAACAGCAATAAAATAGATGATGGTTTTGACATCATGTACGGTGTAGGCGCTGAATACTTCCTGATGGGGCCAATTTCAGTTGGTGCAAGTTACATGAATTACACTTTGGGCGATGACGATATTGGTACGGTTTCATTCAACGCGACCTTCCACTTTCTTTAATCTAGTCACTCAATCGCTTTCAACCACTTCTTGCTCGTTAGCAGCAAGAAGTGGTTTTTTATTTGAGCAGTATGGTGTGGTGTACATTCTCAAGTACGCCAGTAACTGAAAGCAAAGCGCGACCAGTGATTGATGATGTAGTCAATAAATGCCTGAGTTCGCTCAGGAAGAAAACGTCTCTGAGGGTGCAGCAAATAAACATCCGCTCCTTCAATCTGCCAATTAGGCAATAATGGCACTAATCGTTTCTCCTCTAACTCCTTATCAATTAATCCTTTAGGTAACCTTGCAATACCCATATTCATGAATGTGGCTTGTAAAATCGTATCAATTTCCTCAGAGCTAATACGTGCCTGAGGGATAAATTGAAAACGTTCTTTGCTTTGCTGATGTTCAAATATCCACGCTTGTTTGGTATTTAAAGTCAGTAGTGGCAGAGAAAGTAATTGCTCTGGATGTTTTAGCAGCAAAGAGGCCGAGTAGTCAGGGCTTGTGCACAACACGGAAGGGTTATTAGCCAGTTTGCGCGCAACCCAATCGGATTGCGGTTGTGGACCAAAACGCAGCGCTATATCAAGGTCGTGCTGGGTATGATAATCCAGCCCTGCACCGACTTGAATACGAATGTTGACTTTAGGATGTTGCTGACAAAATTCCAGTGCTAATGGACTTAGCTGATGCCGAATGGGTAGGATTGGCGCGTTAATGACGATCTCGCCTCTAAACTCTTGTTTGGCTTTTAAAGCTTGTGCTTGTTTATCTTCTATTTGGCTAAATAGGTTGGCATAGGTTTCAAACAAATGCTCGCCTTCTTTCGTTAGTACCACTTCTTTACTGTTTCTGATCAGTAGAATGCTGCCAATATCTTGTTCCAACTGCTGAATTCTGCGGCTCAAAGTGCTGGTGGACAAGGCTTTTTGTTTTGCTGCCAGCGTAAAATTGCCACATTTCACTACCGTTAAAAAGAGTGATAAATCATCAAGTTTCATCATTAATCCCATTTATGCAATAAGCCATCCCATTCTATCCTATTTTAGGATGTGCACTATTACGTTATCGTGTCGGTCGCGCATTCTAATCAAGTTCATATGAGGGGCACATGCCTACCGATTCAACTTATTCGGCTAATCCGAAAATTATTTTTGCCAGCGTTGCTTTAGTCATCGCTTTAGGCTCTCTTGAAAAAAGCATCGTTACCACACCATTGGCTCTTATTGGGCAAGATCTCTCGGCAGGACAAGCATTAACATGGGTGATTACTGCTTATCTATTAGCATCGACCGCTGTATTGCCCGTCTACGGTAAACTGAGCGACTTGTTCGGACGAGTTCGGATGCTAAATGTCAGTATCGTGATCTTTATGTTGGGTTCCGCGCTGTGTACCTTTGCTTTTGATTTACCCAGTTTAATTGGTGCTCGTGTGATTCAAGGGATTGGCGGTGGAGGCTTAATAGCTCTGGCATTTACCGTTATCGCCGATTCAATTCCTGCGCGCGAAGTGGGCAAGTACCAAGGTTATATTTCAGCGGTTTATGCGGTGTCCAGTATTGCAGGGCCACTGCTTGGCGGCTATTTTGCTGACTACCTCAGTTGGCGGTGGGTATTCGGTATTAATTTACCGCTAGGGTTGGTGGCACTTTACATGGTTAACCGCTATTTGAAGCATCTCAATAAGCGCAGAGATAGTCGCTTTGATTGGGTGGGAGCAGCGTTACTCATGAGTGCGACGACTTTGCTGCTGTTATTACTTTCTTCACATTCATTTATCCCTACTGGCTGGGGTGCGTTTGTATTACTGGCGTGTTTAGTTGCTTTGGTGGTTGTTGAACGCAGAGTGAGTGATCCTATTTTACCGGCGCGTTTAGCACGTCTTCCGAATTATCTGACCGCGATTGTTCTTATTATGGGATCGCAAATGCTGATGTTTGCGCTTTTGGTCTATTTACCACTGCAGTTTCAATGGCAAAAAGGACTCACTCCGTCAGAAAGCGGTGCCATTATGGTGATCTTCATGGTCTGTATTACCTCTGGCGCTTATGTGGGTGGGAAGCTCATCGCGAAGTTTGGTCGTTATAAGATGTTAGTGATCGTCGGTTTTGCTTTAGCTATGGCTGCATTGTGGCAAGTTCATTACGATATGTGGGTGAAATTTGCATTGGGTTTTGCGGGTATAGGTATTGGTTTAACCTTACCGGCCTTAGGCGTTGTTGTACAAAGTGTCTTACCCGCACGCGATCGCGGCATTGGCATGTCACTGTTTAATTTTGGACGAGAACTCGGCGGTGCACTCGGTGTTGCGTTCTGTTCCGCGCTCTTTTACCTGAGAGTGCCAAGCGAAGTCATGGTTGCTGAACACGGTGCCGAGCAGGCCGGCGTTTCCACTCAGGTATTATCACAAGGTTTTAGCTTGGTTTATATTGGCATGAGCGTACTAGCGTTACTGGCGATGTTACTGACAGTATGGCGCTTGCGTAAAGATGCATTGATGAAAAGTTCATCATGAATTCCTGCGTGTTATTGAGCGTTAACTAAGTGTGAAAAAAGCAGCGATTTAAGCTGCTTTTTAAGTTTGGCGCTAAAGGTATCTATGCTTTAGGTGGTCTTGGAAATATTGAGCGTTAAGCACATCCCCAGTCGCTTGTTTCACCAATTCATCGGTTGTTAATAAGCTACCTTTTCGCCAAATATTATCGGCAAGCCAAGTAAATATTGGTGATAAATCACCACTGCGAATGGCGGCATCAACATCCACCGTTTTCTTCATTGCTGCCATAAACTGCGCAGCGTACATCGCGCCAAGTGTATAACTTGGGAAATATCCGAAAGCGCCATCTGTCCAGTGGATGTCTTGCATACAGCCGTTTTGGTTATTTCCTTGGGTAGAAAGGCCGAGGTAAGCCTGCATTTTTTGATCCCATAGCTCAGGCACATCGGTATGTTTGATATGACCATTGATCAAATCACGTTCAATTTCATAACGTAAAATGACATGCGCTGGATAAGTGAGCTCGTCGGCATCGACACGAATAAAGCCTTTTTCAGCTCGAGTGTAGATCTTCTGGAAATTCGCTTGTGCAAATACTTTATCTTCACTACCTGAAAAATAGCGGGCGGCTAGGGTGGCTAAGTGCTCAATAAAGGGTTCACTGCGCCCCATCTGCATTTCAAAAAAGAGCGATTGAGATTCATGAATACCCATCGAACGCGCTTCTCCTGCTGGTGTACCTGCAAGATGTTTAGGCAAGCCTTGCTCATAACGTGCGTGGCCCGTTTCATGGACAATGCCCATTAGAGACTGAATAAACTCCGACTCATTATAACGAGTGGTGATCCGAACATCGGTTGGAACACCGCCGCAAAAAGGGTGAACGCTTTCATCAAGGCGACCGTGTTCAAAATCAAACTGAAGCAGTTTCATGACTTCTAAGCCTAGCGCCTTTTGCTTTTCAGCAGGGTAATGGCCAGTCGGTATGATTATCTCTTCGGCGCGTTGCTTCTCTATGACTTGATCGATTAATGTTGGCAGCCAAGTTTTAACATCGCTGAAAACAGCGTCCAATGATTGAGTTGTTGTACCCGGTTCGTAAAGATCGAGCATCGCATCATAAGGCGTTAAACCTGTAGCATCAGCGCGGATCTGCGCTTCTTGCTGTGAGAGTGTGACCACCTCAGCCCAGTTTTTCTCAAAACCGACCCAATCATTGTTTTTGCGTTGGGTACGCCAAGCATGTTCACACTTTGAACCAGCAAGAGATTTCGCTTGCACCAAAGCTTCAGGTAGTACGTTTGCCTGCTGCCAGTGGCGTTTGAGTTCACGCAGAGTTGCTTTTTGCTCATCGTCCAATGGCTCATTTTGTGCTTTATCAAACCATTCAGCCAATTGAGGTTGAGTATGTAAACTATGAATATGAACGGACAAGTGCGCCATCGCTTCCGAGCGAGCTTGAGCGCCGCCAGCAGGCATTACTGCGGCTTGATCCCAGCCACAAATAGCCGCTAAATGATTGAAATGTGAAATTTTCTTAGAATGTTGAACTAATTGATTGAATGCATCCATGGAATTAGCCTTCCGTGACGTAAAAGAGAAGTAAGTGTAGCAACCATTAAGTGTCTAACCAAGGCTATCCAAGTCAATCAAGGTGAAAGAGCGTGACCCAAACCAACAAAGCTGAGGGGATTTCATTATTTTCTTATCCAGTGAAAACTGTTAAAGACTTTATAAAAGAGCTCAGGTATAAAAAGGCAAACGATGACATTTCTTTTATACAAGGACGGGTATGTATATCCAAAACGTTGAAGCCTTTCTGATCGCAATTACTATATTAACGCTAACTCCGGGGCTAGATACGGCACTGGTGATTCGTAACACATCACGAGCAGGGTTCACTGACGGCAGCATAACAAGTTTGGGTATTTGCATGGGGCTATTTGTGCATGCGACCTTTTCCGCCGTTGGTATTTCGGCGATTTTGGCACAATCGGCCGAGCTGTTTCATGTGGTTAAAATGATTGGTGCGGCGTATTTAATTTGGCTGGGACTATCCAGCTTAAAAGCGTTGCTGAAAAATAGCCAAGGTATGCAGGTTACGGCGATTTCACACAGTGAATTTACGCTGAAGCGGTCATTGCGTGAAGGCTTTCTTTCCAATGTGTTGAACCCTAAAACGGCAGTATTTTATCTCGCATTTTTGCCGCAATTTATTAACCCAGAATATTCTCCGTTGTTGCAATCGCTTTTGATGGCTGCCATTCATTTTGTTATCGCTATGTGTTGGCAGTGCGGTTTAGCGGGCGCATTAAGCTTTGCAAAAAACTTACTCAAGAATGCGTCGTTTATGAAATGGATGGAAGGGACAACAGGCGTGGTTCTAGTTGCTCTGGGTCTAAAATTAATGCTTGAGAAAAGATAATTTAATCAATTAGTTGTAGGAGTTTTCTGAACAAAGCTAGAATGACATTTTTTGAAGTTACTGCTTTAAATTTACGATATAAAACCTTGCATGGATTACGAGACATCACGTGTTGAGGGTAATTTGAATATATTGGTTATTTGTGCAGTTATCTTAGTGTGTTTTTTGTTGTTTCTGGAAGGATTAGCCTTGGGATACGGTGTTCCTACCTCGATAATCATTTTAGCTGTTTTAAACTTATCGTATTCTTGTTTGGATAAACAGATTAAAAAGCGGAAAAGACAGGCTTCAAACCGCAGGTAGGCGATTTAATGCCTACCTGCGATGTGGTTACTCAGTATTGAGTTTGAGGATTACGCGCCAAAGGCGCTGACTGTTTTTCAAAAAATAGCTTGGTCTCTTCAAGCACAATATGACGTAATGCGATTAATCCGATCAGATTAGGGATAGCCATTAAACCGTTAACGATATCAGCAATAATCCAAATCATATCAAGGTGCAAGAATGCACCTGATGCCACCAAACCGATAAAAATCAGCTTATAGGGCATTACTGCTTTGGTGCCAAACAAAAACACCACGCAGCGTTCACCGTAATAGTTCCAGCCTAAAATCGTCGTAAAAGCAAAAAACATCAAACCAATGGAGACCATCATCGGGCCCAAGGTTTGCGCATTTAAGCCCACGGCAAATGCATAGGTTGTCATAGCGGCACCAGAAAAATCACTTTGCCATGCGCCAGTTAAGATCAGCGCAAGCCCGGTCATGGTGCAAATAATGATGGTGTCAAAGAAAGTACCAGTCATTGAAATCAACCCTTGTTTTACGCAAGAGTCAGTTTTCGCTGCCGCCGCGGCCATTGGCGCGCTGCCAAGACCAGATTCATTAGAAAATACACCGCGCGCAATCCCTGATTGAATCGCTAGCATGATGCTCGCTCCTAAGAAACCACCAGTAGCGGCTGTGGAAGTGAAGGCAGAAGTAATAACTAAACTGATGGCCGTGAGTAATTGATCGCTGTTGCTGATGATCACACTCAAACACGCAAGGATGTAAAAAAGGGCCATGGCAGGTACCACTTTCCCAGCCACTTTAGCAATTGATTGAATACCACCGACCGTGACAAATGCGACTAACAGCGTTAGAACCACTGCTGATATTTCGCGTGACACACCAAAAGAGATTTCAGTAGCATCTAAAATCGCGTTGACTTGTGGGAATGTACCAATGCCGAAACAAGCGACGCCGATGGCAAATAGGGCGAATAAAACCGCCAAAGTTCGCGAGCCCACGCCATATTGCAGGTAATACATCGGGCCACCAACCATTTGGCCTTTGTCATCCACTTGACGATACTTTACTGCCAGTAAACATTCAGCGTATTTGGTCGCCATACCAAACAGCGCGGCTAACCACATCCAAAATAGCGCGCCCGGCCCACCGAGCTTAATCGCTGTCGCTACGCCAACGATATTACCGGTTCCAATCGTCGCGGAAAGTGCGGTACATAAGGCGGCAAAGCTTGATACATCGCCTTGTTTACCGGCGTCTTTGTCTTTACTAAACACCATCTTAAGTGCGGTAGGTAAATGTCGAAATTGGATAAGACCGAGACGAAACGTAAAATAGATGCCTGTACCGACCAATAAAATTAAAAGTGGTGGTCCCCAGACAAAGTTGTCTATAGATTCAAGAATAGATTGCAGGTTGTTCATTAGTTCCCCTTAATAAAACGACAGTTAAGGAGAAGAGGGAAAGGGCAGTAATCTGAAAAGATCCCACAAAAAGATCACAGCAGGCCAGTGGTGAAGAAACCACACCTATTTATGATTGTAACTTTCCACTCCTCTGTCCTTTTGCCTGAGAGTTTCACCCCAAATAGGGTTTGCTCCTTCGGCGACCGATTAAACGGTTCTCTCCAGAGGTTCCTCCAACTACAGTCCTCGCCAGCTCTCATAAGAGAGAGCATTAGCACCTGAAAGATTTACTTCTTCGGCGAGCCTGTTTACTCATACTTTGAATAAACTAAGGCTACTCTCCTGCAGTCTTCATCGGAACTGATGATAAGTGCGCTTACCATCAAGGCGAGATATGTTACATAAAGCGTTTTTCAAGACAAGAAAAATTGTGCTTTTGATCTCAATTTGCTGCCGTTTGGTGGTTTGTTAACCATTTATAGACGTAAACGTAGGATGAGGGGTGAAAACTTTACGCTTGTTGTCGATTGTTCTACTTTTTTCTGACTTATCGCGTGTTATAAATGATATACACTACGTGAGAGGATAGGCTAATGACACGACTCATCACCATTATTTTATTGATCGCCATTGCTTTTATTTTTATTCGTTATCGTACCAACGAAAAGTTGCAAAAAGGTGTGGTGGTTTCTTTACTCACTGCTTTTGTCATTTATGCTGCCTCAATTGTGATTACTGAATTAACTCGCTGAGATAGATAGGAGCGAAAGAGTGAACAAACAGACGGACATTGATGCACAAGACGATGTCGTAGTGATTGAAGAACGAGACAAACGCACCTACGTCTACATCGCGTTAGCAGGGGTGTTGGGGTTAGCATTAGGTGGCTTAATCGGTTCAAGTATCACCACGAATAACTGGCAAAAAACATACCATCAGCTAGAAGAAAAATATGAACAGCTCACCCAAGATAAAAGCCAATTAGCTGAAAAAGTGCAATTAAAAGTCGCCAGTGTCGAAACTGAAGTAGCAAATAAACTTCAACAAGCATTAGAAGAGCAACAAAAGCAGTATCAACAAGAGCTGGATCAAGCGCAAAGCCAATACCAAGCATTAATGGCAGAAAATAAAGCGCTGCAAGCGAAACTTAATACACAGGAAAATACACTAGCGCAAGTTGAGAACAAAAATTCTAAATTAAATCGGCAAGCCGATATGCAGGCAACGATTTTTGAACGTTCACGCGAACTGTTCCAACGTGAATTGAAAATTAAGCAAGAGTTAGAAGCGCTGCAAAAAGAGAAAGAAAGTTTAGTACCGAAGTTAAAAACGCTCAAAATCGATTGTGATGTCTACTTAGAAGGTAAGTCGTGGGATGCAAAATCAGACGCATGTGATAAGCAAGATGAAGCGAATTCAAGAATTAGCCAAATCGATCAGATGATCCAAGTCCACCGCATGGATTTAGAACAAATCAAAGCGTTAACGGAAAATATAGGCTTATAATTTATACAAATCCCACCAATGTTTCTTTAGCAGGCCTCGCGAAAATGAGGCCTGTTTTATCGTAAGGCTTATTCGGTCAAATACGTTGTTAGGAATTCTGCAATCTTCACCATATCACTGATCGCAATATACTCTTCGGTGGTGTGAACTTTCGCCATGCCCGTTGACAAATTGACGGTCACTAATCCTTTTTCGTTAAAGTTGTTTGCATCACTGCCTCCACCAGTACGTTTGGTTTTTGGTGCAATCCCAACCGATTCAAAGCTCTTTTTGATCGCAGCGATATGCGGATGCTCTTCATCCAATACAAAGGCGTTGTAAGCACGAGTAGATTCAATCTCAACCTGCGCGCCATGCTTGTGCGCCGCGGCCTGAAATGTTGACACCATATGTTCAACTTGTAGGCTCAACTTATCATCATTCAATGAACGGGCTTCAGCGACAATTCTAAGATCAGGCATGACGATATTCGTTGCGCCACCGCCATGAACAAGGCCGATATTCGCCGTGGTTTCCTCATCAATACGCAGCAATTTCATTTGGGTAATCGCATCGGCTGCGACGGCGATAGCGCTAATACCTTCTTCAGGAGCAAGGCCTGCGTGTGCGGGTTTGCCTTTTATATTAACGATGATTTTTTGCTGCCCTGGGGCGGCTTTAACGATGGTTCCTATTGGACCACCAGTGTCGAGTACAATCGCCTTAGCCGATTGAATATGAGACATATCAAAGTGTTTGGAGCCTTGTAGCCCGCCTTCTTCATGGACGGTGAATGCAATTTCAATGGTTTTATGAGGTTGTTTTTGCGCTTTAATCGTTCGAATCGCCTCCATAATGGCCGCAATACCCGATTTGTCATCGCCGCCCAAAATGGTTTCACCGTTAGAGCGAATGACGCCATTTTCAATGACGGGTGTAATGCCAATCCCCGGTTTGACGGTATCCATGTGACAGCTCAGTACGACACTGTCATCGAGTTGTCCTGCTAGGCGAGCATAAAGGTTAAAGCCATTGGAAACATGTTCAGGTACGAGCAGTTTTTGGACTGAAAAACCAAGCTCACCCAATTGTTCAGACAGCGTTTCTGCAATCTGTTTTTCGTTACCCGATTCGCTGTCAATTTGAATTAGTTGTAGAAAGTGCTCAACCAAGCGCTGTTCATTTATCATGGTCATTTTGTTATCTCGTAGGAAACAGAAGCCATACCATATCGCGTGTGGATGACGCGATGTTCTGCGATAAATCAAAGAAGCACGACAAAATAACCGAATTTTTCGCTTATATATAGCCAATGGCTATTGTTTTAAACTTAATGATTCACCTGTGTTGGCCTAATGTTTTGTTCGTGTAGCTCGACATATAAAAATCATGTGCGCCTAACACCTCGCCCGATTGTGTGTTTTTTGCCGGAGGCAGTGTCGGCTTTTGATAAATGTAGCTAAAATGTTACGCCGTGCTATTTATCTTACTGAGCAACTGGTTATGATTGACTTGTGATTAACGTGGCCAATTAAGTAAAAGTGCTTAGTATTCAGTCAAATAAAAATAAATCATCTCTGTGAAATTCGCTAATTTACTATCCTATTGCTCATTAATAGATTTGTGTAACATTTTAATTACATTGACACTATTTGTTCTCCGCTAAACCGTTTTTCGTTATAGGGTTCATTTTTGCTGAAAATTACGCCATGTTCGCAATACTCAACACAAGCGTTAACAAAAAAGGAGCGCGAGATGACCTCAACATTTAACCCATTGGGAACAGACGGTTTTGAATTTGTGGAGTACACCGCGGCTGATCCCGCTGGAATCGCGCAGTTAAAAGAGCTGTTTACTTCTCTTGGCTTTGCTGAGATAGCCAAGCACCGCTCAAAAGAAGCGTGGTTATATCGTCAAGGGGATATCAATTTTATCGTTAACTCTCAACCCCACAGCCAAGCTGCAGCGTTTGCCAAAGTGCATGGACCTTCAGTGTGTGGGATGGCGTTTCGCGTTCATGATGCATCTGTCGCCATGCAGCATGTGCAGGCAAATGGCGGGCGAGAATACAAAACACAAATTGGCCCAATGGAACTGAGCATTCCCGCGATTTATGGAATTGGCGATAGCTTGCTCTATTTTGTCGACCGTTACGGTAGCCAGAGCATTTATGATGTGGATTTCAAGTTCTATGCCGATGCCAATCAACGAATGACTCACGCCAATGTTGGCTTGTTCGAAATTGACCACTTAACGCATAACGTCAAACAAGGCCACATGGACGTTTGGTCTGGCTTTTATGAGCGGATTGGTAACTTCCGTGAAATTCGCTATTTTGATATTGAAGGTAAGCTAACAGGACTAGTTAGCCGTGCCATGACAGCCCCTTGCGGCAAAATTCGCATCCCAATCAATGAATCGTCTGACGATAAATCACAAATAGAAGAGTTTATTCGTGAATACAATGGCGAGGGGATCCAACATATCGCTTTATCAACTGATGATATCTACCAGACGGTACGTACTCTGCGCGAGCGAGGGATGGATTTCATGCCGACACCGGATACTTACTACGAAAAAGTCAGTGATCGAGTTGAAGGGCATCAAGAAGATGTTGATCAGTTAAAAGCGCTGCGGATCCTGATTGATGGCGCACCGATGAAAGATGGAATTTTGCTGCAAATATTTACTCAAACCGTTATTGGCCCAGTCTTTTTTGAGATCATTCAACGCAAAGGCAATGAAGGGTTCGGGGAAGGTAATTTCAAAGCGTTATTTGAGTCGATTGAAGAAGATCAAATTCGACGAGGAGTACTCAGCGATGCATAAATGGATCACATTTCCTCATCGAGAAGGGGTATGTTCAAACCAAGCTCATGCCGACTTCCCGCAAGAGGCCATCTATGAAAGAGAAGCAGGACGCAGTGGCTTTTTTGGCCCTGCGGCCCATTTCCATCACCAACATGCACCGACTGGGTGGAGTGAATGGCAAGGTGAGTTAAGGCCGAGAGCCTTTAATTTTAATTTGATCGAGCAAGCCAAACAAAGTTCACCGTGGAGCGTGCCACATCTATTGCATAATGCACAATGTAAAGTCCGAGTATGGAAGCTGGCTCAAGCGATGGATCATTTAGTGCGTAACGCCGATGGTGATGAGTTACTTTTTATTCATCAAGGAAGCGCTGATTTTTATTGCGATTACGGACACTTGAGCGTTTCAGAAGGGGATTATGTGTTGATCCCGCGCTCAACCAATTGGCGGCTTGAGCCAAGTGAGCCGATGTTCATTCTAATGATAGAGAATACGGATGCGGCGTATGCTTTGCCAGAAAAAGGGCTAGTAGGGAACCACGCCATATTCGATCCTGCGGTTTTGCAAGTCCCGTCGATTAATCCAGAGTTTAAAGCGCAGTATTCAGAAAAGACCACCCAAGTTCATTTAAAACGTCATGAGAAAATCAGCGTCATTACTTATCCATTTAACCCATTGGATGCAGTAGGTTGGCACGGTGATCTTTCCGTGGTGAAACTCAACTGGCGAGACATTCGGCCGTTGATGTCGCACCGCTATCATTTGCCGCCCTCCGCTCACACAACGTTTGTTGGTCAAGGTTTTGTGGTCTGCACCTTTGTGCCTCGGCCGATTGAGAGTGACCCCGGCGCTTTAAAGGTTCCGTTTTATCATAACAATGATGATTACGATGAAGTGCTCTTCTACCATGCGGGTGATTTCTTTAGCCGCGATAATATTGAAGCTGGCATGGTCACTTTTCATCCTGCCGGGTTTACCCATGGCCCACATCCGAAAGCGTTCCAAGCTGGGCAAGAGCATAAGAAAAAATTTACCGATGAAGTGGCAGTGATGATTGATACGCGGCATGCATTACACTTTAGTGAGGCGGCGCAGCAGGTTGAAAATCAACAGTACGTCTACAGTTGGAAGAGCGAATAAACGAATAAGAATAAGGAAGTGACATGAAGTTAGCTACGCTAAAAAACGGCACAAGAGATGGTTTATTGGTCGTGGTCAGCCATGACTTATCAAAATGCGTTGCTGTGCCTGAGATTGCCGAGCATTTACAGCAAGCCTTAGACCGTTGGCAGGAAACCGCACCGATGCTCAGCGAAATTTACACGGCGCTGAATGAAGGCGAATTGCTGCAAGAGATGCAGTTTGATCAAACCTTGTGTCATTCGCCGCTGCCTAGAGCGTATCAATGGGCCGACGGTTCTGCTTACGTCAACCATGTCGAGTTAGTACGAAAAGCACGAGGTGCGGAGATCCCTGAAAGCTTCTGGAGTGATCCGTTAATGTATCAAGGTGGTTCGGATGCTTTTCTTGGACCGCGTGATGATATTCAAATGCAAGATGAAGCATGGGGAATTGATTTTGAAGCCGAAGTGGCCGTGATCACTGATGATGTCAGAATGGGTGCAACCCCAAGTGAAGCGGCGCAAGCGATTCGATTGGTGATGTTGGTTAACGATGTATCGCTGCGTGGTTTGATCCCTCAAGAGCTTGCTAAAGGATTTGGTTTTTTTCAATCCAAACCGTCTTCAGCATTCTCTCCTGTCGCTGTCACACCCGATGAACTAGGCTGCCATTGGGACGGCGGAAAACTCAACCTGCCATTGCTATCAACCTATAACAATAAACCATTTGGTTGCCCCAATGCTGGCGTGGACATGACGTTTGAATTCCCACAGTTAATTGCTCACGCAGCAAAAACGCGCCCATTGTGCGCGGGCACTATTATTGGCTCTGGCACGGTTTCCAATAAACAGGGAACCGATTTTGGCAGTGCGATTGCTGAAGGAGGTGTCGGTTATTCATGCATTGCAGAAGTGCGGATGATTGAAACCATTCGGGACGGTAAACCAAGCACCGAATTTATGAAGTTTGGTGACAGGATAACGTTAGACATGCGTGATGA
>NZ_CAWNMR010000008.1:0-75560 GCF_963875615.1 Vibrio sp. V09_P4A23P171
CTGGCTTGCCGAGGCTTCCTTTGAAGAGGCGGCCATTCTAGCGAGATAATGAAAAGTGTCAAACACTTTATTAAATTATTTCGTCTTACCGATTTGACCTACTGATTGGCTGGCTAATTGGGCTTGAACCCTTACTGGCTGTGCCGTGTCAGTGAGGCGGCATTATAGAGATCGCCGTCACGTTGGCAACCCCTTTTTGCTGTTTTTTTTGATTTTCTGTTCGTTGGGATAATTTTTATTCAAAAAGAGTTGTTTTGACGCTATTTCTGTTTAATTTATCTTATGGCGTCAGTTATTAAAGGAGACGAGCATGTCATCAATTCGTAGTTATAAAGGAATATCCCCACAAATCGGACAGCGCGTCTATATAGATAGTAGCTCGGTGTTGGTTGGCGATATTGTTTTAGGCGATGATTCCAGCATATGGCCATTGGTTGCAGCCAGAGGCGATGTAAACCATATTCACATTGGCCAACGTAGCAACATTCAAGATGGCAGCGTACTGCACGTGACTCATAAAAACACCGAAAACCCGGATGGTTTTCCACTTATTATTGGCGATGACGTCACAATTGGCCATAAAGTGATGCTGCATGGTTGCGTAATCCATGATCGAGTCTTAATTGGCATGGGAGCAATTGTGCTCGATGGCGTAGTCGTTGAATCGGAGGTGATGGTTGGAGCTGGCAGTTTAGTGCCACCAAACAAGGTATTGGCCAGCGGCTATCTTTATGTAGGATCCCCAGTGAAACAGATCCGCCCGCTAACAGATAAAGAGCGAGCTTTTTTGCTTAAATCTTCCGACAACTATGTGCAGAACAAAAATGACTATCTTACGAGTGTCAAAGAAAGCCATTAACTAAGCTTTAATCTCTATTTGTCCATCTAAATTGAACGCTTCATCTTCAATCAAGCTTTCAGCAAGCTCTTCAAGGTCAAATCGCCATTGTTCAAAAACTTGAATAGCTTGCTCACCGTTAGTAATCATTTCACCAGACAGATGGCTCAGTACTGACTTGTGTACCGTACACTCGAGCAGAGCTCCCGCGTGTTGAGCAGGAAAAAGTACGCTTTGGCTTGCCGAGTGCCACGTTTGTCGGTCAGGAAATAAAATCGCTTGGTTCATGATTAGCCTTCTAGATTTTTTCTCAGTTCTCTCAATATTTGTCGAGAACCCGGCCTGAGTCCGCGCCATAGCATAAAGCTCTCCGCAGCTTGCCCAACCAACATCCCCAAACCATCATAAGCATGAGCGCAATGATGACTTAATGCCCACTGATTGAATGTTGTTAATCCTTTGCCATACATCATGTCATAGGCCACACTGCTCTTACTGAAGATCGTCGGAGCGATATTTGGCAATTCACCATCTAAACTAGCCGAGGTCGAGTTAATGATGAGGTCAAAATGTTGATTAATCTCTTCCAACGCGATTGCTTTTACCGCGCCAAAGGGACTAAAAAGCGTGGCGAGCTGCTCAGCTTTTGCAAAGGTGCGGTTGGTAATCACGATACTTGTAGGGTGCTGATCGAGTAAGGGCTTAATCACGCCGCGCGCCGCGCCGCCAGCACCAATCACTAAAATGGAAGCGTCTCGTAGTGGCACTTGGTACTGAAGCAGATCTTGAACCAGCCCTTCACCATCAGTGTTATCACCGATGATTTCGCCATCATCTAATTTTTTCAGTGTATTGACCGCGCCTGCAAGTTGAGCTCGCTCGGTTAATCGATCCGCAAACTGATACGCTTCTTCTTTAAAAGGCACGGTAATATTGCACCCTCGACCACCGGAGGCAAAAAAGGTTTCAGCCGCTTGTTTAAAGCCATCTAGAGCCGCGAGTTGAGCGGTATAGTGCATTTCCTGACTGGTTTGCCGTGCAAAAAGTGTGTGGATCATCGGCGATTTACTGTGTCCGATTGGATTACCAAATACTGCATATTGATCAATGTGATGAGCCATATCCTTGCCTCTCGATAATTAACAGGGCCACCTCGGCACCCCTATCATTGAAAATGTACCGCGGTCACCACTCCCTCGGCAGCAAGAAGGTGTTTAATTTCGCTTCTGCGCTGCCCTCTTCCGCTTGATAACGATATTGCCAACGAGCTAATGGCGGCATCGACATTAAAATCGATTCCGTTCGACCGCCACTTTGCAAACCAAACAATGTGCCGCGATCATACACTAAGTTGAACTCTACATAGCGACCACGGCGATAAAGTTGAAACTGGCGCTCTCTGTCACCGTACTCCATCGCTTGACGACGTTCAACAATCGGCAAATACGCAGCGGTGTATCCTTTACCGACAGCTTGCATATAAGCAAAACAGCGCTCAAATCCCCAAGCGTTTAAATCATCGAAAAATAGGCCACCAATACCGCGCGTTTCATTGCGATGAGGGAGGAAGAAATACTCATCGCACCACGATTTATGTTCGGCATACACTTTTTCACCAAAAGGAACACACAGGGCTTTCGCTGTGGCATGCCATGATTGAGCATCTTCTTCAAACGGATAGAAAGGCGTTAAGTCAAATCCTCCGCCAAACCACCAGATAGGATCTTCGCCTTCTTTTTCAGCGATGAAGAAACGAACATTGGCATGAGAAGTCGGAACATAGGGATTGTTTGGATGCATCACCAAAGAAACCCCCATCGCCTCAAAATGACGCCCAGCTAATTCAGGGCGATGCGCGGTCGCTGAAGCGGGCATTTGCTGCCCTTGCACATGTGAGAAATTCACGCCGCCTTGTTCAAAAACACGGCCTTCTTTCATCACTCGAGTTCGCCCACCGCCTCCCAAACGCTCACTCGGTTCGCGATGCCATGCATCTTCTTCAAACAGTGCTTGGCCATCCGCTTGTTCAAGTTGCTGGCAAATGGAATCTTGCAGCTCAAGCAAAAATTGTTTGACGGCTTGCTTATCAATGGTTGGCATCGCTTGCTTCCTTAGCAGGGTTAACCCTGTCTTAATACTTGTGAGGTTTTCGCGTCACGAATTTCACTGGGCTTATTTCGACCACCGGTTTGACCATCTAAAATCGCAACCAGTTGCTCACCCAGTTGCGATTCAACTTCTTCCGTTGTCAGGCAAGGTGCAAGACCACTTAAATTCGCACTGGTCGAGGTTAATGGTTTTCCAAACGCATTGCATAGCTTTTGCACTAAAGGATGATCTGTCACACGTACGGCTATCGAATCAAATTGCCCACTCACCCAAGTAGAGACTTTATCACTGGTCGGCATTATCCATGTCACAGGGCCAGGCCAGGTGGCATGTACTCGTGCAAGCTGCTCTGATGTCAACTGGCTCTCATCAATATAAGGAAGCAATTGTTCGTAAGAGGCCGCAATTAAAATCAACCCCTTTTCCACAGGACGCTGCTTGAGCGCTAAGAGCTTCTGAATGGCTTGCGGGTTATCTGGGTCACACCCAACCCCAAACACGCCTTCCGTTGGGTAGGCAATTACTTCACCGTCACGTAGAGCCTGCAAAGTGTGTTCAAAGTTATTCACAAAAACTGTCCATCGGTTTCTTTAATACAGTGCGGCTAAGTGTACAAACTTCGTTGAAAACTGGCTAAAGCTATTTGTTTATAAAATGTATCAATTGCACAACTAAGCTGACGCAAACGTTTTCCTAAGGAAAAAATACTCGTATAATGCGCGCAAATTATCCCGCTCACCCCATTTTTAGAAGTATTAAGGAGTTTGAGATGAAAGTCGGAATTATCATGGGTTCAAAATCCGATTGGCCCACAATGAAGCTAGCTGCTGACATGTTGGATCAATTTGGTGTGGCATACGAAACCAAAGTTGTCTCTGCTCACCGCACACCTCAACTTCTTGCCGATTACGCCACCAGCGCAAGAGAACGCGGCCTTAAAGTCATCATAGCTGGCGCAGGCGGAGCCGCACACCTGCCGGGCATGACGGCAGCGTTTACTAGCTTACCGGTACTTGGCGTTCCCGTTCAGTCAAAGGCACTCAAAGGGATGGACTCTTTACTCTCGATTGTGCAAATGCCAAAAGGGATTGCGGTGGGCACCTTAGCTATTGGAGAAGCAGGCGCGGCAAATGCTGGGCTGCTTGCCGCGCAAATCATCGGCACCAGTGATGAGGCCGTCATGGCAAAAGTG
This sequence comes from Vibrio sp. V09_P4A23P171, assembly GCF_963875615.1. Lineage (NCBI taxonomy): Bacteria > Pseudomonadati > Pseudomonadota > Gammaproteobacteria > Vibrionales > Vibrionaceae > Vibrio > Vibrio sp. V09_P4A23P171. The sequence goes on from NZ_CAWNMR010000008.1 coordinate 4,140, forward strand.
GAAGCATTTCGTTTAGCACAAACTGAAGCGGTGTTGAGCCACCCTAACCCTGCAGAGGATTGATACTATGCACGTTTTAGTCTTGGGCGCTGGGCAACTGGCACGCATGATGGCGTTGGCTGGCGCTCCTCTGAACATTCAAATCTCCGCTTTTGATGTGGGCAGCGGTAACATCGTCCATCCTTTGACATTACACATCACTGGTCATGGTTTAGACAATGCGATCAAACAAGCGGATGTCATTACCGCTGAATTTGAGCATATTCCCCATGAAATCCTCACTGTTTGTGAGCAAAGTGGTAAGTTTCTTCCTAGCGTCGAAGCCATTAAAGCCGGAGGCGATCGCCGTCTTGAAAAAGCGCTACTCGATGAAGCCAACGCAAAAAATGCCCAATACTTTGTGATTAATACTCGTGAAGATTTAGATGCCGCGATAACCAACATCGGCCTGCCCATGGTTCTAAAAAGTGCACTGGGTGGCTATGACGGAAAGGGTCAATGGCGTTTAAAAGAAGCTTCACAAGCAGAGCTCATTTGGCCAGAAATGGAAGCCTGTATCCAAGCTACTCCGACTCAAGCGATAGTGGCAGAGCAGTTTGTTCCCTTTGATCGTGAAGTCTCGTTAGTCGGCGCGCGTGCCAAAGATGGCAGCATCGCGGTTTACCCGCTGGCAGAAAATGTGCACATTAACGGTGTACTGAGTTTATCAACGGCGATAGATGACCCAGCCTTGCAAGAGCAAGCACTGTCGATGTTTACCTCGGTTGCCGCTCGTCTCAATTATGTCGGTGTGCTAGCGCTCGAGTTTTTTGATGTGCAGGGAACATTGTTGGTGAATGAAATTGCACCACGAGTCCATAACTCTGGTCACTGGACACAGCAAGGCGCAGAAACCTGTCAATTTGAGAATCACCTTCGCGCAGTATGTGGCTTACCTTTAGGCAGCACGAAGTTACTTCGCCCAACCGCGATGATTAATATTTTGGGTGAGGACAATTTACCAGAAGCCGTGATGGCGATTGAAGGCTGCCACATTCATTGGTATGGCAAAGAGAAACGTGCTGGGCGCAAAATGGGCCATATTAATGTCAGTGCAGATTACAACGCGCAGTTGCAACGAACGCTCTGTCGCTTGGCTGAAGTGCTTGATGCGACAACGTATCCAGCCTTGCACCATTTTGTTCAAGCGATCAAGCCGACGCTCGAAAACAAACCTAATTGACGATAAATACGGATAAAAAATGGCACGTTCAATGTGCCATTTTCATATGCCGTCACTTTACTCTGTGGCGGATTGAATATGACCACATTTTCGATCAGCACATTGCAGCTTGATACCACTGGCGAGTTTTTTCTCTATCAATAATCCAAACCCACATTTTTCGCATTTACCGGCAACAGGTTGCTGATTAACGGCAAACTTGCATTTAGGGTAATTATCGCAAGCATGAAAAGTTTTACCATGGCGCGTTTTTCGCTCCACTAAATGGCCTTTCAAACATTCAGGACAAAGCTGTTTTGACTGAGGAACATTGTCTGCAGGGGAATCTGTATCTTGGATATGGTGGCAATGCGGATAATGACTACACCCGATAAACATGCCATAACGACCTTGGCGTAACACTAATTCATGGCCACACTCTGGGCATGGCACACCCAACTCCTTAACGATATGACCATCATTTTGCTGCAGCGGTTTAATATAGTCACAATTGGGATAATGGTTACAGCCGAAAAACAGCCCATGCTTACCCTGACGAAGCTGTAATTGGCCACCACATTGCGGACAAGGCTCATGCTGCAGCGCTTGTCCATGCGCTGAAAAAAGGGGGGACTCGGTTTTACGACTCATAATGCTCAACTAAACGAACGGCTGCAATCAATGCAAAATACCTTGATCTTTGGTGTATAGCAGCTCTTCCATAAGCGTGTAAGCATTTTCATTTCCCGGTACATTAAATAGCACCATCAAAATGATCCACTTTAAGTCATCCAATTCAAATTCATTGGTTTCTAAACCCATCACTCGATCAATCACCATTTCACGAATTTCAGGAGTTAATACTTTCACTTGTTCAAGGAACAATAAAAAACCTCGGCTTTCAAGATCCAGCCTGTCCATCTCTTGTGCTGTGTACATCCGCATCGAAGTCGCAGCACTGGTTGCCATCGCTGAATGAGCATCGGTTTGTTGCAATGCCGCAAGCTCTTCTAACCAATTCAGGGCCTTATAGATATCTTTCTGGTGAAAACCGGCTCGAAGCAATTCATCTTCAAGCTCATCTTGATCGACTTGCAAATCTACATCGCTATGGACGTAGGTTTCAAATAGATACATCAATATATCCATCATCATAGCTAACCCTTCCCCTTACGAATATAGCCGCCAGAAACGGCAACAACATGACCTGAAAGCTCAAGTTCTAAAAGCTGCATCATGACTTCATGGACAGGTATATGGGTCCTGCTCGCAAGAATATCAACAGGCGTAGCCTCTACTCCTACGTTAGCTAACAGTTCAGCAAATGGCAATTGCTGATCGCTCTGTGCAGAAAATAAATCAGGTTGAGGCTGCTTTTGGCGCAATGACCAGTCTACTAAGGTGCCGATTTCAGATAATACTTGTTCACTGTTTTGCACCAAGCACGCCCCACAACGAATAAGTTGATTACTACCGTGGCAATTTGGGTTAGCAATGGAGCCCGGAATAACAAACACATCTCGCCCTTGCTCAGCCGCATAGCGCGCCGTGATCAACGAGCCACTTTTCTCCGCCGCTTCCACCACTAAAACACCAACCGCTAACCCGCTGATAATGCGATTTCGCCGCGGAAAGTTATCTGGCCTTGGTTTGGCTTTGGGACGAAATTCCGAGACTAATGCTCCGCTTTCCATCACCCGTTGCGCTAATTTTTTATGTCGCGCTGGGTAAATAGATTCAAGGCCCGAACCGAGCACGGCTATCGTCTCACCACCCGCTTGCAACGCACCGTCATGAGCATGTCCATCAATACCTAATGCCAAACCACTGGTGACAAGTAAGCCCTGTTGCACAAATTCTCGCGCAAACTGATGAGCAACTCGTTGGCCATCAGGGCTCGCATTACGACTGCCGACGATCGCCATTTGCGGATCAGAGAGTGCTGTTATTCGTCCTTTGACAAATAAAACCGGAGGTGCGGTAGCAATTTCTTTTAGTAAAGAAGGATAACCATCGCAAAATGGAGTAAGGATATGATGAGACTCATTAGCTTGCTGCCAACTTAGGCATTCTTCAACTTCTTGAGGAGCTGTCTCGCGCAGATAACGGATTTGCTCTTGAACTAGACCCAACGCGGCTAACTCCCGCTCGGAATAGTCAATTAAATGAGCAAGAGAAGCGACGCTAGCAAGACGAGAAAGTTTCTTGCCACCCAATTTGGGCACAAAGCTGAATGCTAGCCACGCCGCTAATTCGTTCTGCTCCATCAGCTTGCAGTATCATCCTTAACCATCGAATCCGTATCGGTTTGTTCATTTGGCTCGATTGTTAGCTCTAGTTTGAGCGGCGAAACCGCGATTACACTTTTACCAATCGGCACGCGGCTATCGGTAATCAAAGCCAAGCTAAAATATTCATAAGGTCGAATGACCATCAAACTGCCCACCAAGCTGCTTGGTAATTGCAGGGTTTCATCAAGGCTCTGTTGGTGCTGTCCTTTTTTTCCAGACACTTTAGAACCAGCTTGAATCAAATCAAACATCGTCCCTTGACGCAGTTGATCTGCAAGGCCTTTATCGATCACAACTACCTGATTCTGCGCCGAATACTCACTACCCTCCAACGATCCTAGGATATGCGTTTCAGCTTGTAGTCGCGATGGCGATGGGAAAAAAGTGGTTGAAAGCGTTAAGGTTTCGACACCCACTTCAGGCAGGGCAATATCATTGACTCTTATCTCTTGTTGCTGTGCGGTGATGGTTAGCCCGCTAAAAGCCTCATCGGCGGAGACTAATTCACCAGAAGCAATCAAACGCAAAGCAACCATAGTTTTATTTTTCGCGGCAGCATCATGACGAGAAAACTCAGCGATTTCACGATAAATACCCCATTTGGGGTGAGTCTGTTGCCCGCTTATGTAGAGCGTATCTTGCGCCGTCAGATATTGTTTACCGTCGCTGGCACCGAGCACACGCTGGCTTTCTTGTAATGTTTGCTTATCCAATAAGCGATCCGTATGCAGATACGGCAACACTAATCCCTCTTGCACCGTCGGAACCGCTTTTTTCTCAAGCACACGCACTTTCGGACTCAACTTGACCATAGGTTTTAAACTCAACACCGGTTGTCCGTTACGCCAGACTAAGGTCAGCTTATCGCCGGGATAAATCAAATGCGGGTTATCGATCTCTGGGTTAATTTGCCATAAACGTGGCCACAACCACGGGTTATCAAGATAGAGCGCAGAAATATCCCACAAGGTATCTCCTTTGACGACCGTGTATGTCTGCGGGGCATTTGCTTTGACGGTGAGCGCCATATCTTCCGCCGCCAACACATTAACGACCAATGACAACGGTAAAAACACACACACTAAATAACGAATAAATCGTGACATGACCTCTGTTCCTTGGCCGAAATAAGTAAGGATGAATCAGATTATTAACATTTGGATGCTGTCATTTGGGTCATAAAATGTCTAGAATTGAGCCAACAAGCTTTAAGCTGTTTCGGCACAGTTCAATATTTCGAGTGTATATGTCTGTATTACAAGTATTAACATTCCCAGATGATCGTCTTCGTACCGTGGCAAAACCGGTAGAGAAAGTGACACCTGAGATCCAAAAAATCGTCGATGACATGATTGAGACTATGTACGACGAGGACGGTATCGGCCTTGCTGCAACGCAAGTCGATATTCACCAACGCATCGTTGTGATCGATATTTCAGAGAGTCGCGACCAGCCAATGGTTCTGATTAACCCTGAAATCTTAGAGAAACGCGGTGAAGATGGCATTGAAGAAGGCTGTCTGTCGGTCCCGGGCTCACGCGCCCTTGTTCCTCGCGCAGCAGAAGTCACAGTCAAAGCGTTAGATCGTGATGGCAACGAATTCTCATTTGAAGCGGATGACCTTTTAGCCATTTGTGTTCAACACGAGCTTGATCACTTACAAGGCAAACTGTTTGTGGATTACCTTTCGCCATTAAAGCGTAAGCGTATTAGAGATAAGCTAGAGAAAATCAAACGCTATAACGAAAAAAACTAACTTAAGTGAGGTTACCTTGAGCCAATCATTACGCATTGTGTTTGCAGGTACTCCGGACTTCGCCGCCCGTCATTTGGCGGCGTTGTTGTCTTCGGAGCATGAGGTTATCGCGGTGTACACTAAACCAGATAGCCCGGCAGGACGCGGTAAAAAACTGACCGCCAGTCCAGTGAAACAGATGGCCGTTGAGCACAATATTGCTGTGTATCAACCAGAGAACTTTAAGAGCGACGAAGCCAAGCAAGCGCTCGCCGATCTCAACGCGGATTTAATGGTAGTGGTCGCCTACGGATTACTGCTACCGAAGGCCGTACTTGATATGCCAAGGCTTGGCTGTATTAACGTACACGGTTCCATTCTGCCACGGTGGCGTGGTGCCGCACCGATCCAACGCTCGATCTGGGCGGGAGACAGTGAAACGGGTGTAACCATCATGCAAATGGATGTCGGCCTAGATACGGGCGATATGCTCAAAATTGCTAAGCTGCCGATTGAGGCAACAGACACCAGCGCTTCTATGTATGACAAACTGGCCGAGTTAGGCCCACAAGCGTTGGTAGAATGCATCGCCGATATCGCCAGTGGCAAAGCGATTGCCACTCAACAAGATGATACATTGGCTAACTACGCACAAAAACTTAGCAAAGAAGAAGCCAAAATCGATTGGTCAGCGGATGCTGCTTTTATTGAACGCTGCGTGCGCGCTTTCAATCCATGGCCAATGAGCCATTTTGATGTGGCAGAGAACAGCATTAAAGTATGGCAAAGTCGCGTTGAAGCACAAACCAGCGACCACCCTGCAGGCACGATTGTTCGAGCCAATAAATCGGGTATTTATGTGGCAACCGGCAACGGCTTACTGGTGCTTGAGCAGTTGCAGGTGCCGGGCAAAAAAGCGATGCCAGTGCAAGACATTCTCAATTCGCGCGCAAGCTGGTTTGAAGTCGGCACACAGCTTAGCTAAACCTTAACGAGGGCAGAGATGCCCTCATTGATTTTCATTTATTTAAAATCGGTACTTCTATGAATGTTCGCGCAGCTGCGGCTAACGTGTTGTTTCAAGTGGTTGATAAAGGCCACTCACTTTCTCACGCACTTCCTGCGGCGCAAAAAACTATCCGCCCAAGAGACCATGCTCTGTTGCAAGAGATCTGCTACGGGGCTTTGCGTTATTTGCCTCGTTTGGAATCAATTGCCAATGAGCTAATGGACAACCCACTGAAAGGGAAAAAGCGGGTTTTTCACCATCTTATTTTAGTTGGTATCTACCAATTGAGCTTTATGCGCATTCCCGCTCACGCCGCAGTAGCCGAGACGGTTGAAGGCACCAAAACATTGCGCGGTGAAAATTTAGGTGGGCTAATCAACGCCGTATTGCGCAGCTACTTGCGCGATCAAGAAGCACTGGACGCTATCGCCGTTAGCCACAACGCAGGCAAATATGGCCACCCAAGTTGGCTACTTAAACTGTTACAACAAGCGTACCCAGAACAGTGGGAAACGGTTGTGCAAGCCAACAATCAAAAAGCGCCAATGTGGTTGCGCGTCAACCGTCAGCACCACACTCGTGATGAATATCTTGCACTATTAGCTAGCGAAAATATCGAGTGCAGCGTGCACTCTCACGCCGCCGACGCAATAAAACTCGCTGCACCTTGCGATGTAACGCTTTTACCCGGTTTTGACCGTGGTTGGGTATCGGTGCAAGATGCCGCTGCGCAGCTAGCGATTGACTACCTTCAACCTAAAGCAGGCGAGCTGATTTTAGATTGCTGCGCCGCCCCAGGGGGTAAAACCGCGCACATCCTGGAGCACAGACACGATACTGAAGTGGTTGCGATTGACAGCGATGCAACCCGCCTTGAACGCGTCTATGACAACTTGGAACGCCTGCAACTTCGCGCTGATGTGATCTGCGGTGATGCTCGTTATCCTGAAGAGTGGTGGCATGGCGAACAGTTTGACCGAATTTTATTAGATGCACCTTGCTCTGCCACTGGGGTTATTCGCCGTCATCCAGACATCAAATGGCTACGTCGTGGTAGCGATATTGAGGCATTGGCTCAATTACAAAGCGAAATACTGGACGCAATGTGGAAGCAATTAAAAGTCGGTGGCACTATGGTTTACGCAACCTGCTCGATCACTCCACAAGAAAACAGCTTGCAGGTCAAAGCCTTCTTAGAACGAACTCATAACGCTCAATTAGTGGGTTCCGAACGTGAGCAGCCGGGGCGTCAGATACTCCCCGGAGAAGAAGATATGGACGGTTTTTACTACGCAGTATTAACCAAACAAGCGTAAATTCGACGCACATTGGCAGCATTATTGCTGCCTTTTCAGTGGCCGATATTCGGCAGGTAGAAAGAGAACAGAGTATGAAAATCATTATTCTTGGTGCAGGTCAGGTCGGTGGTACACTGGCCGAAAACTTGGTCGGCGAGAACAATGACATCACCATTGTCGACAAAAATAGTGACCGCTTGCGCGAGCTGCAAGACAAGTACGATTTGCGGGTGATTCATGGCCACGCCAGCCACCCTGATGTACTGCGTGAAGCGGGCGCACAGGACGCGGACATGCTGGTTGCAGTCACTAATACCGACGAAACCAACATGGCGGCATGCCAGGTGGCGTTCTCTTTGTTTAATACGCCCAACCGAATTGCGCGTATTCGTTCTCCTGAATATCTGCTTGAAAAAGAGACTTTGTTTCAGTCAGGCGCGATCCCGGTGGATCACCTCATCGCTCCTGAAGAGCTAGTGACGAGCTATATTGAACGGTTGATCCAATACCCTGGCGCACTGCAAGTAGTGAGTTTTGCCGAAGAGAAAGTAAGTCTAGTGGCTGTGAAAGCTTACTACGGCGGGCCATTGGTGGGTAATGCTCTTTCAGCGCTACGTGAACACATGCCGCACATTGATACCCGCGTCGCGGCTATTTTCCGCCAAGGTCGGCCGATTCGCCCACAAGGCACTACCATTATTGAAGCTGACGATGAAGTGTTCTTCGTGGCAGCCAGTAATCATATTCGCTCGGTCATGAGTGAACTACAGCGGCTGGAAAAAACCTATCGCCGTATCATGATTGTTGGCGGGGGTAACATTGGGGCAAGCTTAGCCAAACGTTTAGAGCACAGCTACAGCGTTAAACTGATTGAGCGTAATTACCCACGTGCAGAGCAGTTATCGGAAGAGTTAGAAAACACCATAGTATTTTGTGGTGATGCGGCGGACCAAGAGCTGCTAGCCGAAGAGAACATCGACCAAGTCGATGTATTTATTGCGCTCACCAACGAAGATGAAACCAACATCATGTCCGCCATGCTCGCCAAGCGTATGGGTGCGAAAAAAGTGATGGTACTTATCCAGCGTGGCGCGTATGTCGACCTCGTACAAGGCGGCGTGATTGATGTCGCGATTTCACCCCAACAAGCCACCATTTCCGCACTGCTGACTCACGTACGTCGTGCCGATATCGTTAACGTCTCTTCGCTACGCCGTGGCGCGGCAGAAGCGATTGAAGCAATTGCACATGGCGACCAAAACACCTCTAAAGTGGTGGGACGCGCAGTGGGTGATATTAAACTGCCACCGGGGACGACCATTGGCGCGATTGTGCGTGGTGAAGAAGTGTTAATCGCCCATGACCGCACTATTATCGAGCAAGATGATCACGTGGTGATGTTCTTAGTGGATAAAAAGTACGTGCCCGATGTGGAAGCCTTGTTCCAACCTAGCCCATTTTTCCTATAGGTCATTGGCGTCATGCTGAATTTACGCCCCATTTCATTCGTTATAGGACTCGTGCTGTCTAAGCTCGCCCTATTTATGTATGTGCCGACACTGGTTGCTTTTTTTACCGGTACGGGTGGCTTCCTTGATTTTGCTCAAGCGGTCATCATCACTCATATTGTCGCCTTTATCTGCTTAAGCTTGGGGCGTACCGCGCACTTTAAGCTCAGCGTGCGCGATATGTTTCTCATCACCAGCTTAGTGTGGACGGTTGCCAGCGCTTTCGCGGCGCTCCCTTTCGTCTTTATCAACCACATCAGCTTTACCGACGCCTACTTTGAAACCATGTCAGGGTTAACCACTACAGGTTCAACCGTGCTCAGTGGCCTTGATAATATGCCGCCCAGCATCTTGTTGTGGCGTTCTATTCTGCAATGGCTTGGTGGGGTTGGGTTTATCGTAATGGCGGTAGCGGTATTACCAATGCTCAATGTGGGTGGGATGAAATTGTTCCAAACCGAATCGTCTGATTGGTCCGATAAAAGTAGCCCACGCGCCAAAACTGTCGCGAAAAATATTGTGCTGGTCTATTTGGTACTGACCTTACTGTGCTTGATTGGCTATATCCTCACTGGCATGACGCTTTTTGAAGCGATCAACCACTCATTCACCACCTTGTCGACTGGTGGATATTCCACCTCCGACGGTTCGATGAACCACTTCTCAAACGGTGCACATTGGGTAGCAACGCTGTTTATGTTTTTGGGGGGCTTGCCCTTTCTGCTGTTTGTCGCTGCGGCCCGAAAACAAAATATCAAAGTGATCATAAAAGACGCACAAGTTCGCGGATTTGCTTATCTTTTCCTAATTGCCAGTCTCATCATTGCGTTGTGGCTGAATCTCAAACTAGGCTACTACTGGTTGGACGCCCTGCGAGTGGCGATGTTTAATATCGTTTCAGTGGTCACGACTACTGGTTTTGGTTTGGAAGATTTCACCGCCTGGGGCGCACTGCCAAGCACGCTGTTCATCTTCTTAATGGCAGCAGGAGCTTGTTCCGGCTCAACCTCTGGTGGGATTAAAGTGTTCCGCTTCCAAATTGCGATGACGCTGCTCAATAAACAAATTATGAAGTTGGTCCATCCATCAGGCATCTTCGTACAGCGCTATAATCATCGTCCAGTTAATGATGATATTGTCCGCTCAGTCGTCGCTTTTGGTTTGACCTTTTTTATCACTGTCATTGCTATCGCAGGCGCGCTCAGTGCAATGGGCCTTGACCCTGTCACCAGCATTTCAGGTTCCATCACAGCAGTGGCCAACGTTGGTCCCGGAATGGGCTCGGTGATTGGTCCAACGGGCAACTTCGCACCACTGCCTGACGCAGCAAAGTGGGTTCTGAGCTTAGGGATGTTGATGGGGCGTTTAGAAATTTTGACGATTATCGTTCTGTTTTTCCCTGCATTTTGGCGACGTTAAGATGAAGACAATACCTGTGATAATGATGCTGTTAAGCATGACAGCAAGCGCCGTATCTTGCGCGCAAGTTCTGACCTTAGAAGATGGCCGCCAGGTGAAACTCAATGATGATTTCACATGGCAATATGTTGAACCGCAATCAATGTCGCCGGAAACCGTCATTCACGCGGCCCCTATTGCTCAAAAAGCCCGAGCAACCACCTTTGAGATGGAGAGTGAAAAACCGATTTTACAACTGTCAGATTCTGGAGTGGAAGTAGTACTCGGCGCGGCTTACTACCAAGGAGATACACTCGTTATCCCAACAGCCATCACCAATCAAAGCTCGCAATCTGTCATTGCGGTAGTGCTCAGCATCACTCTTTATGACGAGCAAGGTCAACCACTGCTCACTCAGCAGTTACCCATTTGGCAATCCATTAAACGGATGGCTGATAGCTATTTACGCCCACAAACTCAAGCGCAAGGAAAGCCGATTACCCTTCAAGTTGATCGCCAGCAAGGCTATCAAATTTCGGCCAACATTGAGCGGGTTGAAATGCGTTAAGCACTTACTGGGTGAACAAAAAGGTAAACCGCAAAAAAGTGACAAGCACTGCCACCTAGCACGAATAAATGCCAAATAGCATGGTTATAGGGAATGCGTTTCGCTACATAAAAAATCACCCCGAGCGAATAGACCAAACCACCAACAGCAAGTAGCACCAAACCACCGACCTCGATATTGAGGGCCAGTTGGTAGATCACAACCAAGGATAACCACCCCATCGCCAAATAAGTCACTAGTGAGAACTTTTTAAAACGGTAGACAAAGGCAATTTTCATGACGATACCGAGCAGCGCCAGCAGCCAGATCACCACCATAAGACCTATCGCCAAAGGAGTGCGAAGGCTAACCAACAAAAAGGGGGTGTAACTTCCGGCAATCAGTAGATAAATGGCACAGTGGTCGAACGTTTTTAGCCAGCGTTTGGCTTTCGGTGTCGCAACGGAGTGATACAGCGTTGAAGCAAGGAATAACGCTATCATGCTGCCACCATAGAGACTCATGCTGATATAAGTCAATGCATCGGCCTGCGCACTTGTTGCCTTGATCAGCAGCAAGACTAAACCAACAAAACTAAACAATAGCCCCAAACCATGACTCAGTGCATTCGCCCGTTCTTCACCAGCACCATAGCCGTCATTGTCAACAGCAGACATAAACACCATACCAAAAGCAACAAAATGTGGGCTTAGTATTACACACTTCAGCTTACAGTTGTAAGCCTAAATGCAGATTTCGTAACGAAACGGGTATCAAGGAGAGCGATAAATCGCGAGTTTTTTGTAAACGACATAGGTACCTCCTATTTAACAAAACGCGATGTAATGCCGATCAGATGACAAACTCAACCAAGCATCTCACACAATTTTAAGCTTTATTTGCAAGAATATTCATCTCAACAATCGTTCAACTATCGATCAATTCAAAACTTGGTGCTAATCTAACTACGATATGAAAGCATATCGTTATTCCTGAATCATTATTTGGATTGGCGAGAGCCAGAAGAGCCACCCTTCAATTATGAAGCTCAACTCATGGTGATTCAGGCCATTAGATTGGCAATGGATGTGCCTGACCGTTAGGTTAATGAATGCGCCCAACAGCTGTCAGGTTTTCGCACACAAACCGTAGTGCAATGCGTCGTCGTAGTGGTTTTGCTGCTGCTCCGACTGCAAAAAAAGTCGCTCCAGCAATGACTTTAGTTGAAAAAAATGCCCTTACTGCATCGAGCACAACTAATGTTGTTCAGGCAGCATAATTAAAAAGCGCAGCTAAACCCTGCGCTTTTTCTTTGCGCTCAATTGGACTTCAATCCGCAATTTGGTACCTTTACTCAAAATACTTATAAAAATTGGGGAAAAGAGAATGCAATGTCATCGAATTGAAGAACTAATTGAACTACTTGCGCCTGAATGGCAAAAAGATCAGCAGCTCAACTTAGTGCAATTCATCACCAAACTGGCTCAAGAAGCGGGTTATAAAGGACCTTTAGAAACACTCACGGATGATGTATTGATCTACCATCTAAAAATGCGCAACAGCGCCAAAGACGAAATGATTCCTGGCCTGAAGAAAGATCAGGAAGATGATTTTAAAACAGCCATTTTACGCGCGCGTGGCATCATAAAATGATGTAGCCCCTGTGATAGTGATCAAGATAGCGACCTTATTAGGTCGCTTTTTTATTATTAGCGATAAGCCTCACGAGTTGAGGCTTTATTGTTAAAGGTTGATAGTGTTAAAGAAATAAAATTGTTATTGGCGTTATACTTGCCGCTTAATAAATAAAGATTGAACAATGATAATTTCTCATCTTGGTATTGTACCCAAAGAGAAAACAGCAATGTCGCAGAGTGTGAACTAAAAGAAATCACACCTTACAGCCCAACAAGGATCATTTCATGAGTCAGGACAAAATCGATATAAAGGATGTGACTCCTAAAATATTCAACCCCAAAACTCACAAAGGCAACGGTGACCGTTTTAACCCCAGCAACCGTATTTATGTGCGCGAAAGTAAAGGTACTTATCAACAACTCCGCCGCTATGGTGGCTGGTTTTTACTGCTGCTTTTTACTTTAGTACCGTGGATCTCTTACGGTGATCGCCAAGCGATTTTGCTCGACATCGGCCACCAGCAATTTAACTTTTTCGGCACCACACTTTACCCACAAGACCTAACTCTACTTGCCCTGTTGTTTATGATTGCGGCATTCGGCCTGTTTTTTATTACCACTTTTCTTGGCCGTGTCTGGTGTGGCTATCTGTGCCCGCAAACTGTGTGGACATTTATCTACATTTGGTTTGAAGAAAAACTCGAAGGCGCCGCCAATAAACGCCGCAAGCAGGACTCAGGAAAACTCACAGCTAATCTTGCTATAAGAAAAGCCATCAAACACATTGCTTGGCTGGCGATTGCACTCGGTACTGGTTTTACTTTTGTCGGCTATTTCGTCCCGGTACGCGAACTCGTGGTGAACTTTTTCACACTCGATGAAAGTTTCTGGCCCGTCTTCTGGGTACTCTTTTTCACCCTTTGTACTTACGGAAATGCAGGCTGGATGCGTTCGATCGTCTGCATCCATATGTGTCCTTATGCTCGCTTTCAGTCTGCGATGTTTGACAAAGATACCTTTATTGTTGGCTATGACAGCAAACGCGGTGAAACTCGCGGGCCACGCGCTCGTAAAGCCGATCACAAAGCACTCGGTTTAGGTGACTGCATTGATTGTGATTTGTGCGTACAAGTGTGTCCGACTGGCATCGATATTCGTGATGGCTTGCAGTACGAATGCATTAACTGCGGCGCTTGTATTGATGCGTGCGATACCACGATGGAACGTATGGGCTATGAAAAAGGGCTCATCAGCTATACCACGGAGCACCGCCTCTCCGGCCACCACACCAAAATACTCAGGCCTAAATTACTCGGTTATGGCACGGTACTGCTGGTGATGTTTGGCTTATTCATCGCTCAAGTAGCCAGTGTTGATCCGGTCGGCTTAAGTGTATTGCGTGATAGAAACCAGCTATTTAAAACCAACAGCAATGGTGAAATTGAGAACACTTACACCTTGAAAGTCATCAACAAAACTCAGCAAACGCAAGAGTATAAGCTTGACGTGAAAGGGCTATCGGACGTCTCTTGGTATGGTAAACAAACCATTCAAGTCAAACCAGGAGAGGTATTGAACCTACCAACCAGCCTTGGCGTCGCTCCTGACAAACTCAGCTCTCCTATAGCGACGATTCAGTTTATACTCACGGACAGTAACCAATTCACGATAGAAGTTGAGAGCCGGTTTATTAATAAACTCTAACTTCGTAACGAATGGAAAAGGGCTCAGTAATGGGCCCTTTTTAATCATGACCAAAGCTTCTTTCCATTTTGATGCACTCACCCCTGATACCATGTGGTATGCCTTAGAAAGCATCGGCATTCGTGCTGAATCAGGATTTCTGGCACTCAACAGTTACGAAAACCGCGTTTATCAATTCATCGATGAAGAACGCCAACGCTATGTGGTGAAATTCTATCGACCTCAGCGCTGGAGTGTTGAGCAAATTCAAGAGGAGCACGATTTCACACGCGAGCTGTACGCGGCGGAAATTCCGATTGCTGAGCCATTGCTCATCAACGGTGCAACCTTACATCACTATCAGGGCTATCATTTCGCGCTATTTAACAGTGTGGGTGGGCGGCAGTTTGAAGTGGACAATATGGACCAATTAGAAGGCGTGGGCCGGTTTCTTGGACGCATTCATCACATCAGTGCCACTCGTACATTTGTTCATCGCCCGACCATCAGCTTAGATGAGTATCTTTATCAACCCAAACAGCTATTGGAAAATGCGTCCTTCATACCTCAGCACTTGCAAAATACCTTTTTCAGTGACTTATCGTTATTGATCAACAAAATTGAACAGCAATGGCCAGCAAAATCCGCGGCCATCCGCTTGCATGGTGATTGCCATCCAGGCAATATTTTGTGGCGAGATGGGCCTATGTTTGTCGATTTAGACGATGCTCGCAATGGACCAGCAGTACAGGATTTGTGGATGCTACTCAATGGCGAATTGCAAGATAAGCGAATGCAGTTGGACATTATCTTAGAGTCGTATCAAGAGTTTCACGATTTTAATCCAGCCGAATTGAAACTAATTGAACCGTTACGCGGTCTACGAATGGTGCATTACATGGCATGGTTGGCCAAACGATGGCAGGACCCTGCTTTTCCACTCGCCTTCCCTTGGTTTAATGACCCTAAATATTGGGAAAGCCAAGTGCTTGCGTTTAAAGAACAAATAGCAGCATTAGACGAGCCTACGCTCTCACTAATGCCACAATGGTAAGTCACCTTGAAGCAATAAATGGAGTACACAATGAAGAAGCTTTTTGCACTGGTTGCAACCTTACTGCTGAGCTTATCGGCTCATGCAGCCCAATTTAAAGAAGGTGAGCATTATAAAGTGCTTGATCTTGAACCCTCTAAAAATCCAACCGTGACGGAGTTTTTCTCCTTTTACTGCCCACACTGCAATACCTTTGAGCCGATCATCGCCCAACTGAAAAAGCAGCTCCCACAAGGGGTTACTCTGCAGAAAAACCATGTTTCTTTTATGGGTGGCTCGATGGGTAAATCAATGAGTAAAGCTTACGCCACCATGCTTGCCCTCAAAGTTGAAGACAAAATGGTGCCCGTGATGTTTAACCGCATCCACACGATGCGTAAACCACCAAGAGATGATGCGGATCTACGCCAAATCTTCCTAGACGAAGGTATTGATGCAGCAAAATTTGATGCCGCCTTTAATGGTTTTGCCGTCGATTCAATGGTGCGCCGCTTTGACAAACAGTTCCAAGAAAGCGGCCTTTCAGGTGTGCCTGCGGTCGTGGTTAACAATCATTATTTGGTGCAAGGACAAGGTGTTAAATCGACCAATGAATACTTCGAACTGGTCAATTACCTACTGACCAAGTAATCATTCAAAAATGAGGAGCAACGGCTCCTCATTTTTACTTAATCAAGTTCAACCTTGCAGCGCTTTCTCATACAACCAATCTTGAAACACAAGCCATCGCAGTACAAAACTGTGTATGCCTAAGACAAGGCTCACCCTTCATTCATAAAACGGTCAGATTAGTTTTATCGTGTCGTCATCCAAGTTTATTCATATACTTAACCACTATTGAATCAAAGTATGGAAACTCCTAATGAATAAATACCTGTCCATGACGCTTGTTAGCGCTCTGGCTTTTCATGTATCTGCCGAACTGGCTCCAGAAACAGGTTTAAGTGGTGAGATTGCCATTAATACTATTTTTGCATCTTCCCAATCATCGTTTGATACGGGTGGAGATGAGCGTATTACATCACTCGAAACAAAGAGTAGTCGGCAGTCAAACTTTGCCGTTGGGCCTTTGGGTAACCTTGCTTACACCTTCGGGGACAAACGTCAACAACAGGTTTATCTAGGCACCTCACGTGATGATATTGCCGTCGGCACTTTAGCGCTTCAGCTGGGGTATCAATATGAGATGGAGACAGGTACCGTGGTTGATGTGGCTTTTTTGCCGACAGTGATGTCTGGAAAAACCTGGGCTAACCCTTACCAACTAAACAGTCAGCGCCAAGAAACCGATGAGTCAGGAAATGCCTACCGATTAACATTCAATAGTATTCAAGGCAGCCCATGGACTATCGATGTCGCTTACGCGACCAAAGAGATCGACAACGATCAGTTTCCAAGCCCTGAACTGGCTCGTGATGGTAAAAGTTACTACCTAAAAGGGCAGTACCGTTACTCTCTGAGCCCAACCAGTTTGTTACAGCCCTCCATCACTTATATCAACCACCAAGCGGATGGCGACGCCAATACTCATCACTCTTACGCCGCCGATCTCTCCTACTTCACGTTTATCAATCGCCATAAACTGGCGCTGACCGCTGGTTATACCAAGCGCGACTATCAAGGTGGAAATTCACTGTTTAATCACACTGTGCGTAATGACGATGAACTGAGCCTATTCTTCGCGTACGAATACAGTCAATTTATGGATTGGGATGATTGGTCATTAATCGCTTTAGCTGGTTATAACCAATCGAGCTCAAACCTCTCGTTTTACGACGAATCGTCTCTCTTTACAGCGCTAGGGTTAAATTACCAATTTTAAGTTCATTACACCGCTTGTGCGGTCAGTTGTTTCAACAAGCGGTCCATCGCTCGATAGCCGAGTGCTTCCGCTAGATGGGGCTTAGCAATCTGCTCGGCCCCTTCTAAATCAGCAATCGTACGCGCCACTTTGATAATGCGATGATACGCGCGGATGGAGAGCCCTAGGCGGTGCAGTGCATTTTCCAAAAATTCGGCGTCAGCTTTAGTTAAAGGGCAATACTGTTCAATTTCTCGGCTCCCCAACAAAGCATTAACCTTACCATTACGAATCACCATCCGTTCACGAGCAATCAGCACTCTTTCTTTAACCACAGCCGTTGCTTCACCTCTTTCGCCGCCATTTGCCAGCATTCCTTTGGGAAGCGAGGGGATTTCTATCGACATGTCAAAGCGATCAAGCAATGGCCCCGATAAGCGTCCCAAATAGCGCAAAATACTCTGCGGATTGGCTCTGGCTTGCGTGCCTTCGTAATAGCCGGTTGGGCTGGGGTTCAACGCTCCCACTAATTGAAAGCGAGCTGGAAAACGCGTTTTGCCTTGCGCTCTTGAAATAATAATTTCACCTGACTCTAATGGCTCACGCAATGAGTCGAGCACTTTTCGTTCAAATTCCGGCATTTCATCAAGAAACAATAACCCATTGTGTGCCAAAGAAATTTCCCCCGGCCTCGGAATAGAACCGCCACCGACCAGCGCCGCCATTGAACTGGAATGATGAGGCGAGCGAAATGGCCTTTGCTTCCAGTTGTGCTGGTTAATGTCTTGTGGAGTCAGAGAAGCAACCGAAGCGGTTTCCATCGCTTCATCCTCATTCATTTCTGGTAATAAATCACACAACCGAGAGGCAAGCATGGTTTTACCCGTTCCGGGTGGACCGAGAAAAAGCAGATTATGGTTGCCCGCGGCTGCGATTTCTAACGCTCGCTTTCCTTGCTGTTGACCAATGATATCTTGCAGATCGCGAGTATTTTTCGCTTGGCACGGTTTAGGTTCGGTTTGAAAAAGAGAGAGGGTTTGCTGGCCACACAAATCAGCACACACCTCAAGCAGCGTTTGCGCCGATTTATGCTGATCCTTTGCCACTAACGCGGCTTGATCACCATTACCATGAGGCACCACCAAACAGCGCTTGGCTCGATTCGCAGCTAAAGCGGCGGGTAATACACCTTTAACAGGACGCAACTCACCAGATAAGGCTAATTCACCAATAAACTCATACCCATCTAACTTCGTTAGCGCTATCTGCTGTGAGGCCGCCAAAATACCCAACGCGATCGGTAAATCAAATCGACCACCCTCTTTGGGGAGATCCGCAGGGGCTAGATTGACCGTAATACGCTTGGCGGGAAACTCAAAGCGGGAATTAATGATAGCGCTGCGCACGCGATCACGAGACTCTTTGACCGTCGTTTCAGGCAAGCCGACCAACGTAAAACCGGGCATACCATTGCTAATATGTACTTCAACTGTCACTGTCGGTGCTTGCACGCCAACACTGGCTCGGCTGTGAATAATTGCGAGTCCCATTTCATTCCTTTGTGGTTGTTTAAAAAGTGTTCGTTCTGTTTCTGCGCCCTTATTTGCACACGAGAGATTGTTATATAGCTTGTTGTGATGCTGAAAGAATGTGAAAAAAGAATGAGTTTTTGCTTGTCATTTAACGGAATTGTGTGTTACCACTAGAGACGCAAACAATTTCGTAAGATATTACGCCAACTATTTTAAGAATTAAGTGATGAATTTGAACGCTCACATTAACCTACTGCTAAGCCTGATTATCGTGGTCATTATTGATTCCGCGCGGGGGCTAGTGGGCGCAAAATAACCACCAGATTCAAAAGACCCCCGCACTGAAAAGTCCGGGGGTTTTTTTACAACTATTAAACTAAAAAGTTCATACTGGTTGGCGATTATCCAACCCGATATGACAGGAAGAATGGGAGCGCACATGAAGTGCAAACACAACATGGTTTACTGTGCCATACACAGTTTGGGAGGGTTACGATGACAGGAGCACAACTGGTTGTAGCCGCATTAAAGCAGCAGGGAATCAAAACCGTTTTTGGTTATCCCGGCGGCGCTATTATGCCAATCTATGATGCATTATACGATGGCGGTGTAGAACACATCCTCTGTCGCCACGAACAAGGTGCAGCCATGGCGGCGATTGGCATGGCGCGCTCGACACAAGATGTCGCGGTGTGCATGGCCACCTCAGGACCCGGAGCGACCAATTTGGTCACCGGTCTTGCCGATGCATTTCTTGACTCAATCCCCCTCGTCGCCATCACCGGCCAAGTCGCAAGCTCGCACATTGGTACCGATGCTTTTCAAGAGATGGACGTGATTGGTATGTCACTCTCTTGCACCAAACACAGCTACCTCGTTACCGATATCCACGATCTCGCACCCACCCTTGCCGAAGCCTTTGAGGTAGCGAAAGCGGGTCGCCCCGGCCCGGTGATTGTGGATATCGCTAAAGATGTACAACTGGCAAAAACCCCCGTGACTGAGCTACCTGCGTTCACTGCGCCAGCCATGCCAGTTGCCAGCCAAGAGCAGCTTCACGCAGCGCAACAACTGCTTTCACAAAGCTTTCGTCCTGTATTGTATGTTGGCGGTGGCGTTCAACTGGCCAAAGCGACCGATTCCGTACGCGAGTTTTTACGCCTCAATCCGATGCCATCAGTAAGCACTTTAAAAGGCTTGGGCACGATTGAGCGTCATGATCCGCATTACCTTGGCATGCTTGGTATGCACGGGACTAAGGCGGCAAACTTGGTCGTTCAAGAGTGTGATTTGCTGATTGTGGTTGGAGCGCGCTTTGATGACCGAGTAACGGGAAAACTGGATACTTTTGCACCACACGCCAAAGTGATTCATATCGATATCGATGCGGCCGAGTTTAATAAACTCCGTATCGCCAATGCGTCACTACGTGGTGACATCAATCTCATTCTTCCACAACTGGAACTGACGCGCGATATCGCACCGTGGGTTCACCACAGTGAAAGTTTGCGCAGTGGCTTTAAGTGGCGCTATGACCACCCGGGCGATCTCATTTTTGCACCATTGTTACTCAAACAACTGTCCGACATGATGCCCGATTCAGCCATCGTCTCAACCGACGTTGGCCAACATCAAATGTGGGCCGCGCAGCACATTCAGCCGCGTGCTCCACAGAACTTCATCACCTCAGCTGGCCTTGGAACTATGGGCTTTGGGTTGCCCGCCTCAATGGGTGCTGCCGTTGCTCGCCCAGATGATCAATCCATTCTCATTTCCGGGGATGGCTCGTTCATGATGAATGTTCAAGAACTTGGTACGCTCAAGCGCCGCCAAATCCCGGTCAAGATGGTACTACTGAACAACCATCGTTTGGGTATGGTGCGCCAATGGCAATCGCTGTTCTTTGATGGCCGCCATAGTGAAACGATTTTGGATGACAACCCAGATTTCGTGATGCTAGCTAAGGCGTTCGATATTCCTGGCAAAACCATCACCAAAAAAGAAGAAGTTGAACCAGCACTTAAAGAAATGCTGGCCAGCAAAACAGCTTATCTGCTTCACGTTTTGATTGATGAAGAAGAAAACGTATGGCCGCTTGTACCACCGGGCGCCTCAAATAGTGATATGTTGGAGAACACCTAATGGATAGATACCTATTAGACATCAAAGCCGATGATAAACCGGTGCTATTAGAGCGTGTTCTGCGCGTGATTCGCCATCGTGGATTTGTGATAAAACAAGTGGCCGCAACGCAAAACCACGCCAGCAAAGTCGCCAGTGTTGAAATCATTGTTGATAGTGATCGCCCCATCAGCACACTGATCAATCAAATTGAAAAATTATGGGATATTCGCAGTGTCGATGTCACCCCAATAAAAAATAACGAACTACCGAATAACAATTTACAACAAAAGATTTGTGCATAAGGAAGGCAATAAATGGCAACAAAAACTGCAGATTACATTTGGTTCAACGGTGAAATGGTTCCGTGGGCAAATGCAAACGTTCATGTACTGACACACGCGATGCACTACGGCACTTCGGTGTTTGAAGGTGTGCGTTGTTATAACACTCCTAAAGGTCCAATCGTCTTCCGTCATAAAGAGCACGCTCAACGCCTAAAAGATTCAGCAAAAATTTACCGTTTCCCTATCCCCTATACGATAGAAGAGATCATGGAAGCGACACGTGAAACATTGCGCGTCAATAAACTGGATTCAGCCTACATTCGCCCACTTGGCTTTGTTGGCAACGTTGGCCTTGGCGTTTGCCCACCAGTGAATACTGAAATGGAGTTAATCATTGCCGCCTTCCCTTGGGGTGCTTACTTAGGTGATGAAGCGCTAGAAAATGGTGTGGATGCGATGGTTTCTAGCTGGCATCGCGCTGCGCCAAACACCATACCAACCGCAGCCAAAGCGGGTGGTAACTATTTATCGTCTCTGCTTGTCGGTGGTGAAGCTCGTCGTCATGGCTATGCCGAAGGTATCGCCTTAAGCGTGGATGGTTATTTATCTGAAGGTGCAGGCGAAAACATTTTCGTCATCAAAAACGGTGTGCTGCTCACGCCACCAACCACCAGCTCCATCTTGCCGGGTATCACGCGTGATTCGATCATGACGCTGGCTAAAGAAATGGGTTACGAAGTGCGTGAAGTGAACATTGCGCGTGAAGCTCTCTATCTTGCTGACGAAATTTTTATGACTGGCACCGCCGCCGAAATCGTCCCTGTACGGAGCGTAGACCAAATTACGGTTGGAGAGGGCAAACGTGGGCCAATCACGAAAGTGATGCAAGAAGCTTACTTTGGCCTATTTAACGGCACCACTGAAGACAAGTGGGGCTGGTTGGATTACGTGTACCCACAACCGAAGTAATAGAGGACGATAGACAATGCCAAAGTATAGATCCGCAACGACGACACACGGACGTAATATGGCTGGAGCGCGCGCATTATGGCGCGCCACTGGCGTCAAAGATGAAGATTTCGGTAAGCCGATTATTGCGGTGGTTAACTCGTTCACTCAATTCGTACCGGGCCACGTGCACCTCAAAGATATGGGGCAATTGGTTGCGGGTGAAATCGAAAAAGCCGGCGGCATCGCCAAAGAATTTAATACCATCGCGGTAGATGATGGTATCGCCATGGGACATGGAGGCATGCTGTACTCACTGCCCTCACGCGAGTTGATCGCAGACTCTGTCGAGTACATGGTTAATGCGCACTGCGCTGATGCGATGGTCTGCATTTCCAACTGCGACAAAATCACCCCTGGGATGATGATGGCGGCACTGCGCATTAATATTCCCGTCATCTTTGTTTCTGGCGGGCCAATGGAAGCGGGTAAAACCAAGCTTTCTGATCAAATCATCAAACTCGATTTAGTCGATGCGATGATCCAAGGCGCTGACCCTAAAGTCTCCGATGCACAAAGTGAACAAATTGAACGCTCGGCCTGCCCAACCTGTGGTTCTTGTTCTGGCATGTTTACCGCCAACTCGATGAACTGTCTCACCGAAGCGTTGGGGCTTTCTCAACCAGGTAATGGTTCGATGTTGGCCACGCATGCCGATCGTGAGGCGCTCTTCATCAACGCAGGTAAACGCATTGTTGAATTAACCAAGCGTTATTACGAGCAAGATGATGCATCCGCCTTACCGCGTAATATTGCCAACAAAGCCGCGTTCGAAAATGCGATGGCGCTCGATATTGCTATGGGCGGCTCAACCAACACAGTATTGCACCTATTAGCAGGCGCTCAAGAAGGTGAAATCGATTTTGACATGGGTGATATCGACCGCATGTCACGCCGCGTACCTCATCTGTGTAAAGTCGCGCCATCGACTCAAAAATATCACATGGAAGATGTACACCGCGCGGGTGGCGTGATGGCGATTCTTGGTGAATTGGATCGCGCCGGTCTCATCAACAATCAAACTCGCACCGTGTTGGGTTTATCGATGAAAGAGCAGTTGGCTCAATACGACATCATGCAAACGGACGACGAAGACGTCTTAACCTTTTTCCGTGCCGGTCCTGCGGGCATTCGTACCACTAAAGCCTTCTCACAACAGTGTCGCTGGGATCGCCTCGATGACGATCGCAAAGAAGGCTGTATTCGTACCAAAGAGCATGCTTTTAGCCAAGATGGTGGCCTAGCCGTGCTATCAGGCAACATTGCCGTTGACGGCTGTATTGTCAAGACAGCAGGGGTTGATGAAGGTAGCCTGAAATTTGCAGGCCCAGCCGTGGTCTTTGAAAGCCAAGAAAGTGCCGTTGAAGGTATTTTAGGTGGTAAAGTGAAGGCTGGTGATGTTGTCGTCATCCGCTATGAAGGCCCGAAAGGCGGCCCGGGTATGCAAGAAATGCTTTACCCAACCACGTACCTCAAATCAATGGGGCTAGGCAAAGAGTGCGCGCTACTGACTGACGGTCGTTTCTCTGGGGGGACTTCCGGTTTATCAATTGGTCACGTTTCTCCAGAAGCTGCGAACGGCGGAACGATAGGTTTGGTGAATTCTGGGGATATTATCGCCATCGATATTCCAAACCGCTCCATTACGCTCAACGTTTCAGAAGCTGAACTGGCTGAGCGCCGCGTAAAACAAGACCAGCTCGGTTGGAAACCTGTCAATCGCCAGCGTGAAGTCTCTTTGGCATTGAAAGCCTACGCAAGTATGGCCACCAGCGCTGATAAAGGGGCTGTTCGAGACAAATCTAAGCTCGAGGGCTAGCGGATGAGCGACTCAGGTAACGCAACTCAAACTGGCGCAGATTATCTGCGCCAGATCCTGCGCGCCCCCGTGTATGACGTCGCAACGGTGACGCCACTGCAGGATATGCCCCGCTTATCGGCGCGCATCAAAAATCGCGTTCAGCTCAAGCGTGAAGATCGCCAGCCTGTGCACTCTTTTAAATTACGCGGCGCTTATAATATGGTGTCGAGTTTATCTGAGGTGCAAAAACAAGCAGGGGTGATTGCTGCGTCAGCAGGCAACCACGCGCAGGGAATGGCTCTATCGGGAACAAAATTAGGCATTAAAACCACCATTGTGATGCCTAAAACTACCCCTGATATCAAAGTCGAAGCGGTGCGCGGTTTTGGCGGTTTGGTGATTTTGCATGGCAACAACTTTGATGAAGCCAAAGCCGAAGCGGAACGCTTGGCTCACGAGCAAGGTTATACGTTTGTCCCACCGTTCGATCACCCACTGGTCATTGCAGGGCAAGGCACTATTGGCATGGAAATGCTGCAACAAAATGGCCACCTTGATTACATTTTTGTACCAGTCGGCGGTGGCGGTTTAGCCGCTGGGGTCGCGGTGCTCATCAAACAGCTGATGCCAGAAATCAAAGTCATTGCGGTTGAACCTGAAGATTCTGCTTGTTTAAAAGCAGCACTCGAGGCAGGTAAACCCGTGGTGCTTGACCAAGTCAGCATGTTTGCCGACGGTGTCGCGGTAAAACGTATTGGTGATGAAACCTTCCGTTTGTGTCAGCAATACATTGATGGCCACATCACGGTATCAAGCGATGAAATCTGCTCGGCGGTTAAAGATATCTTCGAAGACACGCGTGCGATTGCCGAACCTTCTGGAGCGCTTGCTCTGGCTGGTCTGAAGAAATTCGCGGAAAAACATAAGCTGGTGGATAAACAGTTAGGCACCGTACTTTCAGGGGCTAACACCAATTTCCACGGCTTGCGTTACGTGTCGGAGCGATGTGAGCTAGGCGAAAAACGTGAAGGGCTTTTGGCGGTGACCATACCTGAACGTCAAGGCGCGTTTTTTGAGTTTTGTAATATCATTGGCGGTCGCGCGGTCACCGAGTTCAACTATCGCTATAACGATGACAAGCTGGCCAACATTTTCGTCGGTGTACGCCTGTTAAGTGGGCAAGAAGAGCTCGACAACATCATTCACGATTTACGCCAAAGTGGCTACCCTGTGGTGGATCTATCGGATGATGAAATGGCCAAGCTGCATGTCCGTTATATGATTGGAGGCAAACCCTCTAAGCCGCTAAAAGAGCGATTATACAGCTTCGAATTTCCGGAATATCCGGGCGCTCTGCTGAAATTTCTCAGCACGCTTGGCACACACTGGAACATTAGCTTGTTTAATTACCGCAATCATGGCGCCGATTATGGCCGCGTATTGTGTGGTTTTGAACTCGAAGAGAGCGATTTAAACCGCTTCTCCGCTCACCTTAGAGAATTGGGTTACCAATGCAAAGATGAGACGGACAATCCTTCATACCAGTTCTTCTTATCCTAAAGCTCAATGCCAGTCCCACGACTGGCATTTTTTATGAGTGATGCATAATACGCATAGAACCAATGCTAAAGTTTCATTTTAGTCATAGTTAATTCAGTACTACACTTAGCGACATCTTATGCTTGCTGTGCCAATCTGGAGATCCGAATGTTTAAAGCGTTAATCCTTAATCAACAAGAAAAAAACACAGTTGCCACCATTGAACAAATCGACGAATCACAATTACCGCAAGGTGAAGTTTTAGTCGCGGTCGATTACTCATCATTGAATTACAAAGATGGTTTAGCCATTACAGGTAAAGGCAAAATCATTCGCAATTTCCCTATGGTACCGGGCATTGATCTTGCGGGAACCGTACTTGAATCCCAAGATACTCGCTACCAAACCGGTGACAAAGTTGTACTAACCGGTTGGGGAGTGGGTGAAAACCATTGGGGTGGTATGGCGCAAAAAGCACGCTTGAAAGCCGATTGGTTAGTACCACTCGCGCACGGTCTTGATAGCAAAAAAGCGATGATGATTGGCACTGCTGGCTTTACTGCCATGCTTTGCGTGCAAGCCATTTTAGATGCGGGTATTAAACCGGAAAAGGGTGATATATTGGTGACGGGTGCCAGTGGCGGCGTGGGTTCAGTTGCTGTAACACTATTAGCTAAGCTAGGTTATACAGTTGCTGCGGTAACTGGTCGTGTTGAACAAAATGGTCCACTGCTAGAAAAACTAGGAGCAAGCCGCATTATTGATCGCAGCGAATTTGAAGAGCCAGCTCGTCCGCTGGAAAAACAGATTTGGGCTGGCGCGGTCGATACAGTAGGCAGCAAAATGTTAGCCAAAGTGTTAGCCCAAATGGACTACAACAGCACAGTTGCCGCGTGTGGTTTAGCGGGTGGTTTTGATTTACCCACCACCGTCATGCCGTTCATTTTGCGCAATGTACGCCTGCAAGGTGTCGACTCCGTCTCTTGCCCGCTAGAAAAACGCATGGCAGCATGGGAAAGCTTAGCGAAACTGCTACCTGCAAGCTACTTTGAGCAAGCGTGTGAGGAAATCACCCTCGAACAAACAGCGCAGTACGCTGAAACGATCACCAATGGTCAAGTGACTGGTCGCGTGGTGATTAAGCTTTAAAACATTCATTCATCAAGCTTTGGTCTTACTCAAAGCTTGATGATTTTTATCCCTCTAACTGCATCTCTTCAATACGCTTAGCAATCAACCGGCTGCACTCTTGTTTGACGATCTGCCTTAACCATTCTTGGGCAGGAGAATGCTCACATCGCGAGTGCCAAATCATAGAGTAGTCAAACGGCGTAAACTGAAACGGTAACGGCTTCACCACCAATGCGTAACGCTCTGCCACTAAATAGGCCAGATCCGCAGGCACCGTAATAATCAATGGCATGGTATCAACAATCGCTAGCGCAGCTTCTAAATGATAGGCTCTGAGCACCATTTTCCGTTTAGGCTGCCCACTTAATGCTTGTTCAATTAAGGCATTAACACCATCACTGATCGCAATCATCGCATGAGGGTATGTCAGGTAATCCGCTAAAGAGATCTGCCGATTCGCCAACGGATGGTGTTGGGAGAGCAAACAAAGCACACCGACTCGCCCAAGCACCTCACTCATCAATGGTGCTACTGGCGACGTTGGGCGACAAATCGCTAAATCAGCTCCTTCATAAGTCAGTTGATCGGCCAACCTATCATGCTGCAAAGGTAAAAACTCAAACGACACGTTTGGTGCCTCTTGATATATCCTTGGTAAAGCAAACGGTAAGATGGTCTGCATTGCGTAATCTGTCGTGGCAATGGTGAAGGTTTGTGCACATTGCTGGGGGTCAAATTCAACAGGTGAAAGGATTTGACGTAGAGACTCCAATGGCTCGCCTAATGCACGATTAAGCTCCAACGCTTTTTCAGTCGGAATGAGATGCTGACCTTGGCGCGTAAAAAGAGGATCATTGAGCAGATCACGTAACCGACCTAATACACGGCTCATGGCTGACTGGCTAAGATTTAAACGCTGGGCCGCTTTACTGACACTGCTCTCTTCTATCAACACTCTCAGTGCAATCAATAAATTCAGATCACGACGATAGATATCTTCCAACTCCATGCAATAACCCCACTTTTGTCATTGGTAAATAGGCTCAGTGTACGCGTTAGGCAAAAAAAATCCCGCCTTTCAGCGGGGAAGCCCAAGAAAATGGGGATAGTGTCGGAATGTGTTACGTGTCGTATTAGTGCAATGCGTTGATCAATATGTGATGGATTAGTGATTCTGCTCTTCTGAGATGCCTTTCCAAAGATGCATCTCAAGCCAGATCCCAACCAGTGACGCACTGACACCAAAAAGTGGCATCCATGACGTTTCTGCAGGCGTTCGCATCACTAAGGCACAAAATGAGATAAAGCAGAGAACCGAATAAATGGTTAACCTATCAAGCGCTGTTAACATAAGTGCCTCACTAAATTGTTATCAACTTGTTAAGTAAGTTAAAACAAAAAGATCACTTTGCCAAGTGGTTATTGAATATTTTTTCCTCGCCAGTATTATCTACGCCTTGCGATAACATCGATTAGGTTTGAATATGACATTTGATCCGGCACTTGCCACACAAACACTCGAAGCCGAAGGATTGCGCTGTCCCGAGCCTGTAATGATGGTCAGAAAAACCATTCGAACCATGCAAGATGGCGAAATTTTACTAGTGAAAGCCGATGACCCGTCAACCACTCGAGACATTCCCAGTTTTTGCCGCTTTATGGATCATCAGTTAATTGCGGAGAAAGTGGACACATTGCCCTATCTCTATTTGATTAAGAAAGGATTGAGTTAAGCCTTGATCTAAGTGATGCGTACGCAAAAGAAAAGGCGACCTCAAAAAGGCCGCCTTTTGCTATTGATTCATTGATTCATTGATTCATTGATTCATTGCGCTGCACACTACTCATTAAACTCGATGGTGCGGATCTCTGATTGCAGTTTTGTGATCTGCTTTTGCAGGGTTCGAATTTCATCGTGCATCGGGATAATGTGCGCGACTCGGATCCAAGATTCCACCATTAAGCCACACAATATGATTGCGCCGGCCACCATGGGTAGCCACATTTCCGTCAACGCCATACCCAACAACGTCAGCACAAAACCGAACGTAAACAAGTAACTTTGGCTCTTGGCGGTCATTCCCATATAACGTGTCAGCATATGCATTCCCTCTTAGACTTGCATCATCTAGCACTACAGTAACATGACCAGTATGGCATAAATTTGTCACTCATCACGCAACCGTAGACGTTGGGCGACAAGTTGAGTAATAAATTGTGTCACGCTCACTCGCCCAATCATCTAATCGATTGGAATTACCAAATCGCCGCGCCGATCGCTAATATCAAAAAGAGTACCGCCGTGATTTTACGAATAAGTCCTAGCGGCATTTTATCGGCGGATAATTTACCAATCAGCACCACAGGTACGTTAGCCAGCAACATACCAATTGTCGTTCCGAGCACCACCCACAATAGAGCATCCGCATATTGTGCACCAAGAATAGACGTTGCTATTTGGGTTTTATCGCCAATTTCAGCGACAAAAAAAGCAATAAAACTGGCGACAAAAGGACCTCGATTGGTAATCTTTTCATCACCGTCGAGTTTGTCTGGAATTAATACCCAACCCGCCATGGCAAGGAAGCTGGCGACCAACACCCATTTAAGGATTTCTGGTGACAGGTAATCGGCAACGACCACGCCCAGCCAAGCAGCGAGTGCATGGTTAACCATCGTTGCGACAAAAATGGCGGCAATAATAGGCAAAGGTTTACGATAACGACTGGCTAGCAGCAGAGAAAGCAGTTGGGTTTTATCGCCAATTTCAGCTAAGGCGACGGTAGTAATTGAAATAGCTAATACGCTCACGACAGGCTCAATGGGGCGGGATAATTATAATAACCATAGACAAACGCCACTCCCCGCCCCGGTTTGTGATGTTTGTCTAAGGTCTTGCTAAGCTAAAATGACTTTAGCCTCGAACGCCACGGTGATTTGGCACCAATTATGTTGACGAACGAACCGTTAAGATAAGAAATCTCACTGGTAAGCTACTCCCCAAAGACGGCGCAATTCTAATCAGGCCGAGTGAAAATCTCAAGTTAGAAATAAGTCAAAATCGTTCATGTGCAGGAATTTGGCACAATCTATGCGATAAATTCGACCAAAACGGATTTTCGACCATTAATTAAGCAAGATTACCCCTACTCGCTGAGCGAATATCTGGGTATACTTGTTCGTTATTTTCATCCATTCAGACAGAAGAATCGCGCGAACCTGACTATGCAAAAATACGATATCAAAACCTTTCAGGGTATGATCCTCGCGCTGCAGGATTATTGGGCCCAACAAGGCTGTACCATTGTTCAACCATTAGACATGGAAGTTGGTGCAGGAACCTCTCACCCAATGACATGCCTGCGAGCTTTAGGCCCAGAGCCCATTGCAACGGCGTATGTTCAACCCTCTCGTCGCCCAACGGACGGTCGTTATGGTGAAAACCCAAACCGCCTGCAACACTATTACCAATTCCAAGTCATCATCAAACCTTCACCAGACAACATTCAAGAGTTGTATCTGGGGTCTTTAGAGGTGCTCGGTGTTGACCCACTAGTACACGATATTCGTTTCGTGGAA
Organism: Vibrio sp. V09_P4A23P171; assembly: GCF_963875615.1. NCBI lineage: Bacteria > Pseudomonadati > Pseudomonadota > Gammaproteobacteria > Vibrionales > Vibrionaceae > Vibrio > Vibrio sp. V09_P4A23P171. Next base: position 34,300 of record NZ_CAWNMR010000008.1, read on the forward strand.
GATAACTGGGAAAACCCAACCTTAGGTGCTTGGGGTCTTGGCTGGGAAGTGTGGCTAAACGGCATGGAAGTAACTCAATTTACTTACTTCCAACAAGTCGGTGGCCTTGAGTGCAAGCCTGTCACCGGCGAAATCACTTACGGTATTGAACGTCTCGCCATGTATATTCAAGGCGTGGATTCAGTGTATGACTTAGTCTGGACAGATGGCCCATTAGGTAAAGTCACCTATGGTGACATTTACCATCAAAATGAAGTCGAACAATCCACTTACAACTTCGAACACGCGGATGTCGATTTTCTTTTCACTTTCTTCGACCAGTGCGAAAAAGAGTGTAAGCATCTACTTGAACTAGAAAAACCGCTGCCACTTCCTGCCTATGAGCGTATTTTGAAAGCGGGCCATGCCTTTAACCTATTGGACGCGCGTAAAGCGATTTCGGTGACAGAACGTCAACGTTACATCCTACGCATCCGTAACCTGACCAAAGCGGTTGCAGAAGCGTACTACGCATCTCGTGAAGCACTCGGCTTCCCTATGTGTAAAAAGGGTGAGGACAAATAAGATGGCAAAAGAATTTCTAATTGAATTAGGTACAGAAGAGCTACCACCAAAACAACTTCGCACTTTGGCTGAAGCGTTTGCGGCTAACTTTGCCGCAGAATTGAAAACCGCTGAACTGGCACACGAAGGCATCAAATGGTTTGCAACCCCTCGCCGTTTAGCACTGAAAGTGACCAACTTGGCCCAAGGTCAAGCGGATAAAGTGGTCGAAAAACGTGGCCCCGCTATTTCTGTTGCTTTTGATGCCGATGGCAATCCAACCAAAGCAGCACAAGGCTGGGCGCGTGGTAACGGCATTACTGTTGAGCAAGCGGATCGCCTAACAACAGAACAAGGTGAATGGCTACTGTTCAAACAGGAAGTCAAAGGCCAAGATGCCAAAGCTATTGTGGTTGAACTTGCCGCCAAAGCGTTAGCAAACTTACCTATCGCCAAACCCATGCGCTGGGGTGATAAAGAAACACAATTTATCCGCCCAGTAAAAACTCTGACTATTTTGATGGGCGATGAACTGATCGAAGGTGAGATCTTAGGCGTAGCTTCTGCGCGCACCATTCGTGGTCACCGCTTTATGGGCGAAAAAGAGTTCACCATCGATTCAGCAGAACAATACCCAGCGATTTTAGAACAGCGCGGTAAAGTGATCGCCGATTACGATGCGCGTAAAGCGATAATTATTGCGGATGCACAAAAAGCAGCGCTACAGGTTGGCGGTGTTGCCGATCTTGACGATGACTTGGTTGAAGAAGTGACCTCACTGGTTGAATGGCCAGTGGTGCTGACGGCAAAATTTGAAGAAAAATTCCTTAAAGTACCGTCAGAAGCTTTGGTTTACACCATGAAAGGTGACCAAAAATACTTCCCGGTTTATTCTCATCAGATGAGCGATGCGAATAAGCAATTGCTGCCTAACTTTATTTTCGTCTCTAACATCGAGTCGAAAGAGCCTCGCCATGTTATTGAAGGCAACGAGAAAGTCGTTCGTCCACGCTTAGCGGACGCAGAATTCTTCTTTAATACCGATCTCAAAAGCAAATTAGTCGATCGTCTACCACGACTAGAAACCGCGATTTTCCAGCAGCAGTTGGGTACGATTAAAGATAAAACTGACCGTATTACTGAACTGGCTGGTTACATTGCAGAACAGATTGGCGCGGATGTAGAAAAATCAAAACGTGCGGGCTTACTGGCTAAATGCGATTTGATGACCTCAATGGTGTTTGAATTTACCGACACGCAAGGCGTGATGGGTATGCATTATGCTCGCCATGACGGAGAAGCAGAAGAAGTCGCCGTTGCACTAAACGAACAGTACATGCCACGCTTTGCTGGCGATGCTCTGCCAACCAATGGCGTTTCCGCCGCTGTGGCAATCGCAGACAAGCTAGACACCATAGTCGGCATCTTCGGTATTGGCCAAGCGCCAAAAGGCTCGGATCCCTTTGCTCTGCGTCGCGCATCACTGGGTGTACTGCGCATCATCGTTGAATACGGCTATAACTTGGACTTAGTTGACCTCGTAGCAAAAGCGAAATCTCTGTTTGGTGATCGCCTTACCAACGACAACGTTGAGCACGATGTAATTGAGTTTATGCTTGGCCGTTTCCGTGCTTGGTATCAAGATGAAGGTTTTAGCGTCGACATCATCCAAGCGGTACTTGCTCGTCGTCCAACCAAACCCGCTGATTTTGACAAACGTGTTAAAGCGGTTTCCCACTTCCGTGAACTGGAAGCGGCTGAAGCCCTAGCGGCGGCAAACAAGCGTGTCGGTAACATTTTAGCGAAATTTGACTGTGAACTGGCTGCAGAAATCAACCTAACACTTCTTCAAGAAGCGGCCGAAAAAGCCTTAGCGGAAGAAGTGGAAGTGATGACCGAAGCACTAGAACCTGCTTTCGCTACCGGTGATTACCAACAAGCACTGAGCAAGCTGGCAGCACTACGTGAACCTGTTGATGCTTTCTTTGATAATGTCATGGTGATGGCAGACGATGAAGCATTAAAACAAAACCGTTTAACGCTGCTCAACAACTTGCGTAATCTGTTCCTACAAATTGCTGATATTTCACTGCTGCAAAAGTAGTCGCTGATATTTCGGCACACAAATTAATCTATCAAAGCCCAGCGGCCATCCGCTGGGCTTTTTGTTTTATCTGACCGCAGTGTGTTATTTGGCGAAAAATAGTGCTTTGACTCGCAAAAACATTGGGGTATGTTCAAGGATTACTCGATGGGCATGGCATCGTTTCATGCCCCTTTATGCAAGCAAATACAAGAATGAATTAGGCAGTCAGCAATGCAGTTTTCGAAATTTGGTGAAAAATTTAATCAGTATTCCGGTATTACCCAGTTAATGGACGATCTCAATGATGGCCTACGTACCCCCGGAGCCATTATGCTCGGCGGTGGTAACCCAGCCGCCATTCCCGCCATGATTGACTACTTTCATCAAACCAGTGCTGACATGCTTAGCAGTGGTGAACTGATCGCTGCCCTCGCCAACTATGATGGCCCACAAGGTAAAGATCTGTTCGTTAAATCTCTCGCAAAACTGCTTAAAGAAACCTATGGCTGGGAAATCAGTGAAAAGAACATTAGCTTAACCAATGGCAGCCAGAGTGGATTTTTCTATCTATTTAATCTGTTTGCTGGCCAGCAAGCTGACGGTTCACATAAGAAAATTTTACTGCCATTAGCGCCTGAATATATTGGTTATGGTGATGCCGGGATAGATGAAGATATTTTTGTCTCCTATCGCCCAGAAATAGAACTACTCGACAATGGCTTATTCAAATACCACGTGGATTTCGAAACCTTGAGCGTGGATTCGTCGGTAGCCGCCATTTGTGCTTCCCGTCCAACCAATCCGACGGGAAATGTGCTCACAGAACAAGAGATCCACAAGCTCGATAAGCTGGCTAGAGAGAACAATATCCCACTGATTATCGACAATGCATACGGCGTTCCATTTCCCAACATCATTTTTGAAGAGATTGAACCCTTTTGGAATGACAACACCATTTTATGCATGAGCCTTTCGAAACTGGGTTTACCCGGTGTGCGCTGCGGTATCGTCATTGCCAACGAAACCATTACCCAAGCATTAACCAACATGAATGGCATCATTAGCTTAGCGCCAGGCAGCATCGGCCCAGCCATTGCTCATCACATGATTGAAAAAGGCGATCTATTAAGGCTCAGTCGCGATGTGATCAAGCCCTTCTACCAGCAGAAATCACAAAGAGCAGTCGAGTTACTCAAGCAAGCCATTAGCGACCCGCGCTTTCGTATCCATAAACCAGAAGGGGCGATCTTTTTATGGCTCTGGTTTGATGAGCTCCCTATAACCACGATGGAACTTTACCAACGTCTAAAAGCCAGAGGAGTATTGATTGTACCGGGTGAATATTTCTTTATTGGTCAACAAGACGATTGGCAACACGCGCATCAGTGTCTGCGCATGAACTACGTGCAAGATGATGAAGCCATGCAAAAGGGCATTCAAATTATTGCTCAAGAAGTGGCATTAGCGTATCAACAGTAATTCATCCTTTCTGCCATGAAAAAGAGCGCCAAAAGGCGCTCTTTCACTACTTTAATGTGGCCAGTAACTTAATTGTTCTCAATTAAGTTTTTACCATTAATCGCAATTTTACGTGGTTGCATCGCTTCAGGTGTTTCACGTTCAAGATCCACGTGTAGCAAGCCATTTTCCATTGTGGCTCCGAGCACTTTGACATAGTCGGCCAATTGGAATTTACGTTCAAAATCGCGCTCAGCAATACCTTGGTAGACGTAGTTTTTATTCTCTTCGGGTTTACGTTCACCACGCACAATCAGCGTATTTTCTTGTTGAGTAATCTCAATCTGCTCTTCAGAAAAACCAGCTACCGCCATCGTGATGCGATATTTATTGTCGTCTTGCTGTTCAATATTGTACGGAGGGTAACCCGCAGAGCTATTCTTCGCTGAACTGGATTCCATCATGTTTAATATACGGTCAAAACCAATTGCGTTGCGGTATAAAGGAGTGAAATCTACTGTTCTCATCATACTATCCTCATCATAAGCAATAGCCTTAGCGCATAGACGCTAAGCCGTTAGCAGCCATTCTTTCAACATGGAGCTAACAACACATTTAATGATCACAACACAAGGCTCCTCTTAAGAGAGCAAACCTGTGTCGCCATTCCAGAGGTCCTTACGGCATCCTCTTCATTGATAGATATAGGGGCACTAAAATTCTTTTCAAGGATTTTTTGAAAAATTTTTTAGTCCTCGCTAAAGCGAGCAGAAACTAGAAAGAGGACATCGAATCAAACTGATACTCCGTAGAGTTACAAAGCCTTCATTAGCAGGATATAGAGTCAATACAGAGACATAAAAAAGCCTAACGATATCATTAGGCTTTATTTTGCACTTTAACCGATGAAAACTTATTTTATTTTCCGCGTTTTTTCCTTTCTTTAATTACACTGCTTTCTTCCATTTTTTCTTGCTTTAATTTCCGCTTTTCTTTTAGGCTAAGTTGCGCTTTTTTCATATCTTTCTTACTCATAGTAATCTCCTTATTTTAACGAAGAAATTTAATTTACACACGTTAGTGACTTTTCAGGAAGAATATTAACCACTTTATATTCTCGCTCTTTTCCTAAAATATATAATTTAAAACACTCTTGTTCACGTAATCCAAAAATAGAAGCGCCTAAATAAGAGTAAAGTGATACGAGACCATCATTAGGGTTGTTCCGCTCACCAAGCACTATAATAATTTGATAAGGTTGACACTTTTCTGTATCAACAAAGCTGACCCTATCTCCAACGTTGACTCGGCGCTCTGCCGTAGATCTGGCCAATGATTCTGCTTCTATTCTCTCGAAAAGAGTCAGTAAAATCAGTGGAGACTGATAGGTAACAAATAAGCTTGTTATTATTTTACTTTTAAAAAAAACAAGCCAACGTTTAAATAAGTTGATATTTATTACTCCTTACAATAATTCCAAAAATAGATTAGATAATATCCGAAAGTTAGACCTTCGGATTTATTACTGTAAGATAAATAACAAACCCACATCTCCTAAAAAGTAATTAATGAATACTATATCGGCCAAAAAATATAATTCAAGCTCATAAAAACCTCTAAAAACATGGAATAAAATAAAATAGTAGATACTTTTTTTTATTGAGAGAAAATCCCAATAAAAAAACGTTTATGACCTTTTATCCTTGAAGACAACCTAAGATAAGTAGAAAGTGTTGATGCTAAAAATGGTTGCTCCCACGTTGGGTGACTTTGTGTTGACCATAAAAAAACACCGCTCTTGCGAAACGGTGTTTTTGGGATTTGCTTTATAGCAACGACTTAGACATCGAGGTTGGCAACTTTTAAGGCGTTCTCTTCGATGAATGCGCGACGCGGCTCAACTTGATCACCCATCAAGGTGGTAAACAGTTCATCAGCACCAACAGCATCTTCAATCGTGACTTGCAGCATACGGCGAGATTCAGGATCCATCGTCGTTTCCCACAGCTGATCTGGGTTCATTTCACCTAGACCTTTGTAGCGTTGTAGGCTTAGGCCACGACGAGACTCTTTAATTAACCAGTTCAACGCATCAACAAAGTTATCGACAGGTTGAATACGCTCGCCACGTTGAATGTAAGCCCCTTCTTCAACTAAGCCATAAAGTGCTTCAGAAAGGTCCGCCAGCTTGCTGTACTCTTTCGAATTGAGCAAATCAGCACTTAATAGATGTTGGTGCGTTACACCATGAGTGCGCACTACAATCTTAGGCTGATAAATACCAAGCTCTGCATTGTGCTCAGTTTCAATGCTGTATTGGCTTGCGCCAACTTCTTTCGCATTTAACTGCTCTACCAGCTGTTTGCCCCACGCTTCTACTACTGCAGAATCAGCGCATTGATCAACAATGATACGCGGCATATAGATGAATTCATGGATCAAGGCGTAAGGGTAGCGGCGGCTCATGCGCTCCACCAGCTTAATGGCGACATTGTATTGCTTAACCAAGGTTTCTAACGCTTCGCCTGCTAATGCTGGCGCTTGAGGGTTAACATGCAGTGAGGCACCATCCAATGCCAAAGCAACTTGGTATTGGTTCATCGCATCTTCATCTTTGATGTACTGCTCTTGCTTGCCTTTTTTCACTTTATACAAAGGCGGTTGAGCAATGTAGATGTAGCCACGCTCAATCAGCTCAGGCATTTGACGATAGAAGAAGGTCAACAGTAGCGTACGGATGTGCGAACCGTCGACGTCCGCATCGGTCATGATGATGATGTTGTGATAACGCAGTTTGTCTGGGTTATATTCATCACGGCCAATGCCACAGCCTAATGCGGTGATAAGCGTTGCGACTTCTTGCGAAGAAAGCATTTTGTCAAAACGTGCTTTTTCAACGTTAAGAATTTTACCTTTCAGCGGCAAAATCGCTTGGTTTTTACGGTTACGTCCCTGCTTGGCAGAACCGCCAGCAGAGTCCCCTTCCACTATGTACAGTTCAGATAGTGCAGGATCTTTTTCTTGGCAATCGGCGAGTTTACCCGGCAAACCGGCAAGATCTAACGCACCTTTACGACGTGTCATTTCACGCGCTTTACGCGCCGCTTCACGAGCACGAGCCGCATCAATGATTTTTGAACAGACCATTTTGGCTTCACTTGGGTTTTCAGCCAAAAACTCCGCCAATTTCTCACCCATTGCTGACTCAACCGCAGATTTCACCTCGGATGAAACCAATTTATCTTTAGTTTGGCTAGAGAACTTAGGATCCGGCACTTTCACTGAAACCACCGCGGTTAAGCCTTCACGAGCATCATCACCCGAGGTCGCCGCTTGCGCTTTTTTCGAGAAGCCTTCTTTATCCATGAAGGTGTTTAGGGTACGAGTTAACGCCCCACGGAAACCCGCTAAGTGGGCACCACCATCACGTTGAGGAATATTGTTGGTAAAGCAGTAAATGTTTTCTTGGAAACCATCGTTCCACTGCATCGCCACTTCCACGGTAATCCCATCGTCACGCTCAGAGCTGAAATGGAATACTTTTTCATGGATCGGCGTTTTATTGCGGTTTAAATGGCCAACAAACGCTTTAATACCACCTTCATATCTGAAGTGGTCTTTTTTGTCTTCTTCGCGTTCATCAAACAGTTTGATGGATACACCAGAGTTTAGGAAAGAGAGCTCACGCAGACGCTTAGCTAAAATATCGTAATGGAATTCAATGTTGGTAAAGGTTTCAGCACTTGGCCAAAAACGCAGGGTTGTCCCAGTTTTATCGGTTTCACCCACCACAGCCAACGGCGCTTGTGGCACACCGTGACAATAAGTTTGTGTGTGAATAGCGCCGTTACGGTAGATAGTCAGTAGCACTTTTTCAGACAGCGCGTTGACAACGGACACACCGACGCCGTGCAGACCACCCGAAACCTTGTATGAGTTGTCATCAAATTTACCGCCCGCATGCAGAACCGTCATAATAACTTCCGCGGCAGAAACTTGTTCTTCTTCGTGAAGGTCGGTAGGAATACCACGGCCATCATCGCTAACTGAAACTGAATTGTCTTCGTGAATAGTCACTACGATGTCTTTACAGTGACCTGCCAACGCTTCATCAATTGAGTTATCCACCACCTCAAAAACCATGTGGTGCAGACCGGTGCCATCATCCGTGTCGCCGATGTACATTCCTGGACGTTTACGAACCGCGTCCAGACCCTTCAGTACCTTAATACTCGATGAATCGTAATTATTCGACATGAGTTACTCTCTCACTATTTTATCCGTGCCCTATTGTGCCATGTTCCACATGAAACATCTTGCTGTTTGACTCAATCATGTCTGCAACTTGGCCTTGCGTAATAGAACTTACAAAAACTTGTGCCCCCGTCGATTTTAAGCAATCCGCTAAACGCTTACGACGATGGCTATCTAATTCGGAAGCAAAGTCATCAATTAAATAGATGCATTGCTTACCTGTCAGCTCGGTTAAGTGTTGTCCTTGTGCGACGCGCAGTGCACACACCATTAATTTAAGCTGACCGCGTGATAGAACATCTTCAACCGGTGTTCCATTGACCTTTATTTTTAAATCCGCTTTATTAGGGCCACTGAATGTGTAGCCTAGCGATTGATCGCGTTCGAAGTTTTTCTCGAGGATTTGTTGATAGGGCGTCTCTTTTTCCCAACCACGATAATACTTCATTTGCACATCAAATTCTGGCAAAAAACTGCGACACAACGCCTCGGCAACACACTTCATTTGCGTCACATAATGTGTGCGCCATGCATCGATTTGTTCAGCCAAGCGCGCCATCTCCTGATCCCAATAACTGAGTTCACGATAATGGGTTGCCGTTTTTAACAACGCATTGCGCTGCTTATTGAGGCGCTTAAAACGCCCCCATGCATCATAAAAGGCAGGTTCACTATGAAATACCCCCCAATCAATAAATGCACGTCGTTGTTTTGGTCCATCGGTGAGCAGATCAAACCCTTCCGGATGAATCAATTGCAAAGGTAAAACTTGTGCCAGTTGCGCCAGTTTTTGCCCAGATTGACCGCCTATTTTAACCTCTGTTGAACCGTCACGCTGCTTATTAATGCCAATCGGTAGCTCAAATTGATCCGAGGTCAAAAAACGCCCATGCACAAACAGCTCCTGGCACTCATTTTGTATGACGCGTCCGGTTAAGGCGCTTTTGAACGAGCGACCATGACCCAGCAGGTAAATCGCTTCCAGTACACTGGTTTTGCCGCTGCCATTAGGGCCAATAAGAAAGTTAAAGCCTGATGATAATGGGATATCACAGGCTTTAATATTACGAAATTGTTGGACGATTAAACGAGTCAGCGGCATTGCGCAAACTTAAAGTCGGATCGGCATGACGACATACATCGCGCTGTCGTCATCGCGATTTTCAATCAGCGCGCTGGCGTTGGCGTCAGACATCGATACACGAACCTGTTCACAACGTAATGTATTCAGTACATCGAGTACATAGCTGACGTTAAAACCGATTTCGATGGCGTCGCCTTCAAAGGTGACATCCAACAACTCTTCCGCTTCTTCTTGCTCTGGGTTGTTGGCGGTAATGCGCATTTCATTATCCGCAAGATTAACCCGTACCCCGCGAAACTTTTCATTTGAGAGAATCGCGGCACGAGAAAATGCCTGACGTAACTCATCACAGCCCGTTTCTAAGGTTTTGGTCGTTTGCTGCGGCATAACGCGGCGATAATCAGGGAAGCGGCCATCAACCAGCTTAGAAGTGAAGATGAAATTATTCACTTGGGCGCGCAAATTTGAGCTACCAATTTGCAGCACAACCGGCTGTTCTGGCGCATCAAGTAACTTGACCAGTTCCTGTACCCCTTTACGCGGCACGATGATCTGTTTATTGGCAAAATCCGCGCTGAGTGCCGTTTGCGAAACCGCCATACGGTGTCCATCGGTTGCCACAGAGCGCAAGGTTGAACCGTCGATTTCAAATAGCATACCGTTCAGGTAATAACGCACATCTTGGTTAGCCATCGAAAACTGGGTTTTCTCAATTAAACTGCGCAGTTCTGCCTGAGTGAGCGACACTTCCACTTCACTTTGCCAATCTTCAATATTAGGAAAGTCACTGGCAGGTAAGGTTGCCAGAGAGAAACGGCTACGGCCAGAACGCATCTGAATGCGATCGCCTTCCAATACCACGGTGATCACGGCGCTATCGGGCAAGCCGCGACAAATATCTAAAAATTTACGCGCAGGGACAGTGATGCTTCCTGCTTCGCACTCACCTTCAAGTGTCACACGGCTAATCAGTTCGACTTCAAGATCGGTCGCCGTCATCGACAGCTCGTTCTCTTCCACTTTGAGCAACAAATTACCAAGAATTGGCAAAGTCGCACGTCCGCCTAATGTTCCAGATACTTGCTGAAGTGGCTTAATGAAGTGGCTACGTTCAATAGTAAATTTCATAGTTAGCTCTTACGATGTTATCGGGCGACCCCAAATGTGAGGGTTAAAATAGCTGATATAAGAAGGTTGTGCATCAAGAAGACAGGGTACGAATTAAATTCGAATAGTCTTCTTTGATGTCGTGGCTCTCTTCACGTAACTGCTGGATTTTACGGCAAGCGTGCAGCACTGTCGTATGATCTCGGCCACCAAATGCATCACCAATTTCAGGCAAGCTGTGGTTAGTCAGCTCTTTAGCCAGTGCCATCGCCAACTGGCGTGGACGAGCAACCGAGCGAGAGCGACGTTTAGAAAGCAAATCCGCCACTTTAATTTTGTAGTATTCCGCCACGGTCTTTTGAATGTTATCAATGGTGACCAATTTTTCTTGCAAAGCTAATAAGTCACGTAGCGCTTCACGCACAAAATCGATGGTGATCGGACGGCCGGTAAAGTTAGCGTTGGCGATAACACGGTTTAGTGCACCTTCCAATTCACGCACGTTGGAACGTAAGCGTTTGGCAATAAAAAAGGCAACTTCATCGGCAAGATGAATTTGGTGATCTTCTGCCTTCTTCATTAAAATCGCGACACGCGTTTCAAGCTCTGGTGGCTCAATCGCAACCGTCAAACCCCAACCAAAACGAGATTTCAGGCGATCTTCCACCCCATTGATCTCTTTCGGATAGCGGTCGGAAGTCAAAATGATTTGTTGGTTACCTTCAAGCAATGCGTTAAAGGTATGAAAGAACTCTTCTTGCGAACGCTCTTTATTAGCAAAGAATTGAATATCATCGATCAAGAGTGCATCGACACTGCGGTAATAGCGTTTGAACTCTTCAATCGCATTATTTTGCAGCGCTTTCACCATATCTTGCACGAAACGCTCTGAGTGCATGTAAATCACTTTCGCATTCGGGTTGTTATCAACAATCGCATTACCAACGGCGTGCAATAAGTGTGTTTTACCTAGCCCTGTACCACCGTATAAGAAGAGTGGGTTATAGGCCGCGCCGGGGTTATCGGAAACTTGACGCGCTGCAGCCAAACCAAGTTGGTTCGATTTACCTTCAACGAAGTTATTGAACTTATGTTTAGGGTTAACGTTTGATCTGTGATTAATGTCTGCCACAACCGTGTCGTTTTCCCACGTACGATGTACTGGTTTACGCGCTTGTAACTGTGCAGGAGCTGAAGATTCAGCCGCGACATCCGCTTGAGTACGAACGGGAGCAGCTTTAGGCGCGCTGACCCGGCGACTCCCCACTTCAAAACGCAGGTTCGGGGTATCGTGGCCACAATGCTCTTGCAGTAGTCGGTTGATGCTGTTGATGTATTTATCGCGCACCCAATCAAGCACAAATCGGTTTGGGGCGAATAAAGTGAGAGTATTGTCATTGAGCTCCGCTTGTAACGGACGTACCCACATGCTGAATTCCGCTGCTGGTAACTCTTCTTGAAGCTGTTGCAAACATTGCAACCAAAGCGAAGATGACACGGTTGCCCTCACCCTAAGTAAATGATCGAAAAGACTGGCGATTTTACCTGTTGATAACCAAGATCGCCAGCGATTGATCCGTGATCCAGTGAATAAGATCGAAGTTATTCACACAATTTGCGCTTGATTTTTGTCGATCTTCACAATTAGCACCACTTTACCCACACGATGATCCACATATACAAGGATCCTCTATACTTATCCCCAATTGTGTCACTATGTTCGGTTATGGTTAATAACTACTGGTTATTTATTCTATTGAGTGCTTTACCAGTAACATCCCTCTCTATAAATATAAGGAGTTTCAAGATGAAAAACTGGGTTAAAGTCGCCATTACTGCAATTGCACTATCCGCTGCAAGCGTACACGCGGCAACGGAAATAAAAGTCGGCATGTCAGGGCGCTATTTTCCATTCACTTTTGTCAAACAAGACAAGCTGCAAGGCTTTGAAGTGGATGTTTGGGATGAGATAGGTAAACGCAATGATTACGATGTAAAATATGTTACTGCTAATTTCTCCGGTCTCTTTGGCCTGCTTGAAACTGGCCGAATTGACACCATTTCAAACCAAATCACCGTCACAGAAGCACGTAAAGCGAAATACTTATTTGCTGACCCGTATGTCATCGACGGTGCACAAATTACCGTTCGCAAAGGTAATGACAGCATTAAAGGGATTGACGATCTTGCCGGCAAAACGGTCGCGGTCAATTTAGGCTCAAACTTCGAGCAGCTACTGCGCAGCTTTGACAAAGACAATAAAATTATCATCAAAACTTACGATACTGGCATTGAACATGACGTTGCTCTTGGCCGTGCCGATGCGTTTGTGATGGATCGCCTTTCGGCTCTGGAATTGATTAAAACAACGGGCTTACCGTTACAATTGGCTGGTCACCCTTTTGAAACCATTGAAAACGCTTGGCCGTTTGTTAACAACGAGCAAGGCCAAAAACTGCAAGCTGAAGTGAATCAAGCGTTAGCCTCGATGCGCGCTGATGGCACACTGAGTGCGATTTCTGAAAAATGGTTTGCTGCCGATATCACCAATAAGTAAATTCCCCTATTATCAAAAGATAGGATTGAGGTGGAACCACACATTCCACCTTTTTTGTTTTAAAAAGGTAAGCCGATGGGATTTGATTTTCACTATATGCTTGAGCTGATGCCAATACTGCTCAGGTATTTAGGCACCACCATGGAGATGGCGACTTGGGGCTTAGTGTTTGCTTTGATCCTGTCGGTCATTTTAGCCAATATTCGTGTGTTCAAAGTGCCCATTTTGGATCCGCTAAGCCAGCTGTACATCAGCTTTTTCCGCGGTACTCCCCTGCTGGTACAACTATTTCTACTCTACTATGGTCTGCCGCAAGTGTTACCGTGGATGGTCGGTTTAAATGCATTTAGCGCCGCGGTGATCGGGCTAACTCTTCACTTCGCCGCTTATATGGCAGAAAGTATTCGCGCCGCCATTTTGGGTATTGATCGCAGCCAAATGGAAGCGAGTTTGTCTGTGGGTATGACCACAAGCCAAGCAATGCGCCGCATTATTTTGCCGCAAGCTACGCGTATAGCGTTGCCATCATTAATGAATTACTTCATTGATATGATCAAATCGACCTCATTAGCTTTTACATTAGGAGTCGCTGAGATCATGGCCAGAGCGCAGATGGAAGCTTCGTCAAGCTTTCGCTTCTTTGAAGCTTTCCTCGCCGTTGCATTAATTTACTGGGCCGTAGTGGTGGTACTGACTCGGGTACAAATTTGGGCTGAAGAGAGACTCAATAAGGCGTATGTACGATGATTAAACTCGATAATATTCATAAGCGCTTTGGCGATACTGAAGTGCTCAAAGGCATCAGCTTAGCAATAGAAAAAGGTGAAATCATCGTCATTATTGGCTCAAGCGGTACAGGTAAATCGACCTTACTGCGCTGCGTCAACTTCCTAGAACGCGCAGACCAAGGCTCCATTACTATTGATGATGTCACCGTCGACACCCAGCAACAGACCAAAGCAGATGTATTAGCACTGCGCAGAAAAACAGGCTTTGTTTTCCAAAACTACGCGCTGTTTGCTCATATGACAGCGAGGCAAAATGTCGCCGAAGGGCTCATTACGGTGCACGGTTGGAAAAAAGATCTCGCCCTGACCCGCGCACAGCAGATTTTGGATGACATCGGTCTTGGGGATAAAGGAGAGAGTTATCCCGCAGCGCTTTCTGGTGGCCAGCAGCAGCGCGTTGGGATCGGTCGTGCGATGGCGCTACAACCAGAATTGCTGCTATTTGATGAACCTACGTCAGCACTCGATCCTGAATGGGTTGGCGAAGTGCTTGCTTTAATGAAGAAATTAGCTACTCATCACCAAACAATGCTGGTGGTTACCCATGAGATGCAGTTTGCAAAAGAGGTAGCCGATCGCGTGATCTTCATGGCCGATGGGCAAATTGTAGAGCAAGGCTCTCCACAGGATATCTTTGGTAATCCACAGGATCCTAAGCTCAAGAAATTTTTAAATCAGGTGGGGATCGACGAAGGATCCTTGTGATTTAAAGGAGACTGCGTATAATCCCCCGACCGGAATTTTAGTGAACCCAATCGTTGACACTTATTGTGACAGTGATTACAATTCCGCCTCTTTGTTGAGAGGCGTCGGATTCCTTTCTTTCTATTAAAGAAGCGAAAATATGCCCACGCCGGGTTTATTTGAACCTAAAAACTACTGATCAGTAAGGTAATTACACATGTCTAAACGCACTTTTCAACCTACCGTTCTAAAGCGCAAGCGTACTCACGGTTTCCGTGCACGCATGGCAACTAAGAATGGCCGTAAGGTTATTAATGCACGTCGTGCTAAAGGCCGCGCGCGCCTGTCAAAATAATTCGCGATTATTTTGAATACGTACGCGTTCAATCGGGAGTTACGTTTGTTAACTCCCGAACATTATAAAAAAGTCTTCCAGCAAGCGCACAGCGCAGGCTCCCCCCATTTCACTATCATTGCTCGCGAAAACGCTCTTACCCACCCAAGGTTAGGGTTGGCCGTCCCCAAAAAACAGATAAAAACTGCTGTTGGCCGTAATCGCTTCAAACGCCTCGCTCGCGAAAGCTTCCGTAATAAACAGCATCAACTTCCTAACAAAGATTTTGTTGTGATTGCGAAAAAGAGCGCGCAAGATTTAAGCAATGAAGAAATGTTCAAACTATTTGAAAAATTATGGCATCGCCTGTCTCGCCCTTCGCGTGGTTAGCAATAGGATTCGTCCGTCTTTACCAAGGAATCATCAGTCCTCTGCTTGGACCACGCTGTCGTTTTACTCCAACCTGTTCAAACTATGCGATAGAAGCGTTGAAAGCTCACGGTTTTGTAAAAGGGTGTTGGTTATCAGGCAAACGTCTATTAAAATGCCACCCTTTGAACGAAGGGGGTTTTGACCCCGTTCCGCCACCAGTCCAAAAACAAGACAGAGATAATTAACGATGGATTCTCAACGTAATATCCTGTTAATCGCCTTGGCACTCGTTTCTTTTTTACTTTTCCAGCAATGGCAAGTAGCAAAGAACCCAGCACCTCAAGCGGTTGAGCAGGCACAAAATAGCAGCACTTTAACTGCACCATCTATGGCTGATGAGTTAGACCCAGCACCAGCAGTAACCAATGCGTCTGCAAAAACCATCACCGTCAAGACTGATGTACTGACTCTGTCAATTGACACGGTAGGTGGTGATGTAGTGAAGGCCGAGCTGAATAAGTACGATGCTGAACTCAATTCAGAAGACCCATTTGTGCTACTTAAAGACATTCCTGGTCACCAGTTTATCGCGCAAAGTGGTTTAGTGGGACCGCAAGGGATCGATTTAAGCAGCAACAATCGTCCAAACTATACTGTTAGCGCCGACACCTTTGCTCTAGCGGATGGTCAAGACGAACTGCGCATTCCCATGACTTATCAAGCCAATGGCCTTGAATACACCAAAACCTTCATCCTTAAACGTGGCAGCTACGCCTTGGATGTTGAATTTGATGTAGTCAACCAATCTGGTAATAACGCGACACTGGGTATGTATGCACACCTACGCCAAAATTTATTGGACGCTGGTGGCAGCTTGGCTATGCCAACTTACCGTGGCGGTGCTTACTCAACACAAGATACACGTTATAAGAAATACAGTTTCGATGATATGCAAGATCGTAACTTGTCACTGCCTTTAGTTAACGGTGAAGGTTGGGCGGCGATGATCCAACACTACTTTGCCAGCGCGTGGATCCCACGTGATGCAGCAGGGTCAAACTTATACACTCGCGTGATTGGCAACTTAGGTGATATTGGTGTTCGCATGCCAAATAAAACCATCGCCAACGGTGAAAAAGCGACATTCTTAGCCACACTTTGGGTCGGTCCAAAACTACAAGATGAGATGGCTGCAGTTGCGCCAAATCTTGATCTAGTTGTCGACTACGGCTGGTTATGGTTTATTGCAAAACCACTACACATGTTGCTTTCATTCATTCAAAGCTTCGTTAGCAACTGGGGTGTAGCAATCATCTGCTTAACCTTCATTGTTCGCGGTGCTATGTACCCACTGACCAAAGCACAATACACCTCTATGGCAAAAATGCGCATGCTGCAACCGAAGCTGCAAGCAATGCGTGAGCGCATCGGCGATGACCGCCAACGCATGAGCCAAGAAATGATGGAGCTGTATAAGAAAGAGAAAGTAAACCCACTCGGTGGTTGTTTACCTATCTTCCTGCAAATGCCTATCTTCATTGCGCTTTACTGGTCATTAATGGAATCGGTTGAACTGCGTCATTCACCTTTCTTTGGTTGGATTCATGACCTTTCAGCACAAGACCCATACTACATCTTGCCACTGCTGATGGGTGTGAGTATGTTTATGATCCAGAAAATGAGCCCGACGACAGTCACTGATCCGATGCAACAGAAGATCATGACCTTTATGCCGGTTATGTTTACGTTCTTCTTCTTGTTCTTCCCATCAGGTTTAGTGATTTACTGGTTGGTATCGAACATCGTTACTTTGATCCAGCAAACCTTGATTTACAAAGCGCTGGAGAAAAAAGGCTTACACTCTAAGTAGCCACTTCAGCAAGAAGTCACACTGACAAGTGAAACAAAGGCGACCTTTTGGTCGCCTTTTTGTTTTTGGCTGATTACAATTGCGCTCATACACCCCTATGTTAGGTACCCTTATGTCTACAGACACCATTGTTGCTCAAGCAACCGCTCCAGGCCGAGGTGGCGTGGGGATTATTCGCGTCTCAGGCCCGAAAGCCGCTCAAGTCGCGCTTGAAGTAACCGGGAAAACACTGAAACCTCGTTATGCGGAATACTTGCCTTTTAAGCATCAAAATGGCACCGAACTTGACCAAGGCATCGCGATCTATTTTCCTAACCCTCACTCCTTTACCGGCGAAGATGTGCTCGAACTACAAGGACACGGTGGCCCGGTCGTCATGGATATGCTGATCAAACGCATTTTGGCTATCAGTGGCTTGCGCGCAGCGCGCCCGGGTGAATTTTCTGAGCGTGCGTTTTTAAACGACAAAATGGATTTAACCCAAGCGGAAGCGATTGCCGATTTGATTGATGCCAGCTCTGAAGAAGCGGCCAAATCCGCTCTGCATTCATTGCAAGGTCAATTTTCCAAACGCATTCACACCTTGGTCGATTCCCTAATCCACCTGCGAATTTACGTTGAAGCAGCGATTGATTTTCCTGAAGAGGAGATCGATTTTCTTGCCGATGGTAAAGTTGCCGCAGATCTGCAAAATATCATCGACAACTTAGACGCCGTGCGCAAAGAGGCCAATCAAGGGGCCATTTTACGCGAAGGGATGAAAGTGGTGATAGCAGGGCGTCCTAACGCGGGCAAATCAAGTTTACTTAATGCCTTATCAGGCAAAGACTCAGCAATCGTCACCGACATCGCAGGAACCACGCGTGACGTACTGAGAGAGCACATCCACATCGATGGCATGCCACTGCATATCATCGATACCGCTGGCCTACGTGATGCCAATGACGAAGTCGAAAGAATAGGTATTGAGCGTGCTTGGGATGAAATAGCAAAAGCAGATCGTGTGCTCTTTATGGTTGATGGCACCACCACAGATGCCACCGATCCGAAAGAAATCTGGCCAGATTTTGTCGATCGATTGCCTGAAAACATCGGCATGACGGTGATCCGCAACAAAGTCGATCAAACCAAAGAATCACTCGGTATCTGTCATGTTAATTCTCCAACCTTAATCCGCCTGTCGGCAAAAACTGGAGAGGGAGTTGATGCTCTGCGTACTCATCTCAAAGAGTGCATGGGCTTTGCTGGGGGCAATGAAGGCGGCTTTATGGCCAGACGACGCCATTTGGACGCGCTAGAGCGCGCCGCACAGCACCTCATGATTGGTCAGCAGCAGCTCGAAGGCTACATGGCTGGTGAAATCTTAGCGGAAGAACTGCGTTTATCGCAGCAACATCTAAACGAGATAACGGGCGAATTTAGCTCCGATGACTTGTTAGGGCGCATCTTTTCGTCGTTCTGTATCGGCAAATGATCGCAGTGAGAAGCTTGATCACTCTTAATTATAGGAATATCTCATGATCCATATCATCACTGGCAGCACCTTAGGAGGCGCTGAATATGTCGCCGATCATCTCAACGATCTACTGCAAGAGCAAGGTTATACTACGACTATCCACAACCAACCCAACTTAAGTGATATACCCTCACAAGGGACTTGGCTCATTGTCACCTCCACGCATGGAGCGGGTGACTACCCAGACAATATCCAACCTTTTATCGCTTCTTTGCAATCAACACCACCGAATACGAGCGAGTTAAAATATGCCGTGGTAGCACTTGGCGATTCAAGCTATGACACGTTTTGCGCAGCAGGTAAGCATGCATATCAACTGCTTGAGGATATAGGTGCAACGCCAATTAGCGACTGTTTCACCATAGATATATTAGAATATTCCGTTCCTGAAGATGCCGCTGAAGTATGGCTCAAACAGCACATCGAACAATTCTAGCGAATGGCATAAAGTCACCAAGCGGCCTGTGAGCCGCTTTTTTTGTACCCTTAAGCTCTGTGTATAACTGTCTCAATACTCGCCATAGAAAAGTTAAGTCCATTTAAAATATTTTAATGTGTATAACTATGCTGTTATTCGGTGATTAACCTATAGTTATCCAATTAATAACTTATGAATTTTACGACCCTGTGCATAACTAGCCTTTTTGATCCCAGCTAATACACGATTAGATCATGTCAGGATCACAGCTTGTGATCCTCTTAAAAACCATGATCTTGTTGATCATTTATCGGTTATCCACAGATATGCTCGATCCTAATAATAGATCTAATAAAAGATCTCTATATAGATCTTATATATTATTAACTTACCAAGCTCAGATTAAAAAAGCAGAAAAGCGATTTTCTAGCCAGTGGAAAGCAGGTAGAATACGCCTCTTTTGTCAGTCCATGCTTCATTGAATACCTGAGGTCGGTTCATGCTTTATCACGAAAAATTTGACGTCATTGTGGTCGGTGGTGGCCATGCTGGAACGGAAGCCGCTCTCGCTGCAGCTCGTACTGGTCAAAGTACGCTATTGCTTACCCATAACATTGAGACTCTAGGACAGATGTCGTGCAATCCTGCGATTGGCGGAATTGGTAAAGGACATCTGGTTAAAGAAGTCGATGCCATGGGCGGTCTAATGGCACAAGCGATTGATCATGCAGGTATTCAATTTAGAACACTCAATGCCTCAAAAGGGCCAGCGGTTCGAGCGACTCGAGCCCAAGCAGATCGTGCGCTTTACAAATCGTATGTGCGTGATGTGCTTGAAAACACGCCAAACTTAACTTTGTTCCAACAAGCGGTCGATGATCTTATCGTTGAAAATGATCGTGTAATGGGCGTTGTGACTCAAATGGGCCTCAAATTCCACGCCAAAGCGGTAGTATTGACGGTAGGCACCTTCCTTGGTGGAAAGATCCACATTGGTCTTGAAAACTTCTCAGGAGGCCGCGCAGGAGATCCTCCATCGATCGCATTAGCGCAACGTTTACGTGAACTGCCGTTTCGAGTCGATCGTTTAAAAACGGGTACGCCACCAAGGATCGATGCCCGTAGCGTGGACTTCTCAGTGTTAGAAACACAACACGGTGATAACCCAACGCCTGTTTTTTCCTTCATGGGACAACGTGAACAGCATCCACGTCAAATACCATGCTACATCACGCATACCAACGATAAAACGCATGATGTGATCCGTGCCAATCTTGATCGTAGTCCGATGTACGCAGGTGTCATCGAAGGTATCGGCCCACGCTACTGCCCATCGATCGAAGACAAAGTTATGCGTTTTGCCGACAAAAATAGCCATCAAATTTTTATCGAGCCTGAAGGTTTGACCACGACAGAACTCTACCCTAACGGTATTTCCACCAGCTTACCGTTTGATGTACAAGTGCAGATCGTTCGCTCAATGAAAGGGTTTGAAAACGCACATATTGTTCGTCCGGGTTACGCCATAGAGTACGATTTTTTCAATCCACAAGATTTAAAACAAACCTATGAAACCAAATTCATCAGTGGTTTGTTCTTTGCTGGTCAAATCAACGGCACCACCGGATACGAAGAGGCGGCAGCGCAAGGGTTAATGGCTGGTTTGAATGCAAGCTTATTTAGCCAAGAAAAAGAAGGCTGGAGTCCACGCCGTGATCAAGCTTACATGGGCGTGTTGATCGATGATCTTTCCACTATGGGTACCAAAGAACCTTATCGCATGTTTACCTCTCGCGCTGAATATCGCTTACTGCTACGCGAAGATAACGCCGATTTGCGTTTAACCGAAAAAGCCAGAGAGTTAGGTTTAGTCGATGATGTGCGCTGGGCGCGTTTTAATCAAAAAATGGAAAACATGGAAATCGAGCGTCAACGTTTGAAACAAACGTGGATGAACCCGAACTCCGTTGGTGTTGATGCACTGAATGCGTTGCTCAAAACACCCATGTCTCGTGAAGCAAGTGGTGAAGATCTACTACGTCGACCTGAAATCACCTATCAACAGCTCACGTCGCTTGAGTCATTTGCACCAGCATTGAACGATAGTGAAGCGGCTGAGCAAGTTGAAATTCAAATCAAATACGATGGTTATATTCAGCGTCAGCAAGATGAGATCGACAAATCATTGCGCCATGAGCACACTAAATTGCCGCTGGATCTTGACTATAAACAGGTCAAAGGCTTGTCCAACGAAGTGATCCTTAAGCTTAACAATGCCAAGCCTGAAACAGTTGGTATTGCCTCTCGTATTTCTGGTATTACACCTGCTGCTATTTCTATCTTATTGGTTTATTTGAAAAAGCAAGGTGTACTGAAGAAAGGGGAAGACGCCGCATGAGCGAGTTAAGAACGCGTCTCGATGATTTAATTGGTCAAACCGATCTCGAGGTCAATGAGCAGCAACGTAGCCAATTAGTCGGTTACGTGGAACTGCTGAATAAATGGAACAAAGCCTACAATCTCACCTCAGTGCGCGATCCTATGGATATGTTGGTGAAACATATTTTAGATAGTATAGTGGTAAGTCCTCACTTACAGGGTGAGCGTTTTATCGACGTTGGTACTGGGCCTGGTTTACCTGGTATACCTCTCGCTATCATGAATCCTGATAAAACCTTTTACTTACTCGATAGTTTAGGTAAGCGCATTCGTTTTATTAAACAAGTTCTGCATGAGCTTGGTATTAAAAATGTGACCACGATTCAAAGTCGAGTCGAAGAGTTTCAGCCTGAAGTAAAATTTGATGGCGTACTGAGCCGTGCGTTTGCTTCAATGCTCGATATGGTGGAATGGTGTCACCATTTACCAAAAGAAACATCGGGCCGATTTTTAGCCCTGAAAGGACAACGGCCAGATGAGGAAATAGCCACACTACCTGAGTGGTGTTCTGTGACTGATGTCAAAGCTTTGAAAGTTCCTGAGTTGGAAGGTGACCGTCATCTTGTAATCTTATCTCGCAAGGGATAACAGCGAGGCATACCGTGGGCAAAATCGTAGCAATCGCCAACCAGAAAGGTGGCGTAGGAAAAACAACAACGTGCATTAACTTAGCGGCCTCTATGGCGGCGACTAAGCGTAAAGTTTTAGTGATCGATCTCGACCCACAAGGCAATGCAACGATGGCCAGTGGTGTTGATAAGTATCAAGTAGATGCAACCGCGTACGAATTGTTGGTCGAAGACACCCCTTTTGATGAAGTCGTGTGTCGCAAAACAACGGGACACTACGATTTGATTGCGGCGAACGGAGACGTGACAGCCGCTGAAATCAAATTAATGGAAGTCTTTGCTCGCGAAGTGCGTTTGAAAAATGCCCTCGCGCCAGTTCGTGATAACTATGATTTCATCTTTATTGATTGTCCTCCTTCTTTAAATCTTCTTACAATCAACGCCATGGCCGCAGCGGATTCTGTGTTAGTGCCAATGCAATGTGAGTATTTTGCATTAGAAGGTTTAACGGCGTTAATGGATACCATCAGCAAGTTAGCCGCGGTAGTCAACGAAAACCTGAAAATCGAAGGGTTACTTCGAACGATGTACGATCCGCGTAATCGCCTAGCCAATGAAGTATCCGATCAACTGAAAAAGCACTTTGGAAACAAAGTCTATCGCACCGTTATTCCTCGTAATGTCCGTCTTGCTGAAGCGCCAAGTTATGGCAAGCCAGCAATGTACTACGACAAGTATTCAGCTGGGGCAAAAGCGTATCTCGCCTTAGCTGGCGAAATGCTTCGTCGAGAAGAAATACCCGCATAATCTCAACTAAAGGAATTCGTCTACATGACTAAACGTGGTTTAGGAAAAGGATTGGATGCATTGCTCGCAACCAGTTCTCTTGCTCGTGAAAAGGAGCAAGCCGCCTCACATAGCCAAGCACTCTCTTCTGATGGCGAATTAATGGATATCGCGGTATCAAATTTGAAACCTGGCATGTATCAACCACGTAAAGATATGTCGGCAGAAGCGTTGGAAGAGCTATCTGCGTCTATCCAATCGCAAGGTATTATCCAGCCGATCGTGGTAAGACGTTTAGAGCTTGGCGGCTATGAAATTATTGCAGGTGAACGCCGTTGGCGCGCTGCAAAACAAGCAGGTTTAAAGCAAGTGCCCTGTTTGATCAAAAATGTCCAAGATCGCGCTGCGATTGCGATGGCACTGATAGAAAATATTCAACGCGAAGATTTGAATGCGATTGAAGAAGCACAAGCTTTAGAGCGGTTGCAAGACGAATTTAAGCTCACTCACCAACAGGTGGCTGATGTGATTGGTAAATCACGCACTACCGTGAGTAACTTATTACGCTTAAATCAATTGGCGGATGGCGTGAAGCGTTTAGTGGAAACCAAGCAGCTTGAAATGGGCCATGCACGAGCATTATTGATGCTCGAAGGCGATCAACAAATTGAAATTGCACAACGTGTGGCCGCAAAACAGCTGACCGTGAGACAAACTGAGCAATTAGTGAAAAAGTGTCTAACACAGCCTTCTGAGGACGGATCGGCATCGGAAGACTTAGATGCACAACAAATGTCACAAAGATTGAGTGAAATGTTAGGGGCTAAAGTGTCGATCATTCGTTCAAAAGGTGGCAAAGCCAAAATGACGATTAGTCTTGATGAGCCTCACAAATTAGAGCAACTAATTGCCAAGCTAGAAAGCTAAATGAGATAATTGATTTAAGTCAATTATGCAAAAAACGTTTTTTTATTTGAAAGTTGTCGGTTTGTAAACAAAATTGTAACTTTTTGCTGTCTTTCAATTGCAATCAGTTCGACTCACCGTATAATTTTCGCCAATTTCCCAGCCCTATGTTGTAGATGAGCTGAGGATATTACTAGAGGTACGAATACATGGTAGCTGCGTTGGCTAGACCAGGACGAGAGCTTGCTAAGCGATTGTTAATGATCCAGTCTGGCGCGGTTATTTTTGTGGCGGCAGGGATGGCGGTAGCTGTAAATGCTGAATGGGGCTTTTCTGCGCTGATTGGGGGTGGCATCTTTGTCATTGCCAATGCGGTTTTTGCGCTGTGTGCTTTTATGTTTAGTGGAGCTCGTGCTGCGAAGCAAGTCGCGGCCTCTTTCTACACTGGCGAAGTACTCAAGATCCTCATCACAGTTGCACTGTTCTGTGTTGCCTACATGTATATGCAGGTGGAACTCGTTCCCCTCAAACTAACCTATTTGCTGGCTCTAGGTATTAATATCTGTGCGCCAGTGCTATTCATTAACAACAAAAAATAGGATGAGTTATGGCTGCGCCAGGTGAAGCGCTAACATCGTCCGGATACATTGAACACCACTTGACGAACCTCTCTCTTGCGAAGATTTCTGAGCATTATGATTTGGGGCTGTCAATTAGTGAGACGAGTTTCTGGAACGTACATATCGATAGCCTGTTTTTTTCCTTGTTTACTGGCTTAATATTCCTATGGATATTTCGCTCTGTAGCAAAGAAAGCAACAGCGGGTGTACCCGGTAAGCTGCAGTGTTTTGTTGAAATATTGGTAGAATTTGTCGATCAAAACGTCAAAGACACCTTTCATGGACGCAATCCACTTATAGCACCGCTGGCACTGACTATCTTTTGTTGGGTATTGTTAATGAACATCATGGACTTAGTGCCCATCGATTTCTTACCGTATCCAGCACAACATTGGCTTGGTATCCCTTATCTAAAAGTGGTTCCGTCAGCTGATGTGAATATCACCATGGCTATGGCTCTAGGCGTATTTGCTCTGATGATTTACTACAGCATCAAAGTGAAAGGCCTAGGTGGTTTTGCGAAAGAATTAGCTCTACATCCATTCAATCACTGGACCATGATTCCGTTTAACCTACTTATTGAAGTGGTATCGTTACTTGCGAAACCTCTCTCACTCGGTATGCGTCTATTCGGTAACATGTTCGCAGGTGAGGTGGTATTTATTCTTATCGCAGCGATGCTACCATGGTGGCTACAATGGATGGGTTCACTACCGTGGGCGATTTTCCATATTCTGGTAATTCTGATTCAATCTTTCGTGTTCATGATGCTGACTATTGTTTATCTATCAATGGCACACGAAGATAGTGATCATTAATTTTTTAAAGCTTTTTATTTGGGCACATAAGCCAACAACTATAAATTGGAGATAGTAATGGAAACTTTACTGAGCTTTTCTGCAATCGCCGTAGGTATTATCGTCGGTCTTGCTTCTCTTGGTACAGCGATTGGTTTCGCACTTCTAGGCGGTAAATTCCTTGAAGGTGCTGCTCGTCAACCAGAAATGGCTCCTATGCTACAAGTTAAGATGTTCATCATCGCGGGTCTACTTGATGCGGTTCCTATGATCGGTATCGTAATTGCGCTTCTATTCACTTTCGCGAACCCATTTGTTGGTCAACTAGGTTAATCAACCGATCACACAAATTGATGATTTGTCGTTGATTAATACTTTTCGTTGGTGAACAAATAGAGGGGTAGCTGTTGTGAATATGAACGCAACTCTGCTAGGTCAAGCAATCGCGTTTGCACTGTTTGTGTGGTTCTGCATGAAATATGTATGGCCGCCAATCATGAATGCGATCGAAGAGCGTCAGAAGAAAATTGCTGACGGTCTTTCAGCCGCTGAGCGTGCTGCTAAAAACTTGGATCTAGCACAAGCCAACGCTTCTGAACAAATGAAAGAAGCGAAGCGCACTGCAACTGAGGTCATCGAACAGGCAAATAAACGTAAAGCTCAAATTTTAGACGAAGCACGTGAGGAAGCTCAGGCAGAACGCCAGAAAATCCTTGCTCAAGCGGAAGCTGAACTTGAATCTGAACGTAACCGTGCCCGCGATGAGCTGCGTAAACAAGTTGCAACTCTGGCTGTAGCTGGTGCTGAGAAAATCCTTGAGCGTTCTATCGATAAAGATGCGCACAAAGATATTCTCGACAACATTACTGCAAGACTTTAAGGATGGGGGCGCTTTATGTCTGATTTGACTACAATTGCACGCCCCTATGCTAAAGCAGCATTCGATTTTGCGGTAGAGAAAAAGCAACTTGACCAATGGGGTCAGATGTTAGCTTTTGCTGCCGAGGTCGCAAAGAACGAGCAAATGAAAGAGCTACTAACGGGCTCTGTTTCGGCTGAGAAATTAGCGGAAATTTTCATCGCAATTTGTGGCGAACAGTTTGATGTTTATGGCCAGAACCTGTTAAAGGTGATGGCTGAGAATGGCCGATTAAAGGCTCTTCCTGATGTTAGTGAACAGTTCTTTGCTCTGAAACAAGAGCATGAGAAGCAGATGGATGTTGAAGTGATTTCAGCAACTGAGCTTTCTGATGAACAGCTTGTCAATATCAGCACCAAACTTGAGCAGCGTCTTGAACGCAAAGTTCAGCTGAATTGCAGTATAGATGAGACCCTACTTGGTGGGGTTATAATTCGAGCCGGAGACCTTGTCATCGATAACTCAGCCCGCGGTCGTTTAAACCGCCTGAGCGATGCATTACAGTCTTGATGGGGATTGGAGCATGCAACTTAATTCCACGGAAATTAGCGATCTAATTAAACAACGTATCGAATCTTTCGACGTTGTTAGTGAAGCTCGCAATGAAGGTACTATCGTATCGGTAAGCGATGGTATCATTCGCATTCACGGCCTAGCGGACGTGATGCAAGGTGAAATGATTGAATTACCGAGTGGCCGTTATGCACTTGCACTTAACCTTGAGCGTGACTCGGTTGGTGCGGTTGTCATGGGCCCATATGCTGACCTTAAGGAAGGCATGAAAGTAACAGGTTCTGGTCGTATTCTTGAAGTGCCAGTTGGTCCTGAATTGTTAGGTCGCGTAGTGAATACACTCGGTCAGCCTATCGATGGTAAAGGTCCTATCGAAGCGAAATTGTCTTCACCTGTTGAAATGATTGCACCTGGTGTAATCGACCGTAAATCAGTCGATCAACCAGTACAAACCGGCTATAAGTCAGTTGACTCTATGATCCCAATCGGTCGTGGCCAACGTGAACTTATCATCGGTGACCGTCAAACTGGTAAAACAGCAATGGCGATCGACGCAATTATTAACCAAAAAGATTCAGGTATTTACTCTATCTATGTTGCGATTGGCCAAAAAGCCTCAACTATCGCTAACGTAGTACGCAAATTAGAAGAGCACGGCGCGCTTGCAAACACAGTTGTGGTTGTTGCATCGGCTTCTGAATCCGCGGCATTGCAATACCTTGCGCCATATGCAGGTTGTGCAATGGGTGAATACTTCCGCGATCGCGGTGAAGATGCACTTATTGTTTATGATGACTTATCTAAACAAGCGGTTGCTTACCGTCAGATCTCACTACTACTCAAACGCCCACCAGGCCGTGAAGCATTCCCAGGTGACGTTTTCTATCTCCACTCTCGTCTACTTGAGCGTGCTGCTCGTGTCAGCGAAGAGTATGTAGAACGTTTCACTAAGGGTGAAGTGAAAGGTAAAACCGGTTCTTTAACCGCGCTACCTATCATTGAAACACAAGCGGGTGACGTTTCAGCATTCGTACCGACTAACGTAATCTCGATTACCGATGGTCAGATCTTCCTACAAACTGAACTATTCAACGCGGGTGTTCGCCCAGCCGTTGACCCTGGTATTTCAGTATCTCGTGTAGGTGGTGCCGCTCAGACGAAAATCATCAAGAAACTGTCAGGTGGTATCCGTACCGCGCTTGCACAGTACCGTGAACTTGCTGCATTTGCTCAGTTCTCGTCAGATCTTGATGAAGCGACGAAGAGACAGCTAAACCATGGTCAGAAAGTAACAGAGCTGATGAAGCAGAAACAATATGCTCCGATGTCTGTGTTTGACCAAGCGTTGGTTATCTTTGCGGCAGAGCGTGGTTATTTAAATGATGTTGCGTTGAATAAACTGGCTGATTTTGAATCTGCTCTACTGTCGTATGCTCGTGGTCAATATGTTGATCTTGTAAAAGATATCGACAAATCGGGTGCTTATAACGATGAAATCGAAGCTCAGTTCAAGAAACTGGTTGACGATTTCAAGGCAACCCAGACCTGGTAATTGGTGGGTGACCCTAGGGTCACCACTGACCAATAACGGATTACCTTAAAAGAGAGTAAAACGATGGCCGGCGCAAAAGAGATACGTAATAAAATCGGTAGTGTTAAAAGCACGCAGAAAATTACGAAAGCGATGGAAATGGTAGCAGCTTCAAAAATGCGTCGTTCGCAAGACGGCATGGAAGCTTCTCGTCCATACGCTGAAACAATGCGTAAAGTGATCGGTCATGTGGCGAGTGCAAATCTAGAATATCGTCATCCTTATCTAGAAGAGCGCGAAGCCAAACGTGTTGGTTACATCATTATTTCAACAGACCGTGGTTTGTGTGGTGGTTTGAACGTGAACTTGTTCAAAAAAGCTCTACATGACATGAAAGATTGGTCGGAGAAAGGTGCTGAGGTTGAGCTGGCAATTGTGGGCTCAAAGGCAACGGCTTTCTTTAGAAACAGTGGCGCTAAAGTCGCTGCTCAAGTCTCTGGTTTGGGCGATAGCCCAACCTTGGAAGATTTGATCGGTTCCGTTGGTGTTATGCTGAAGAAATATGATGCAGGTGAGTTGGATCGCCTATACGTAGTGTTCAACAAATTTGTGAATACTATGGTTCAAGAACCAACGATCGATCAATTACTACCTTTGCCTAGATCGAATAGCGAAGAGATGAAACGCGAACATTCTTGGGATTACATCTATGAGCCTGAACCAAAGCCTCTACTCGATGCACTATTGCTGCGTTATGTAGAGTCTCAGGTTTATCAGGGTGTGGTTGAGAATCTTGCTTGTGAGCAAGCTGCTCGAATGATTGCGATGAAAGCAGCTACCGATAACGCAAGCAACTTGATTGATGATTTACAGCTTGTGTATAACAAAGCCCGTCAGGCGGCGATTACACAAGAACTATCGGAAATCGTTTCTGGTGCAGCAGCGGTTTAAGCTTAGGTAAAACAAACAGTTTAGAGGATTAACGATGGCTACAGGTAAGATCGTACAGATCATCGGTGCGGTAGTCGACGTAGAGTTCCCACAGGGCGAAGTACCAAGTGTTTACGATGCTCTGAATGTTGTGG
Source organism: Vibrio sp. V09_P4A23P171 (assembly GCF_963875615.1). Taxonomy (NCBI): domain Bacteria; kingdom Pseudomonadati; phylum Pseudomonadota; class Gammaproteobacteria; order Vibrionales; family Vibrionaceae; genus Vibrio; species Vibrio sp. V09_P4A23P171. The sequence continues at coordinate 63,536 of NZ_CAWNMR010000008.1, forward strand.
ATTCAAAAGAACGTCTCGTTCTTGAAGTTCAACAGCAGCTTGGCGGTGGCGTGATTCGCGCAATCGTAATGGGTAGCTCTGATGGTTTACGTCGTGGTTTGGTAGTTGAAAATACTGGCGCTCCAATTTCAGTACCAGTCGGTATTAAGACTTTAGGTCGTATCATGAACGTGCTTGGTGATGCGATTGATGAGCGTGGTGAAATCGGTGCGGAAGAGCTTTACTCTATCCACCGTCCAGCTCCAAGCTATGAAGAGCAATCAAACGAAACTGCTCTTCTTGAAACCGGTGTAAAAGTAATCGATTTGGTTTGTCCATTCTCTAAGGGTGGTAAAATCGGTCTATTTGGTGGTGCAGGTGTAGGTAAGACCGTTAACATGATGGAACTTATCAACAACATCGCACTGCAACACTCAGGTCTTTCAGTATTTGCGGGTGTTGGTGAACGTACTCGTGAAGGTAACGATTTCTACTATGAGATGCAGGAAGCCGGTGTTGTAAACATCGAAGAGCCTGAAAAATCAAAAGTAGCGATGGTTTACGGACAGATGAACGAGCCACCAGGCAACCGTCTACGTGTTGCACTGACGGGTTTGACAATGGCAGAACGTTTCCGTGACGAAGGTCGTGACGTACTTCTGTTCATCGATAACATCTACCGTTACACGCTTGCCGGTACGGAAGTATCAGCACTGCTAGGTCGTATGCCTTCAGCGGTAGGTTACCAACCTACTCTTGCAGAAGAAATGGGTGTGCTTCAGGAGCGTATTACGTCAACTAAGCAAGGTTCTATCACGTCTGTACAGGCGGTATATGTACCAGCAGATGACTTGACGGACCCGTCTCCAGCCACAACGTTCGCGCACTTGGATGCAACGGTTGTACTTAACCGTAACATCGCAGCAATGGGCCTATACCCAGCGATCGACCCACTCGATTCAACGTCTCGTCAGCTAGACCCACTCGTCGTAGGTCAAGAGCACTACGACATCGCTCGTGGCGTTCAGCAGACGCTTCAGCGCTACAAAGAGCTGAAAGACATCATTGCGATCTTGGGTATGGACGAGTTGTCTGAATCGGATAAGCAAGTTGTATCACGTGCACGTAAGATTGAACGTTTTCTAACTCAGCCTTATCACGTAGCTGAAGTATTTACAGGTGACCCTGGTGTTTACGTACCTCTAAAAGAGACGCTACGTGGCTTCAAAGGTCTTCTATCTGGTGAATACGATGACATTCCAGAGCAAGCGTTTATGTACTGCGGTACTATCGACGATGCGATTGAGAATGCTAAGAAGCTATAAGGCTAACTAGGAGGCGATATGGCAGCAATAACCTTTCACCTAGACGTCGTCAGTGCAGAGAAGAAAATCTTCTCTGGCCAAGTCGAAACGTTTCAGGTGACCGGTAGCGAAGGTGAACTGGGAATTTTCCATGGTCACACACCGCTGCTGACCGCTATTAAGCCTGGTATGGTGCGTATCGTTAAGCTACACGGCCACGAAGAAATTATTTATGTTTCGGGTGGTATTGTCGAAGTGCAACCGGGTACTGCTACAGTACTGGCTGATACGGCAATTCGTGGTGAAGAACTAGACGCAGCTAAGGCAGAAGAAGCCAAACGCAAAGCTGAAGAGAATATTTCAAATCAGCATGGCGATATGAACTTCGCACAAGCGGCCAGTGAACTGGCTAAAGCCATGGCTCAGTTACGAGTTATCGAGCTGACCAAAAAACGTCGTTAATGTGTTTTATAATTAAGACGTGATGTAAAAAGGCGACCTATAGGTCGCCTTTTTGCTTATTTTTTAACAGAAAATTATTTAGTTAAATTAACTATCTCTTTAATTACCGCTAAAATGCGGCTTAACTTTTTTAACGTCAATAGGTTGTCAATGAAATTTAGCGCAGTGATCCTCGCAGCAGGTAAAGGTACTCGAATGTATTCTAATATGCCTAAAGTGCTGCACACACTGGCGGGTAAGCCAATGGTGAAACACGTAATTGATACGTGCAATAGCTTAGGTGCCCAAAATATCCACTTGGTTTATGGTCATGGTGGTGAGCAAATGCAGCAAGCGCTTGCCGAAGAGTCGGTTAACTGGGTGCTGCAAGCGGATCAATTAGGAACTGGCCATGCCGTTGATCAAGCCTCGCCTCATTTCCAAGACGATGAGAAGATCCTCGTGTTGTACGGTGATGTTCCATTGATCTCGGAAGAAACCGTGGAAAGCTTGTTAGATGCACAGCCTAATGATGGAATAGCCTTGCTGACTGTGGTACTGGATAACCCAACCGGTTATGGCCGTATCGTGCGTAAGCATGGCCCTGTGGTGGCAATTGTTGAACAAAAAGATGCCACTGATGAGCAAAAGTTAATTAAAGAGATCAATACGGGCGTGATGGTGGCAACGGGGCGCGATCTCAAGCGCTGGTTGTCAGGCTTAAGTAATGAGAACGCACAAGGCGAATATTATCTGACAGATGTTATCGCTGCCGCGCACAATGAAGGCCGCGCAGTTGAGGCTGTTCATCCTGCCAGCTCTATTGAAGTGGAAGGGGTAAATGATCGCGCTCAACTGGCTCGTTTAGAGCGTGCTTACCAAGCAACACAAGCGAAAAAGCTATTAGAACAAGGTGTAATGCTACGTGATCCTACGCGTTTTGATCTGCGTGGTGAATTACAGTGTGGGATGGATGTTGAGATTGATGCAAACGTCATCATCGAAGGAAATGTCTCTTTGGGTGATAACGTAATTATCGGCATGGGTTGCGTGCTTAAAGATTGCGAAATTGATGACAACACAGTGATTCGCCCATACAGCGTCATTGAAGGGGCAACCGTTGCAGAAAACTGTACCGTTGGGCCTTTTACCCGTTTACGTCCTGGTGCTGAACTGCGTAATGATGCTCACGTGGGTAACTTCGTGGAAGTAAAAAATACTCGTTTGGGTGAAGGTTCGAAAGCCAATCACTTAACTTATCTTGGTGATGCCGAAATTGGCCAGCGTGTTAATGTCGGAGCTGGCGTTATCACTTGTAATTACGATGGTGTCAATAAATTCAAAACCACAATTGGTGATGATGTGTTTGTCGGTTCAGACAGCCAGTTGATTGCTCCTGTAACGATCGCCAATGGTGCAACGATTGGTGCTGGCACTACGCTAAGCAGTAACGTTGCTGAAGGTGAGTTAGTCATCACTCGCGCGAAAGAGCGCAAAATCAATGGTTGGAAGCGTCCTGTTAAGCGTAGCTAACAAATAAGCGATTAAAAAGCCGCTTATAATGAGCGGCTTTTTATCAGTTCTTATTAAAAGACTTACTCTTCATCGCTGACTACGCGTGCATTATCTGGTGCGGTGAAGTGTTGAGAAAGTTCGCGGTTCGAGACGATATAACCAATCCATAGCCCGCCCATACAAATCATAATTGCAATACCCGTCACCATTTGTGCTTGGCTGGCCAACGTTGCGACCAATGCGCTGGCTAAACTACTAACGCAGATTTGTAAGCTATTTTGTAAACCCGCTGCAGTGGCTGGGCTTTGTTTGGCACTCGATAGTGCGCGGTTCACCACGATAGGGTAAAGCGCTCCGTTGGCAACTGCTATTAAGCAAAACGGTGCCAAAATTGGCCAAATTGAGGTCAGTTGCCACTGTGATGCAATGAATACTAATAAAGTGGCAACGCTGAAGAGGCCAATCAACTGCTTGAGCACTTTTTCGTCACCAAATTTATTCACTCCCACCTTACCTAAGTAGCCACCAACCATGAAAGCGATCGTTTGAGGAATAAAACTCAAACCGATATCTTTAGCGGCATAACCAAGGCGTGCCATAATCTCTGGCATCCCAGTCAAGTAAGCAAAGAAGGCCGCAGAAGCGCAAGCAAACATCATCACATTACCCAAGTAGGTTTTAGTGCTGAGCAGAGCTTTGATATCTTGCTTAATTGAGGTTTGTTTGGGTTGTGATTGTTCATTTTTTTGAGCAAAAGTACAGGCTACAAGCGCAACGCCCATCAATGTCAATGTCACAAAAATACTGTGCCAACCAAAGTTATCGGCCAGTAAGACGCCTAATTGAGGTGCAAGCGCGGGTGAAAGCGCGACCAAAGGCATAATGGTGGCGAATATTTGCTGGCTTGTTTTAGCTGGGTAGCGTTGAATTACCATTGCTTGCCAGATCACTGCGGGAGCACACACCCCTAAAGCTTGCACAAAGCGCAACGCTAATAATTGCCAAACCTGTTCACTAAAAGCTAAACCAAATGATGCCAACGTGAATAGAACAAGGCCTGCCGCCAGCGTGTTACGGTGACCATATTTATCGGAAGCTAAGCCCCACACCAGTTGACCTAATGCCATACCGACCAGAAAAACGGTGAGAGACAAGGCTATTTGCTCTGGCCCTGTGGCAAAGTCCATTTCCATTGCTTTAAAGGCAGGGAGGTACATGTCTGTGGCAATGAAGCCAAGCATAGAGAGCGCGGCTAAGTACAGCAACTGTAATTTTGATGCTTTCATTTTTATTACCATTCAAAAAAATTAATCAATATTTGGCCAGCATTAATCTATGCCAACCTTAATTTATCTACTCATCTATTCTATTTTTCGTTTAATATTAAATGAAACGCTAAATTTGTTGGTTATTCATCAAAAAAATTGAAGGCTTATGTTTTCTAAATCCTCATTAGAAATGCTTGATACTGTCGCACGGTTGGGTAGTTTTACCGCCGCTGCGGAAGTTTTGCATAAAGTGCCGTCAGCGATCAGCTACGGCGTTCGCCAAGTCGAACAAGATTTGGATGTGCTGCTGTTTCGCCGTTTACCTAGAAAGGTGGAACTGACGCCCGCTGGTGAGCTGTTTATGGTGGAGGCTCGCCAATTGCTTAGGCAGATGGAAGAGATTCGTTCACAAACTAAACGCGCGGCGCATGGTTGGCAGAAAACGCTAAAATTGACGCTTGATAACGTGGTCAAACTCGACAAAATGAAACCGCTGGTGGAAGATTTTTATCGCACGTTTGAGTTTGCTGAGCTGCAAATCAACATGGAAGTCTTTAATGGCTCATGGGAAGCTATTGCGCAAGGTCGAGCTGACATTGTGATTGGTGCAACCTCTGCGATTCCTGTCGGTGGTGATTTTGAAGTGCGTGACATGGGCGTGTTGGATTGGGCATTTGTAATGTCTCCTCATCACCCTTGTGCTCAAGAGCCCTATTTAAGCGAAGATTTTGTCAGTCAGTTCCCGGCGATTTGTTTGGATGACACGTCAAGTGTATTACCCAAGCGGCATACGGATCACTACCCGCAGCAACGGCGCTTACTTTTACCGAATTGGTATAGTGCGATTGAATGCTTAAAAAATGAAGTCGGTGTTGGCTACATGCCAAGACACATTGCACAACCTTTGATTGTTGATGGTGGGTTGGTTGAACGGGTTCTCACCGTTGATAAACTGCTTAGTCAATGCTGTTTAGTATGGCGCAAAGATGATAATCATAAATTGATCGAGTGGATGGTAAATTATCTGGGCAGTAGCGATCAACTTTATCGTGATTGGCTTCAAGCTAAATAACCTAATAAGAAGAGCCAGCAGTGCTGGCTCTTAAAAGACTCTTCAGTGAGAAGAAAAACAGAATGGTTATGGGCGCTCAAAAATAGTCGCAATGCCTTGGCCTAAACCAATGCACATCGTTGCTAGACCATATTTGGCGTCTTTCGCTTCCATCAAGTTAATCAATGTGGTTGAGATGCGCGTGCCAGAACACCCGAGAGGATGACCCAGCGCGATCGCCCCTCCGTTTAGGTTAACCTTCTCATCCACTACATCGAGCAAACCAAGATCTTTCGCGCAAGGTAGAGATTGAGCTGCAAACGCTTCGTTTAACTCAATCACATCCATATCTTGCATGGTGAGGCCTGCACGCTGTAGCGCTTTATGGGTCGCCGGAACTGGCCCGTAACCCATAATTGAAGGATCGCAACCAGCGACGGCCATTGATTTCACACGCGCACGAATCTTTAAGCCAAGCGCATTGGCTTTCTCTTCGCTCATGATCAACATCGCCGATGCGCCATCGGACAGAGCCGATGAGGTGCCTGCCGTTACAGTACCATTGGCTGGGTCAAAAACAGGACGCAACTGTGCTAGCCCCTCAACAGTGGTTTCCGGGCGGATCACTTCATCAAAATCGAGCGTGAACAGAGTACCATCTTCGGCATGAGCTTCAGTGGGGAGGATTTCATTTTTGAAGCGGCCTTCAACGGTTGCTGCGTAAGCGCGTTGATGCGAACGAGCGGCAAAGGCATCTTGTTGCTCACGGCTAATGCCGTGCATTTTACCTAACATCTCAGCCGTTAACCCCATCATCCCCGCAGCTTTGGCAACGGTTTTTGACATGCCAGGATGGAAATCAACGCCATGGTTCATCGGTACGTGTCCCATATGCTCAACGCCGCCCACAAGGCAGATTTCAGCATCACCAACCATAATGGCGCGGGTGGCATCATGCAGTGCTTGCATTGATGAACCACATAAACGGTTAACGGTGACGGCACCAATTTCAATCGGCAAGCCAGCCAACAGTGCCGCATTACGCGCGACGTTAAAGCCTTGTTCTAAGGTTTGTTGCACACAACCCCAGTAGATATCTTCGATCTCTTTTGGGTTGACTTGTGGATTACGGGCTAAAATGCCTTTCATCAGATGTGCAGATAAATCTTCCGCACGAGTATGACGAAATGCCCCACCTTTTGAACGACCCATCGGGGTGCGTAGGCAATCAACAATTACGACATTTCTCTTATGTGAAGTCATTTGGACATCTCTCCTTAGATAGAACTTGCTTGTTGAGTACCGTAGAAGGTCTCGCCTTTTTCTGCCATATCAAGCAGCAGTTGAGGTACATGATACATCGCGCCCAATGCTTGGTATTGGCTTGCCATTGCAACGTAGTTTTGTAAGCCAAGACTATCGAGATAGCGGAATACGCCGCCTCTAAAAGGAGGGAACCCCAAGCCGTACACCAACGCCATATCCGCTTCTTGGGGTGAAGCGATGATCTTCTCTTCTAAACAGAGTGCCACTTCATTGATCATCGGAATCATCATGCGCTCAATGATGGTTTGATCATCAAAAGTACGTTTATCACCACATTCTACGTTAAGAACAGTGAGAACCTCTTCAGAGAAAGTTTTCTTCGGTTTGCCTTTCTTATCTAAAGTGTATTGATAGAAACCGCTGCCATTTTTCTGGCCATATTTATTGGCGTCAAACAGTGCATCAATAGCATCGCGGCCCTGTTTACCCATACGTTCGGGGAAACCTTGTGCCATTACTGCTTGTGCATGGTGAGCGGTATCAATACCGACCACATCTAGAAGATAAGCAGGGCCCATTGGCCAACCAAACTTACGCTCCATCACTTTATCGATTTGAGTGAAATCAGCGCCATCGCGCAGTAATAAACTAAAGCCACCAAAGTAAGGGAAAAGTACGCGGTTTACGAAGAACCCAGGGCAGTCATTGACCACGATGGGGGATTTACCCATTTTGGCCGCGTAAGCGACAACTCGATTGATGGTTTCATCGGAAGTGTGTTCACCACGAATAATTTCCACCAATGGCATACGATGTACTGGGTTAAAAAAGTGCATACCACAGAAGTTTTCTGGACGTTTGAGTGATTTGGCCAGTAGGTTGATTGGAATGGTTGAGGTGTTCGAGGTGATAACCGCATCCTCACCAACATTGGCTTCGACTTCACTTAGTACCGCGGCTTTGATTTTCGGGTTTTCAACCACAGCTTCAACAATTACATCCGCTTGCTCAATCCCCGCATAATGCAGGCTAGGCGTAATCGATGCCAGCACACTTGCCATTTTAAAACCATCAATTTTTCCGCGCTCTAGCTGCTTGTTGAGTAACTTAGATGCCTCTGTCATACCTAAATTAAGGGACGATTGAGCAATATCTTTCATCAAAACAGGCACGCCCTTTACTGCCGATTGATAAGCAATGCCGCCGCCCATGATACCCGCACCAAGTACAGCCGCTCGTCCGGTTTCTTTATTGGCTGATTTAGCCGCTTTTTTTGCCAGTGCTTTAATATATTGGTCGTTGAGGAATAAACCGACCAAGGATTTCGCCGCTTCAGAATGAGCGAGCTTAACGAAGTGTCTACGCTCAATGGCCAATGCTTCATCACGGCTACAGCGCGCGGCTTCTTCTATTGCAATAACAGCGGTTATTGGCGCTGGATAATGAGGTCCGGCATGCTGTGCAACCAAGCCTTTGGCCATGGTGAAGCTCATCATGGCTTCTAATTTGCTGAGTGTCAGCGCGGACATTTTTTGCTGGCGACGCATTTTCCAATCAACGGTTTCATTGATGGCCGATGTGATGGTTTTGAGTGCTGACTCAAGCAGTTTGTCACTATCAACAATCGCATCGAGCAGTCCAATTTTAAGGGCTTCCTCAGCACGACATGCTTTGCCTTGAGTGATCACTTCCATAGCATTGTCGGCACCAATTACACGAGGCAGACGCACACAGCCACCGAACCCCGGCATAATACCAAGCTTTGTTTCCGGTAATCCTATGCTGGTGGTCGCGTCACCAATACGGAAATCGGTAGCGAGTACACACTCACATCCACCGCCTAGCGCGTGCCCTGTTAAAGCGGCTAGTGTCGGAACGGGTAGATCTTCTAGTTTGTTGAAAATGCTATTGGCAAATTGCAGCCATTGGTCGAGTTCTTGCGCAGGTTTAGCAAAGAGACCTAAAAACTCAGTGATATCAGCCCCGACAATAAAAGATTCTTTATCGGAAGTAAGAATAAGGCCTTTCAGTCCTTGGTGGGCTTTTAGGGCATCAAGTGCATGGTTGAGCGATTCAAGAGTGGCAAGGTCAAGTTTGTTCACTGACTCCTTGGAGCAGAAACGCAACTCCGCAATACCATCTTGTAATTCCTTTACCTGTAGGGTGTTGGCTTGGTAAATCATTGTCTATCTCCGTGACATACAACCTTAAGATCGTGTGTGAGAGTTTTTGTTGTATTAATGGTTCTGGTTTGACCAGTCGGTTTAGTTTGACCTGAGGATTGTTTAATTTCAATACATTTTTTAAACAACTGTTTAACATTGAGTGCGAATGGAGATCAGCGCTGCTTTTTTAAGTGCACGTGTTACACTCTTGCCATCCGCTCGATCTATGATTTCACATGAACGAACAACCTTATTTAATTCCAGCGTTGCCCACCCAATTTGAAGAGGAAATCAAAAAAAGCCTCTTTATTACCTATTTGGCCCATACTCCGAGTGTAGATGCTGCCAAAGCCTTCGTTGCGCAAATAAAGACAAAACATAGCGACGCCAGACATAACTGCTGGGGCTTTGTTGCCGGACGACCGGAAGATTCGATGTTGTGGGGTTTTAGTGATGATGGTGAGCCATCAGGGACGGCGGGCAAACCGATATTGGCGCAGCTAGCCGGATCGAGTGTCGGGGAGTTAACGGCCGTCGTCACTCGTTATTATGGTGGGATTCGTCTTGGCACTGGTGGGTTAGTTAAAGCTTATGGTGGCGGAGTACAACAAGCACTCAAGCAGCTTCAAACTATTGAGAAAAAAATCACCACAAAATTATCCCTAACGTTAGACTACGGTTTTGTGCCGATTGCTCAATCCATCATCGCGCAGTATGAAGCATTCGAAGTCGAAGCCGATTATAAAGAACAGGTTAAATTTCTTGTTGAGATAGAATTGCGCCATCTTGATGCCTTTACTCAAACTATCATTAATAAAAGCGGTGCAAAAGCTGTAGTGACCGCCATAAAAAATAATTAGGAAGTCAGAAGCTTCGCTTCAGAAAAAGCAATGCAAATTCGATCTATTATTCGTATCGTCGGGCTTTTGCTCGCGCTATTTAGTGTCTCGATGCTTGCCCCTGCGCTGGTGGCTTTGCTGTACCGCGATGGTGCAGGTGTACCTTTTGTCACGACCTTTTTTGTATTGTTGATGTGTGGCGGTTTTTTTTGGTTTCCAAACCGCCGCTATCGACATGAATTGAAAGCCAGAGACGGTTTTTTGATCGTTGTACTGTTTTGGACGGTTATCGGTAGTGCGGGTTCATTACCATTTTGGTTAGCGGATAACCCTAATGTATCGGTGACGGATGCGTTTTTTGAATCGTTTTCAGCATTAACCACCACCGGAGCAACCGTCATTGTTGGGTTAGATGAATTACCTAAAGCGATTTTGTTCTATCGGCAGTTTTTACAATGGTTTGGTGGGATGGGGATCATCGTTCTAGCGGTGGCCATTTTGCCAGTATTGGGAATTGGGGGAATGCAGTTATATCGGGCGGAGATCCCGGGCCCGGTCAAAGATACTAAAGTTACTCCAAGAATCGCCGAAACTGCCAAAGCACTTTGGTACATCTATTTAAGCTTAACGATTGCTTGCGCAACGGCTTTTTGGGCGGCGGGGATGACCCTGTTTGATGCGATTTGCCATAGCTTCTCTACGATCGCTATTGGTGGATTTTCGACTCATGATGCAAGCATGGGGTATTTTGATAGCTATGCAATCAATTTAATTACGGTTATTTTTTTGCTCATTTCAGCCTGTAATTTTACGCTCCATTACGCGGCGTTTGCGACAGGTGGTGTTCATCCAAAATATTACCTTAAAGATCCAGAGTTTAGAGCTTTCGCTCTTATACAAGTCATTTTGTTTGCGGTTTGCTTTTCGATTTTACTCAAACACCATTCTTACGACTCTTTTTATGACGCTTTTGATCAGGCGCTATTTCAAACGGTATCCATTTCGACGACGGCAGGCTTTACCACAACAGGTTTTGCAGATTGGCCGTTATTCTTACCTGTATTATTGCTGTTTTCTTCATTTATAGGTGGGTGTGCTGGCTCTACGGGCGGTGGCATGAAAGTGATCCGTATCTTATTGCTTACCTTACAAGGTGCTCGTGAGATGAAACGCCTTATTCACCCAAGAGCCGTGTATACGATTAAGGTGGGCGGAAGTGCTCTTTCACAGCGAGTTGTTGACGCGGTTTGGGGATTTTTCTCAGCGTACGCACTGGTCTTCGTGGCGTGTATGTTGGCATTGATCGCAACAGGGATGGATGAACTGAGTGCATTTTCTGCCGTCGCTGCAACATTGAATAACTTAGGGCCTGGATTGGGTCAAGTCTCCGTACACTTTGCGGATGTTAATGACAGTGCAAAATGGGTATTGGTTGTTTCGATGCTCTTTGGTCGCTTAGAAATTTTTACACTATTAATACTGCTTACCCCTACGTTTTGGCGCAGTTAAGGATATCTCGTGCAAAAAGCTCTTTTTCTCTATTCTTCCCGTGAAGGTCAAACCAAGAAAATTCTTAACTATATAAAAGAGGAACTTTCTGAGTTTGATTGCGAACTTGCCGATTTACATCAAATTGAGGATATTGATTTAGCTCTTTACGATCGAGTCTTAATTGGTGCTTCTATTCGCTACGGACATTTAAATAAAAAGCTTTATCAATTTATAGAAAAACATGCCGAGCAATTAGCACTCGCTAAAGCGGCGTTCTTTTGTGTCAACTTAACTGCAAGAAAAGAAGCGCAGGGTAAAGATACTCCAGAAGGAAGTGTCTATATTAAAACCTTTCTCAGTAAATCAGCATGGCAACCCAAGCTAATCGGAGTTTTCGCTGGTGCTCTTTACTATCCACGTTATCACTTTTTCGATAAGGTGATGATTCGTTTCATCATGTCATTGACTGGCGGTGAAACTGACACCTCAAAAGAAGTTGAGTACACAAACTGGCAAAAAGTATCTCTTTTTAGTTATAACTTTAAAAAATTGTAAATAAAAAGTCGATTTTTAGCGTCTTTTGGCTTTTTTCTGTTCGAACAAATAGAAAATCAAAAAAAACAGCAAAAAGGGGTTGCCAACGTGACGGCGATCTCTATAATGCCGCCTCACTGACACGGCACAGCCAGTAAGGGTTCAAGCCCAA
>NZ_CAWNMR010000009.1:0-68263 GCF_963875615.1 Vibrio sp. V09_P4A23P171
CTGAGATGAGTCTTCCCTGGCACTTTAAGTGTCCTAAAGGGTTGTTCGAGACTAGAACGTTGATAGGTTGGGTGTGTAAGCGCTGCGAGGCGTTGAGCTAACCAATACTAATTGCCCGTGAGGCTTAACCATACAACACCGAAGGGGTTTTGTGGGCTCAATTGAAGAACATTGAATGTGTGAATGAGAACGAAACAGCTTTCCGAATTAAGAAATTTGCTTGGCGACCATAGCGTTGTGGACCCACCTGATTCCATGCCGAACTCAGAAGTGAAACACAACAGCGCCGATGGTAGTGTGGGGTCTCCCCATGTGAGAGTAGGACATCGCCAGGCTTTGAATATTGTCTAACCAGACACGCTGCGGAGCGGTAGTTCAGTTGGTTAGAATACCGGCCTGTCACGCCGGGGGTCGCGGGTTCGAGTCCCGTCCGCTCCGCCACTTATTAAGAAGCCCTGCTAGTAATAGCAGGGCTTTTTTCGTTTGAGAAAAATAGCATTTTATTTTTTTATCACTCTCAGGACAGTCGTGTGGTAGCTACACTTTGTTCAATCTATTCTTATTCTTTTCGGTCTCTATGTCTTAGGTATAAAAAAGCCGATGTATTAAACATCAGCTAGAGAGACATGGTTCAGGAGATTTAGCTACGCAAAGCGGCTTTGGCTGACAGTGCTTTTTTATCTGAGTCTGAAAGAAAGGCTAATTCTAATCCGTTAATTTGCGCTTGTCTGATCTGCTCTTGAGAAAGGCCTGCTTGAAGTGCTGCAACTTCATATTCATGTGGAAGTTCAATACCTTCAACCGCTGGGTCATCAGTATTTAAACAAGCAAGTATCCCATGCTCTAAAAACTGTTTTATAGGATGATGAGCAAGAGAGTTTACTGTGCTCGTTTGGAAGTTTGACGTTAGGCAAGACTCAATGCCAATACGATGTTTGGCAAGATAATCCATTAGCTTAGGGTCATGGACGGCTTTTACTCCGTGTCCAATGCGTTCTGCACCTAGCTCTTTGATTGCCTGCCACATACTTTCTGACCCCGCCGCCTCTCCAGCATGTACTGTAACTCTTAGTCCTGCATCTCGTACTTGTTTAAAGTGAGAAATAAATCGCTCGCCCGGCTGCCCAAGTTCATCGCCTGCCAAGTCGACTGCAACAATGTGCTGTTTTTGAGTCAAAATAGCGTCTAGCTCCTGCTGACAAGCATCGGTGCCAAAAGTGCGGCTCATAATTCCTATTAGGTTAGCCTGAATACCGAAGTCTCGAACGCCCGCTTGTACCCCATCAACTACAGCCTCAACAACGCCAGCGATAGGCAGTTGATGTTTCATAGCCATATAGTAAGGAGAGAACCTCAGCTCGGCATAATCAATTTGAGCATTTAAGGCATCTTCGACATTTTCGTAGGCGACTCTTCGGCAAGCATCGAGATCACCCAATACGGCAACTCCCCAATCAAGTTTTGATAAAAAGGCGACCAATGATGGTTCTGCTTCGACGATTTGTACATGAGGTGTGAGCTCTTCTATGTTGCCAGCTGGCAGCGCTACACCAAATCGTTGCCCTAGTTCTAAGATAGTTTTGGTTCGAATGTTGCCGTCAAGATGGCGATGCAAATCAGTAAGCGGTAGGTTTTTAGTTATCATTATGTTTTTCCGAAAGTGTGTATGGCATCAAGTATAAAAATCAATGTGGTCAGTGTCAGCTAGCAAAGAGTATTAAATCATCCAATTCTGTTTATTTGGCTTTTATGTTTACCATATCTGTTGACCATTCGTTAAAAGGGATGGCTTTACTAAACAGAAAGCCTTGTCCCTGAGTGCAGTTAAGCATGTTTAGGAGATGGACTTGCTCTTTGGTTTCAATACCTTCTGCTACAATTTCGACATTAAACCCACGAGTCATGTTGATGATTGCCGCAACGACTGAGCTACTGAGATTTGTCTGTTCGAGCTGCGATACAAACGCCCTGTCTATTTTTAGACAATCGAATGGAAGTTGATGTAAATAAGAAAGGGAGCTGTATCCGGTACCAAAATCATCTATCGCGATATGGATGCCCAGCTCTTTGAGTTTGTTCATGTTTGCTAAAATAACTGGGTCGTTATCAACAATTCTTGATTCTGTGATCTCTAAAGCGAGGTTATTGGGTTCAAGCCCCGTTCTTTCCAAAGTCGCTTTGAGTTCATGAACAAACTGAGGTTGAGATAGCTGGTTCACTGAGAGGTTGACGTGCATTTTAAACGTCGATCCCCATTTACCCATCTTGATGCCTTGCATCGTGTCAAAACACGCTTGATACAAGATTTGCTCACCAATCAGGCCAATAAAGCCGCTTTCTTCAGCGATAGGAATGAATTCCAAGGGGGGAATGATATCACCGCTTGGTGTCACCCAGCGTGCCAAGGCTTCAGCTCCGATGATATCTCCCGTTGATAAGTTTACAATTGGTTGATAATACGGAATATATTCTTTGTTCTCTATGGCAAGCTTAATTTGAGTGAGCATTTGCGTACGTTTACGAGATACATCGTCCATCTCTGGAGAGTAATAGCAGATCCTTGAGCGCTCTTGCTTGGCGTGGCTGAGTGCGATGCTACCATTACGTAACCATAGAGCCATAGTATGGAGTGTGTCATTAGGGAGTACGATGCCAATGGAGGCATTGACGACCACTTTTTCATTATGCATTGAGAATGGGACAGCAAACATTTGTAATATGCTGTTAGCCGCGGATTGGGCTTCATTCTTTTGTTGTAAAGAGGGGATGTAAATAGCGAATTCATCACCACCTGTACGAGCAATACATGAGGTGCTTGCAAATAGTGTGCGTAATTTTTCAGCAATAATTTGTAATAGTAAGTCACCTTGCTGATGTCCCAAGCTGTCATTAATATCTCTGAATTTATCGATGCCGATAAGCAATAGGCTGCCATTAATTTGATTTGATTGACTAAAGTTATCAATTAAACCTTCACGGCTATAGAGCTTGGTTAGGGAATCGTAGATCAATTGGGAATGCAATGCCTTAAATGAGGCTTTTAGGTTGTTGGCCATTTCATTGAATGAATAAACAAGTAAACTCGTTTCATAAATATTGCCAGCTTTCGGCATGTTACTTTCCCAATCCCCTTTTGCTAGATGCTGAGCAGCAGCCGCGGTGGCGGTAATTGGAGTGGTGATTCGATTAAAGGCAATGAGCCCTATACCAATGCCGATAAGGCTGACAATGCTGCCAATAATCCAACTGTTTTGTTGGTTTTCTGGCAATCGACCAAGTAGATCGGTTTCTGAAATCGAGACGCCAATAAACCATTCGATGCCATGTTTATCTTTAAAGGGAGTGAGATGATTAAAATAGCGGGTGCCATCAACTACCGTTTCGAATTTGTTGAGTGTTGCTGACAGCATTTTGTCATGGTTATCAATATAATGTGCACTGGCTTGGATCACTGGGTTGGCATTTTCGATAGCCAGTAGTCGCTCTCCTTTTGCCGACAGTTCGGTCCCCCAAGAGACAACGGTGCTGGTATTGGAGTGAGCCACCAATCTTTTTTCTGGATCAATAATATACACGTTGGCATGAGTTTTCTGTTGCAGTGAGGCCAGAAACGCATTGAACGTATCGATTTTCACATCAGTCACCAAAACACCGATGAATTTGTTCATAGAGAAAACGGGTGCTAAAGCAGAGAGCGTGATCTCTTGGCGTTCATCAACATTAGTGTAGATTGGCGACCAACTTGGGCTTAAACTTTGTGCAACTGGAGTATACCAGGGGCGAGTTCTTGGATCATAATCGGCAATGGTGGAGCGAATATCTTGATTGATGGTTTTTCCTGAGTAGATCACCAAGTTTTGCTGAGTTCGATTATCTTTCACCATCAAGGTAAAACTATCACCAATCTCTTTGCGAAAGCCCACGTACTCCGCCTGTTCGCCACCAAATCCGATCACATCAATTTGTTCTAGCGGTCGATAAAGCGTTTCAAAACTGGCAAGCAGATATCCTTCTATTTTACTGACATCGTCCGCAGAATAGAACTGACTAAAGCCGATCGTGTGGCTTAAAGCGAGGCTGGCTTGAAAAGGTTCATCGAGAAAACTGATCAGCCGCTGCTCTACATTGGCATTTAATGATGAAAGCTGTTTGCTGCTAATGTCATCAACCATCTCTTCATAACTGTATTTTTGTACACCCACAATCACTCCAATCGTTATGAGGAAAATCATAACAAATGGTAGAACAACGGCTGTTTTCAACGTTATTTGATTCGTAAATGACATGTCGTGTCTTCTGCATCCATACAAATTATCGGTAAAACACGCAAGGTGGGTGATTGCATTGTGCCAGAAAGTGAATCACTGCACCTGATCATTAAAAAATTATCAGTAAAGTTCTTTTAACTTCCTTGTCAACGTATTGCGCCCCCACCCAAGCACCTTAGCTGCGTCTTGTTTGTGACCATTGGTGTGATGAAGTGCTGCTTCCAAAAGTATACGTTCAAATTCAGGAAGTGCATAAGAAAGCAGCTCTGTTTCTCCTGAAGCTAATGAAGATTTAGCCCAACTTGCGAGTTGTTGTTGCCAACTTATAGCACTATCAAAGTCACTATTTTTCTTTTCCGACAATAATTCGGAAGGAAGATCACTGGGTAGCACCTCGCTACCACTGGCCATTACAGTTAACCAGCGACACATATTTTCAAGTTGTCGTACGTTTCCCGGCCATTCAAGACGATTCAAAATTTCAATGCTCTTAGGATGTAGCGTTTTCATTTCTACGCCTAATTCTTTTGCTGCAGAGGCGAGAAAGTGCTTGGTCAGTTTTTCTATATCTTGGCTTCGCTCACGCAGTGCTGGGATATGAATACGAATGACATTGAGACGGTGAAAAAGGTCGTCACGAAACTTTCCTTGATGAACGAGCTTTTCTAAGTTTTGGTGAGTAGCGGCGACAATGCGGACATCCACTTTGATTGCTGAATGCCCTCCTACGCGGTAAAACTGACCATCGGCTAAAACACGCAGTAGCCGAGTTTGAATGTCGAGCGGCATATCGCCAATTTCATCTAAGAATAGGGTGCCACCATTGGCCTGCTCAAAACGCCCTTGGCGGACATTGTTTGCACCAGTGAATGCTCCTTTCTCATGACCAAACAGTTCTGACTCGATGAGATCTTTTGGAATTGCGGCCATATTGAGGGCAATAAACGGTTTTTGGGCGCGTGGGCTATGGCGATGAAGCGCGTGAGCGACTAACTCTTTCCCGGTTCCTGATTCACCATTGATCAAGACTGAGATTGAGGAACGTGATAAACGGCCAATCGCCCGAAATACCTCTTGCATTGAAGGGGCTTCTCCAATGATTTCCGGTGTACTATCAACGCCAATCTGTTGATTGGATTGTTCTTTGCGCTGCTCCTGACTATGAGCAATGGCACGTTCAACCAAGGTGAGGGTTTCATCGACATCAAAAGGTTTAGGCAGATACTCAAAGGCACCCTTTTGATAGGCATTCACCGCGGCATCAAGATCTGAGTGGGCAGTCATGATGATGACGGGCAACTCAGGAGATCGTGAATGAACTTGGTTTAGCAGCTCAATACCATTCATGCCCGGCATGCGAATATCGGAAACGAGCACATCGGGCGTTTCTCTTTCTAGCGCCAGTAACACACTTTCGGCATCGGAAAACGTTTCGCATTTTATGTTGGCTGATGAGAGCGTTTTTTCCATCACCCAGCGGATCGAACTATCATCGTCCACCACCCAAACGTATCCTTTACTCATAATGTTTATTCCTTAGCAGCAAACCCAATCTGACATCGGTCAAATGGGTAAATAAATAGTAAATGTGGTTCGACCTGGCCAGCTTTCAACATCGATTTTTCCATTGTGCTGATCGATCAGGTTTTGTGAGATAGAAAGACCCAGCCCCGTTCCACCTTCACGGCCGCTGACCATGGGATAAAACAGTGTGTCTTGTAATTCGGTAGGAATGCCTGGGCCGTTATCGCTGATTTCTATGCGTGCCACTAACTTATGGCGCTGTCCGTGAATATTGGCTTGGTGCACTGTTCTGGTGCGAAGTGTGATTTTACCATGCGGATCATGAGATAAAATCTGTGCCGCATTGCTGACGATATTCAGTAATGCCTGCTCGATTTGATCGGTATCCATCAAAATATCGGGCAAGCTGGGGTCATAATCTCGTTCAATCACCAAGTGTGTGCTGGCTTCTAGCTCAACCAATTGGCGGACTTTTTCCAAAATTACATGGAGATTTTCAGAGCACTTCTTGCCCGGTTTTTGTGGGCCGAGCAAACGATCAACGAGCGCGCGCAGTCGATCGGCTTGTTCAATAATAATTTGGGTGTACTCAGTGAGACTGTGGTCCGGCAACATTCTTTCTAGCAGTTGCGCCGCGCCGCGTAGCCCACCTAATGGGTT
The DNA here is from genome assembly GCF_963875615.1 of Vibrio sp. V09_P4A23P171. NCBI lineage: Bacteria > Pseudomonadati > Pseudomonadota > Gammaproteobacteria > Vibrionales > Vibrionaceae > Vibrio > Vibrio sp. V09_P4A23P171. The sequence continues at coordinate 6,453 of NZ_CAWNMR010000009.1, forward strand.
TTTAATTTCATGCGCCAGCCCGCGAACTAAGAGTTTTGCCGCTTGCTGTTGGGCGTGCTGATTGAGCTCTTGTGTTAACCGTCGTTGTTGACCAATTTTGCGCATTTCGACCAAAAGCATCAGCTCGCGTTGCCAAGATATAGGGCTCACGGTCACTTCCAGCATCAGTGGCTTACCATCGACCACAAACGTAACATCGCTATCAGTAATACTTTGGCCACTTTGCAACGGCTGAGAAAGCAGCGCTAAGTCTAGAGAAGCGTGCTGGATGAGTTTTGACAGTGGTTGGTTGATAATTCGCTTAGCACTTTGGGAGAAGAGTTGTTCAGCCGCTGGATTGGCATAACGGATACAAAGAGACTCATCGAGCATCAAGGTGGCGGTAACGATATTATTTAAAATCGTTTGGCTTAGCTCACAATTCACGTTTTCATCCTTGTCCGTGTTCCCAAATGATGCAATGCACAACTTTGGTGCATTGCATGGCTAAGTATGGCGCATCGGTGTCAGAAGAAAAAGTGAAACCTGTTGTTATATCGAGCTTATTGGCGAAGAGTTCATCACTTGATGCTGGCTCGATGTAAATGCACCGTCACAGGGTTAGACGATGCAATAATCTTGCCGTTTACAACTACTTGAATTAAAAAGCGATGCGTTCCTCTATCTAGATTTTTCAGCGTCCAAGTAGGTTGAGTGGTGGGAGCGCCATAGGCTTTGTCATTCATGACTAATTGCAACTGTTCACTGACGGTTAAGTTGCGATTGAGTTCGGCGTTGATTGAAATAACGCCCGCATTGCTGCGTAAGGTTTCATCGTCAGCCGGAGAGCGAATTGCAATGGTTAGCGGTTCTATTTTGTTGACATGGGTTGCGGATTTTTCCAGTGGCAGCTCTTTGGTAAGGTTAGTGACGGGGTGAGAGTTTTCAAAGGTTGGCTCAGGCGCATCGGCCTGAAAATCAGGAATCGAAATTTGCTTTGCTCCCTTATCTTGTGGGACATCGCTAAGATGCAACACGCCATTCGCATCCACCCACGTATAGACGTTTTGTGCAATTGAAGTCGCGGAATAAAGCATGATGATTGTTAGGAGTAAAGTTCGGATCAGATTCACAGTCATCCCCCTATATAGAGATGTTTTCACGTTAAGGGTATCGGCTTTTGAGTGCCGTTATTGTTGTAACGCTAATGTTACGACGTCCGGAATTAACCCCAAATATGAAAAAGGCTCACCTGCGAGGCGAGCCTGATAAATCCGTAACCTAAGTTACATTTTGCACCAAAGCTAAGAATTATACCGAGTAGTACAATTCAAATTCTAGTGGGTGAACGGCCATGTTGACGCGTTCTACATCTTTTGCTTTTAGCGTGATGTATGAGTTGATGAAATCATCAGAGAATACGCCGCCAGCGGTCAGGAATTCACGATCTTCATCCAGTGCTTTTAGTGCCACTTCAAGTGACTCGGCTACTTTTGGAATCTCAGCGGCTTCTTCTGCTGGTAGGTCGTACAAATCTTTATCCATCGCTTCTCCTGGATGGATCTTGTTCTTGATACCATCAAGACCAGCCATTAGAAGAGCGGCAAACGCTAGGTATGGGTTTGCTGCTGGATCTGGGAAACGAGCTTCGATACGACGTGCTTTCGGGCTTGGTACTACTGGAATACGGATAGACGCAGAACGGTTACGAGCCGAGTAAGCTAGCATTACCGGTGCTTCAAACCCAGGGACAAGGCGCTTGTACGAGTTTGTTGATGGGTTAGCAAATGCGTTGATGGCACGCGCGTGCTTGATGATACCGCCAATGTAGTAAAGCGCTAAGTCAGATAAACCGCCGTACTTGTCACCAGCAAATAGGTTTACACCATCTTTTGCAAGAGATTGGTGAACGTGCATACCTGAACCGTTGTCGCCAACAAGAGGCTTAGGCATGAAGGTTGCTGTTTTACCAAAGGCGTGCGCAACGTTGTGCACCACGTATTTGTAGATTTGGATCTCATCGGCTTTAGTAGTTAGCGTATTAAAGCGCGTGGCGATTTCGTTTTGACCTGCAGTCGCTACTTCATGGTGGTGAGCTTCAACGACGAGGCCCATCTCTTCCATGATCAAACACATGGCTGAACGGATGTCTTGTGATGAGTCAACCGGTGCAACAGGGAAATAACCACCTTTCACACCAGGGCGGTGACCTTTGTTACCACCTTCAATTTCAGCGCCAGTGTTCCAAGCCGCTTCGATATCATCAATTTTGAATGAGGCACCAGACATATTGTTGGTGTATTTCACGTCATCAAAAAGGAAGAACTCTGGCTCTGGACCGACAAGAACGGTGTCTGCGATCCCTGTTGAACGCATGTAATCTTCTGCGCGTTTTGCGATAGAACGTGGGTCACGATCGTAGCCTTGCATGGTTGCAGGCTCTAGAATGTCACAACGAATGTTAAGTGTTGCGTCTTCTGTGAACGGGTCAAGAACTGCACTTGATGCATCAGGCATCATCACCATGTCAGACTCATTGATTCCTTTCCAGCCAGCAACGGATGAACCATCGAACATCTTACCTTCTTCGAAGAAGTCTGCGTCGACTTGATGAGCAGGAATAGAGATATGTTGCTCTTTGCCTTTCGTGTCGGTAAAGCGCAGGTCAACAAACTTAACTTCGTTTTCTTGGATCAGCGATAGAACGTTTTCTACTGACATCTTGGATAACCTCCAGTGTTATTAAAGCGGTAATGGCCCGAATCGAATTGAAACTAGCATTGATTAATTTCATTCTAAACTTATTAATCGATGCTGTTTCTAACAAAGCTAAATTCGTGCCAATTAAATTAATCCTTTAATTTCAAGTGCTTTGGTTGTTCTTTGTCGAATTTAAATGCTTCTCTGCACCAAAAAGATCCTTGTTTGCACTATTTTGGTGCCTTGAGTTTTATGTTGCACCATTAACTACCAAAGCGCACACTATTCAGCCTAGGTTTACTAGGCTTGTCAATGCTGATTTAGTCCATTTTGATGCAATTTGTTTTAAAGCAAGTAGCGGACTAAGCTTGTGGTGAGCGAAAATCAGCGCGATAGATCACATATTTCTAGGTTTTTCGCCAAAATCTGGTACATTATTGACCGTTTTTTTAATCAAGTTCTATGCTCGTTGCGGCCTCATGCCGAAGCGAGTTACTCCCTTAATAAGTGAAGCAAAATCCATGGCTACTCCACAGATTGATAAATTAAGAAATATCGCGATCATCGCACACGTTGACCACGGTAAAACAACGTTGGTTGATAAACTGCTGCAACAGTCAGGTACGTTAGAGTCTCGCGGTAATACGGAAGAGCGGGTCATGGACTCGAACGATATCGAGAAAGAGCGCGGTATCACTATCCTTGCAAAAAATACAGCCATTAACTGGAATGATTTCCGTATCAACATCGTAGATACTCCAGGACACGCCGACTTCGGTGGTGAAGTTGAACGTATCATGTCAATGGTTGACTCTGTTTTGCTGATTGTTGATGCGGTTGATGGCCCAATGCCACAAACTCGCTTCGTAACACAAAAAGCTTTTGCTCACGGTTTGAAACCAATCGTTGTTATTAACAAAATTGACCGTCCTGGTGCTCGCCCTGATTGGGTTATGGATCAAGTGTTCGACCTGTTCGACAACCTTGGTGCAACGGATGAGCAGCTCGACTTTAAAGTGGTTTATGCTTCTGCACTGAACGGTTGGGCGACACTTAACGAAGGTGAAGTTGGCGAAAACATGGAACCTTTGTTCCAAGCGATCGTTGACAATGTAGAGTCACCACAAGTTGACCTTGATGGCCCACTACAAATGCAAGTTTCTCAACTTGATTACAGCTCTTACGTTGGTGTTATCGGTGTTTGTCGTGTGACTCGTGGTAGCGTAAAAGCGAACCAACAAGTAACAGTCGTCGGCGCTGATGGTAAGAAACGTAACGGTAAAGTTGGTACAGTTCTGGGCTATCTTGGCCTTGAGCGTAACGAAGTTGAACAAGCTAACGCTGGCGACATCATTGCGGTAACAGGTTTAGGTGAACTGAAAATTTCAGACACCATTTGTGACCAAAACTGTGTTGAAGCCATGGTGCCACTATCCGTTGATGAACCGACAGTGACCATGACTTTCCAAGTCAATACCTCACCGTTTGCAGGTAAAGAAGGTAAATACGTGACTTCACGTAATATCCTTGAGCGTCTGCAAAAAGAGCTTGTTCATAACGTAGCATTGCGTGTTGAAGAAACCGACAACCCAGATCGCTTCCGCGTTTCAGGTCGTGGTGAACTTCACCTATCAATCCTGATTGAGAACATGCGTCGTGAAGGCTTTGAGCTTGCAGTTTCTCGTCCTGAAGTTATTTTGAAGGAAGAAGACGGCCAGAAAATGGAACCGTTCGAAACCGTAACGATCGATGTGATGGAAGAGAGCCAAGGCGGCGTGATGGAGAAAATCGGCCTGCGTAAAGGTGAGCTGACGAATATGACTCCAGACGGCAAAGGCCGTGTGCGTCTTGATTTCATGATGCCTTCTCGCGGTTTGATTGGTTTCCAAACAGAATTCATGACCTTAACCTCAGGTTCAGGTTTGCTTTACCATACGTTTGATCATTACGGCCTACACAAAGGCGGTAACATTGGTCAACGTAACAACGGCGTGTTGATCTCTAACGCGACAGGTAAAGCGTTGACTTACGCTCTGTTCAACCTACAAGAGCGCGGTCGCCTATTTACTGAGCACGCAGATGAAGTGTACGAAGGCCAAGTGATCGGTATCCACAACCGTTCTAACGACCTAACAGTGAACTGCCTGAAAGGCAAGCAGCTGACAAACGTTCGTGCTTCTGGTACTGATGAAGCGCAAGTATTGTCACCTGCAATCAAGTTTACACTTGAGCAAGCACTTGAGTTTATTGACGACGATGAACTAGTGGAAGTGACCCCACAGAGCATTCGTATCCGTAAACGTCATTTAACTGAAAATGATCGTAAACGTGCAAGCCGTGGCTAATACCGTCATGGTATAAGTTAACGAGTTAATTTAAGGGCGAGGAGTGTACTTCTCGCCCTTTGCTTATCTGCAATATAGTCAGTTTTAGGTATAGAATGGTGATTGATGATAAAAATAAGCAGGGAGAAGGCATTTGAAAATCAAAAAGTTTGGCAAACAATGTTTACTGTTTACGCGTTATTTACTCAGCCGGATGGATCATGACCGCGTCAATGTTAATGCGGGCTATTTGGCTTATATCACGTTGTTGTCGATCGTACCTATGCTTACCGTGCTGTTATCAATTCTCTCCTCATTTTCTATTTTTGCCAATGTCGGTATGGTTATTCAAGATTTTGTGATCACCCATTTTGTGCCTGCCGCAGGCGATGTAGTGCGAGAGGCGTTGCTCGAATTTATCGCGAATACAGGTAAGATGACGGCCGTGGGCGGGGCATTTTTATTCGTTGCAGCTTTAATGCTGATTTCCAATATTGACAAGAATTTGAACTACATTTGGCGAGTTAAAAATAAACGGCGCATGGTGCTCTCTTTTTCAATGTATTGGATGGTTCTTACGCTCGGGCCAATTTTAGTCGGCGCGAGTATTGCGGCAACCTCGTATATTACCTCACTCAAGATTATTGACAGCGAAGCACTCTCTGGTGCTTATAATTTGTTGCTGCGCTGGCTACCTTTTATTTTGTCATTCTCTGCTTTTGTCGGTTTGTACCTGCTGGTGCCGAATAAAAAAGTGCATCTTTCACACGCCTTGGTCGGGGCAATGGTGGCGGCTATTTTATTTGAGTTCAGTAAAAAAGGGTTTGCTGCTTATATTACTCAGTTTCCCTCCTATCAACTGATTTACGGCGCACTGGCGGCGATCCCTATTCTGTTTGTGTGGGTCTACTTATGTTGGATGATTGTGCTCGTTGGGGCGGAGGTGACGGCGACTTTGGGTGAAAAAGAGCACTGGAGCAATGAGCAAGAAATGCTAAACTCATTGCCTATCTCCGAGCAAATGATAAAGGGAAATCAGAGTGATAGCGTTGATCCAGAGAGTGAGTGAAGCGGCGGTACGTGTTGATGGGGAAGTGGTTGGCGAAATCAATCAAGGCTTACTGGTGCTACTTGGGGTCGAAAGAGATGACGATGAGGCAAAGGCCAAACGTCTAGTCGAACGTGTGACTCAGTACCGCGTGTTTGAAGATGAAGAGGGAAAAATGAACTTGAACGTGCAACAAGTGAACGGTCAGGTTTTAGTTGTGTCTCAATTTACATTGCCAGCCGATACCAAAAAGGGGACGCGTGCCGGATTTTCAAAAGGTGCACACCCTGCTGATGCTGAGCGTCTGTATGATTACTTTTCGGATTTGTGTGAGCACATTTTGCCAACTCAGCGTGGCCGCTTTGCACAAGATATGAAAGTTTCGCTGATTAATGATGGCCCAGTGACATTCTGGCTTCAGGTTTAATAAAGAAATGGATAGAGCCTCCTTCGTTGGGATCATGCGGAGTATGAGAGGCTGTGATTTAGGGATAACCAAATGTTTAAACTGATTACGCCAAGTACCGACAACCAACTGAATAAATACTACCATTTTCGCTGGCAAATGCTGCGTGAGCCATGGCATCTACCGATCGGCTCGGAGCGCGATGAGTATGATGGCATGAGCCACCACAGGATGATTGTCGATGGTCGTAACCGACCGATTGCCATTGGTCGCTTGTACATTACGCCAGATTGCGAAGGGCAAATTCGCTATATGGCGGTTAAAAGTAGCCGTCGCAATAAAGGTATGGGCTCTTTGGTGCTGGTGGCGCTAGAGTCGCTGGCTCGTCAAGAAGGTGCAAAGCGCCTAGTCTGTAGCGCCCGTGAAGATGCGATTGCATTTTATGAAAAGAACGGCTTTGAACGCCGGGGCTCGCTCAATGATGAACGCGGTCCGGTTCGACATCAACAAATGGTCAAACCGCTCGATCCCATGGCCAATGTGATTCGCAAACCTGAATGGTGTACTGAACTGCAAGAACGCTGGGCCACGCACATTCCTATCAGCGAAAAAATGGGCATTAAGGTGACTCAATATACGGGCTACCAATTTGAGTGCAGCGCTCAGCTCAATCCGAATTTGAACCCACACAACACCTTATTTGCAGGCTCGGCATTTACCCTTGCCACCTTGACCGGATGGGGAATGGCATGGTTGCTGATGCGTGAGCGAAGCCTGAATGGCGATATTGTTTTGGTTGATAGCCGCATCCGCTATCGTCACCCTGTGGTGCATAACCCTTTAGCCTTCACTTCATTGGATGGCATCAGTGGCGATTTAGATCGTTTAGCCAGTGGACGTAAAGCGCGTATCGTCGTCAATGTCACTATCACCAGTGGCGGTAAACCCGCCGTTGAATTTACGGGAACCTATATGTTGATCCCCAATTACAAGGCATTGTTAGCCGCCGCATCATCGGCTGAGTAAGTATCGGTTTCTGGATCACACGAATAGATGGTGTGCTGTGTGTTGTGGAGCAGTTCGAAGTGCATCTCACGGCACATCTGCTGGAGGTTAAGGTTAAGTTGTCCTTTCTCCAACTTGACCAAATCCACGTGACCATCAAGGTTTGCCTTGAGCGTCTTTCCAACCAGCGGCGTTGTATTAATCATCATCCGCCCTCTGTCTGAGTGAATGACTAAACCTTCGAGCGTAAACGGCTCATGGCTGAGGTTTTGCTCAGGATCGCTTAGCGTTAATATGCCTTGTCGAATATTGAGCGTTGCTTCACCCGTGAGGGAGTGGGCGAAGGTGGCGTAGTCTCCGGCGAGGCCGTTGACCTGCGCTTCCCATTCACTGAGACCCTCTATGGTAAAGGGAAGCTGGGTGACTTTATTGAGCACCGCTAGCGGTAGCCCATCGGCATGAATGTTGGTTTGCCAAGGCTGACTTAACGTTTGGAAATTCCAACGCGCAGTGGCATCGATATAGCCGTTTTCTAACGGCATGAATAAACGATCTAGGTACCATTGGCCTTGTTCGCTGCGCATCTCAACAACGCTTTGCGTGCTCAATAGTGAATCGTAGCTGGCGCTGTTTGCGCTGATATTGAGCGTGCCTTGCCACAATCCCAAGCGTTTCTCTTTTACGAGAGTTAACTGCTTCCCTTTGGCATGGACACCAGACAATTGCCAATAAGGTGGCGCAAATAATTGAATGAGTTGGCTATTGGCGATGGTGAGTTGCTCGATGGTGAGGTTATCAACCCACGGCCAATGCTGGCTCAGCGACGTAAAATCATCTTTGCTTTCGCTCACCCATTTTACACCGCGAATAGTGAGCTGTTGCAGCGATGCTGAGGTTGGGGTGATAACACCCACCCATTGAATATCACCTTGCTTAAATTCACTACTAAAATCCTCAATAATCAGTTTACCCGGCTCGGTGCGCAGGCTAAAGGTCGGCTCCACCCACTGCTGACCTAGCCAAGTTGCATCGTCGGCTCGCAGCGATAATTTACCTTGTTGCTGCTGCCAAATATTGCTGTGTGGATAAATGTTCTCCAGCGAAATATCGACGTTACGCAAGCTGATATCCGCAAGCTCGATCTGACTGTTTAAAATATCTAAGCTATTGATATGGTCTATTTTGTCAAAGAGCTGAAACCAACCCGATTGGCGTAAGGAATGACTCATATCTCGGCTAAGATTGAGTTTTTCCAGTGTCACATTGATCAGCGACCAACCTTGAGGATACTGCTCGGCTTGACCTGAAATAGCCGCGCCGCGCCATGACAACGAGAGCCCATAGACGGTGCTGTTGGCAGGTTTGTAATCCATATCGAGCAGTAGGTTATTCAGCGCTTCTCCTTGCCAATAAAATTGTTCGGCTGAGAGTTGTATCTCGCCGAAAGGCAGAGCTGTTGGAGCATCCGGCCAATGTGGATTTTTAATCTGTAGGTTAACACCGCGCGCTAGCCAACCTTGTTGGGCGATGTCGGCATGATTGAGCGCGATTTGGCTCACCGAAATGGGCCATGATCGCAAATCGGTAGGAAGGCCATTTTGTAGACTGATACCACTAAGTAGCACGCTATCAACGGCGATTTTTTGGTCGCGAATGAGCTGTGGGCTGAGCCAAATATCGGCTTGCTCTATCGGGATATGCTGCTTATTTTGCCGCAGTGTTAATTGGTTGAACTGAAAATGCAAAGGATACTGGTATTGAAGAGATTGAAACGTCACGTTTCCTTTCGAAAGCCGTTCAACGAGAGTTTGAGCAACGGGAGTAGCATAAGAGGTATGTAGCAGTGCAAACATACCCAGCATGAAAGTGAGAAATAGCGCGATGATCGCAATCAGCAATGCCAAAGCCTTGTTCATGGTGTCCTTACTCGTAAATCGTTACCTGCGACAGAGTGAAACAAATTACCTCACGCAGCAACAAAAAAAGCCCCTTATCAAAGGGGCTTGCTACTGACTTATCAGTTTTAGTCGAGTTGTGGGCCTGCGGCCACTAATGCTTTACCTTCTGCGTTATCAGTATACTTGGCAAAGTTATTGATAAAGCGCGAGGCGAGATCTTCAGCTTTGCTTGTCCATTGTAGAGGATCCACGTAAGTATCGCGTGGGTCGAGAATGGTTGGGTTCACACCAGGTAGTGAGGTTGGTACTTCAAGATTGAAGATTGGAATATGCTTGGTTGCTGCCTTCTCAATCGAACCATCTAAGATAGCGTCAATGATGGCGCGGGTATCTTGAATCGAGATGCGTTTACCGCTGCCGTTCCAACCAGTGTTGACTAGATAAGCTTCAGCACCAGCTGCTTCCATACGTTTTACCAGCACTTCGGCATATTGTGTTGGGTGGAGCGTTAAAAACGCTGCGCCAAAACAGGCTGAGAAGGTTGGTGTTGGTTCGGTGATGCCACGTTCAGTACCCGCTAGTTTTGCCGTAAAGCCAGACAAGAAGTGATACTTGGTTTGTTCTGGAGTCAATTTAGAGACTGGTGGAAGCACACCAAATGCATCCGCAGATAGGAAGATCACTTTATTGGCGTGACCACCTTTCGATACAGGCTTAACGATGTTTTCGATGTGGTAGATAGGATAAGAAACACGAGTATTCTCGGTTTTAGAACCATCATCAAAGTCAATCGAACCATCGCTACGTACTGTGACGTTTTCCAGTAGCGCATCACGGCGGATCGCGTTGTAGATGTCAGGCTCGGCTTCTTTGGAGAGCTTGATGGTTTTCGCGTAGCAACCTCCTTCAAAGTTAAACACGCCATCATCATCCCAGCCGTGCTCGTCATCGCCGATTAACGCGCGTTTTGGATCGGTAGAGAGTGTGGTTTTTCCTGTGCCAGATAGGCCAAAGAAAATCGCCACATCGCCATCTTTAGCCATGTTGGCTGAACAGTGCATTGAAGCAATACCTTGCAGTGGAAGGAAGTAGTTCATCATTGCGAACATCCCTTTCTTCATTTCACCGCCGTACCAAGTACCGCCGATCAACTGCATTTTTTCCGTTAAGTTAAACACAGTGAAGTTTTCTGAGTTCAGGCCTTGCTCTTGCCATTTGTCATTGGTGCATTTGGCACCATTCATGACCACAAAATCAGGTTCGAAGTTAGCTAGCTCTTCTTCTGTTGGGCGAATGAACATGTTTTTGACGAAGTGCGCTTGCCACGCCACTTCAGTAATGAAGCGCACGCAAAGGCGCGTATCTGCGTTGGCACCACAGTAACCGTCAAGAACGAATAGACGTTTAGCGGATAGTTGACGACCCACTAGTGCTTTTAGATCATTCCATACTTCTTGGTTAATCGGCTTGTTATCGTTTTTCGCTTGTTCAGATGTCCACCATAGGGTATCGCGTGTGGTGTCATCTTTGACAATGAATTTATCTTTTGGTGAGCGGCCTGTAAAAATGCCAGTATCAACGGCAACAGCGCCAAGTTCAGTGACGACGCCTTTTTCGTAGCCTTCAAGGTCTGGGCGAGTTTCCTCGGCAAATAACAGTTCATAGCTTGGGTTGCGAACCACTTCGACTACGTTGGTTATTCCGTATTTGGTCAGGTCTAGTTGTGCAGCCTTTGTATGTTCCATAACGGTCATAGGTGCTCCTTGTAAGAGATTTTGTAGGGATTTTGTAATAATGTTTGTAATTGTTATCTGCTCACCATGCTAGCAACGGGTGGGGGATAAAACAGGGACACAGTTCAAAAATTGCCCATGACACTCCTGTGGTTTTAGGTGTCCCGTCACATATTGGCGCAACTATTTTATCGCGTACGCAAACCTTTGCGCTAGATCAATAAGATTAATACTTTTAAAAAAATAAGTACGCCATTCTGTTTGTTTAAGGCTTGATTTTACTGGGTTTTGATCACAAAAAAGCCAGCATAAAGCTGGCTCTGATACGTTTTCTTCGTGCTTGTTAATTCATGCAAATTAATGAATTGTGTCGCTTCCTGAGGAGGCTTGTGCGTAGAGTGTTGCGATCTCAGCCTCTTCAAATGAGTAGTTGGTGCCACAGTAATCACAATGTAAAGAAACGGATCCTTCAGACGATAAAATGTCGTAAATTTCCTCTTTGCCTATTGTGATGATGGCCGCCCCACTGCGTTCACGTGAACAACCACAATGGAATTCCACGGGTTGTGGGGTGAACAACTGAACTTTCTCTTGGTTATACAGGCGATACAACAGATCAGTGGCTTCTAAGGTGAACAGCTCTTCGTTTTTTACGGTGTTAGTTAACTGCTCTAAGTGCTCAAAATCATCGGGCGTACCCGTTCCGTCCGGAATGGTTTGCAGCAACATGCCAGCGGCACAGGCTTTTCCATCTTGCGTACCAATGCGTATCCAAAGGCGTGTTTTCAACTGTTCAGAGCGGATGAAGTAACCTTCCAGCACTTCCACTAAGTTGTCACCCTCTAAACCGACCACACCTTGGTAGCGCTCGCCTTTCTTGGGCTCGATAGTGATAACTAAATGACCTTTACCCATCAAAGTGTGTAGGTCGGCATCATCGGCAATATCGCCTTTCCAGCGTGCGACACCACGCACTTTCTGTTCATTATCACCATTGATAACGACTAAGGAAACTGGGCCATTGCCTTGCAATTGCATGGTAATTGAGCCTTCAAACTTCAGCGTTGCGGTTAGCAAGGTCGTTGCGACGAGCAGTTCGCCCAAAAGTTTTTGTACTGGGGCTGGATATTCCTGGCTCGAAAGGATGTGTTGATACGCGTCGTCTAATTGTACCAACTCGCCACGTACGGATAGATCTTCAAATAAGTAGCGATTTAAAATGTTATTTGCCATTTAGCTATTTCCTCGGAACATGGTCCAGCTTTTATTGATGTTTAAATTTAATGATGTCACGACGCTCTTTTTTGTCTGGTCTGCGTTCGGGGCTTGGGTTGTGTGCGTTGAGCTTACGTTGCTCGGCATGATGGGCACGTTTGGCGATGCTTGCTGCGGTTTCCGAATACAGGGTTTGTGCTTCTGGCGCGCTGCGCCTTTGCCCTAACAGATTGATCACAGTGACGATTTTCTCTTCTTGGCCTTGGCGCAAGGTAATCGTTGCCCCAAGCTCGACAATTTTACTTGGCTTGGTGCGTTGGCCATTATAATGGACTTTACCACCATCGACCATACTGCGTGCGATCGACCGCGTTTTATAAAATCGTGCTGCCCATAGCCATTTATCCAATCTTATTTGCTCTGTCGCAGAACTCATACTACAAATGTGCCTCAAAGGGAGTTAGTCTTGTACGTTTTATGGCCTTTACAATGGTGTTTTGGTTCCAGATTTTCAAGCTACCCGACAAAATAATGTCAGTAAAAATGACGAGAATGTCTCCTATGATATATTAATGTGTTTTTGTAGCGCGATCTTCGCGGTCTTATGTATCTGTTCCATTTAAATGGAAGCATAGTTTAAATGAAATGGAAGTATAGTTTGAGGCCAATCCGCCGGTTTTCGTCTGGCTAACGGCTCATGAATGTGAAATATCATGGTTGAAGTAAGAAAATATCAGTAAGGACATCTTTTGAGGCGAATCGATTTTAGCAGTATGACCTCATCTCGCTTATGGCAAGCAGGTTTGCTACAAAAAATACCGCAATGGCAGAAACAAATCAGCCAATTTCTTACCTTAGTATTGCTGGTCACGTCGGCTTGGATTCTAGGAAAAATGGTGTGGCTGATTCAGCAAAACGCGGTTGATATAACGCCTTGGTCTCCAAGAGCAATTGCATCAACGCCGAATGCGGCGCGTTCGCTTGATCTCTCTTCTTTACAACAAGGAAGTTTATTTGGTCGCTATAGCGAGCAGAAGGTCGAAGCCGCACAGCCTGTGGTCAAAGATGCCCCTAAAACCAGCCTTAGCTTATTATTGGTTGGAGTGGTGGCGAGCAATGAACCGAGTAAGAGTCTAGCGGTAATCGCAAATCGTGGTAGTCAATCGACCTATGGTGTTAACGAAGTCATTGAAGGAACCCGTGTCAAATTGAAAGCGGTGTTCAATGATCGCGTTATTATTGATAACTCAGGGCGCGATGAAACCTTGATGTTGGATGGAATTGACTATCATAAACCGAGTGTAGCAACGCCTGAGCGCGTTGTTGCGTCGAATGTGCGTGGTAATAACCCAGCGTCTGCAGAAGAGAAGTTGGATGACATTCGCGCCGCTATTGCCAGCAATCCGCAAGAAATCTTTAAATATGTACGCCTGTCGCAAGTGAAACGTGATGACAAAGTGCTTGGATACCGAGTGAGCCCTGGGCAATCTCCTGAGTTGTTTGAGTCGGTAGGGCTACAAGATGGCGATGTCGCAATCGCGTTAAACGGTCAGGATTTAACGGACCCGGACGCCATGAATAAGATTTTTCAGTCAGTCTCTGAGTTAACCGAAATGAACTTAACAGTCGAAAGAGACGGGCAATCCCATGACATTTATATCCAATTTTAGACAGACTGATGCATGAGCATGAGTTTAGGGAGTAAGACGTGAAGCATTGGTTAAACAAAACGACGTGGTTATTGATGGGTGGCTTGTTGTCATCGCCGTTAGCCATGGCAAACGATTTTAGTGCCAGCTTTAAAGGCACCGATATTCAAGAATTCATCAATATCGTGGGCCGTAATCTTGAAAAAACAATCATTGTTGATCCTTCCGTTCGGGGGAAGGTTGATGTCCGCAGCTATGACACACTTAATGAAGAGCAATACTACAGCTTCTTTTTGAATGTATTGGAAGTGTATGGTTTTGCCGTGGTGGAAATGGACAACGGCGTGCTCAAAGTGATCAAGTCGAAAGATGCCAAAACGTCTGCGATTCCTGTGGTTGGCGATGAAGGAAAAGAGAACGGTGATAGCGTGATCACGCGCGTTGTTGCGGTGCGGAATGTTTCGGTACGAGAGCTTTCACCTTTGCTGCGCCAGTTGATCGATAACGCAGGAGCGGGCAACGTAGTGCATTATGATCCGGCGAACATTATTTTGATTACAGGTCGTGCTGCGGTCGTCAACCGTTTAGCCGATATCATCAAACGAGTTGACCAAGCTGGTGACAAAGACATCGAGGTTGTGGAACTAAGTAATGCATCTGCCGCTGAAATGGTGCGTATTGTGGAGGCATTAAACAAAACTACGGATGCCAAAAATACCCCAGAGTTTTTGCAGCCTAAGCTGGTGGCCGATGATCGTACCAATTCGATTTTGATCTCAGGTGATCCTAAAGTCCGTGAACGCCTAAAGCGATTGATCACTCAGCTTGATGTTGAGATGGCAACAAGAGGTAATAACCGCGTCATTTATCTAAAGAATGCGAAAGCGGAAGATTTGGTTGATGTGCTGAAAGGAGTGTCTGACAACTTGCAGGCCGAAAAACAGTCTGGGCAAAAAACGGGGCAAAGTTCACAACGCACTGAAGTGATGATTTCAGCACATGCGCCGACCAATTCCTTAATTGTTACCGCTCCGCAAGACATTATGAAAGAGCTAGAAGATGTGGTTGCGCAGTTGGATATTCGTCGCGCTCAGGTATTGATTGAAGCGCTGATTGTTGAAATGGCCGAAGGGGATGGCATCAACTTAGGCGTGCAATGGGGCTCACTCGATAACGGCTCTGTAATTCAGTATGGCAACGCGGGCGCGCCAATCGGTAAGGTAATGATTGGTTTAGAAGAAGCCAAAGATACCACCACCACTAAAGCCGTTTATGATTCTGATGGTAATTTCTTGCGCAATGAAAACACCACTACCAAAGGGGATTACTCTACTTTGGCGTCAGCGCTCGGTGCGGTCAATGGTGCAGCCATGAGCTTAGTGATGGGCGACTGGACGGCCCTTATCAGCGCTGTGTCGAGTGACTCCAACTCGAACATCTTGTCATCACCGAGTATTACGGTGATGGATAATGAAGAAGCCTCCTTCATCGTGGGCGAAGAGGTGCCTGTTTTGACAGGTTCGAGCGCGGGCGCAAATAACGATAATCCTTTCCAAACCGTAGAACGCAAAGAGGTCGGTATCAAGCTGAAAGTGGTACCACAAATCAACGAAGGCGACTCAGTTCAACTGAAAATTGAACAGGAGGTATCCAACGTATTAGGAGCGAATGGTGCCGTCGATGTCCGTTTTGCAAAGCGTCAATTAAACACATCGGTCATCATTCAAGACGGTCAAATGTTAGTGCTGGGGGGGTTGATTGATGAGCGCGCAGTCGAAAGTGAATCCAAAGTCCCACTATTAGGCGATATACCGGTTTTAGGCTATTTGTTCAAATCGACCAGTACCCAAGTTGAGAAGAAAAACCTGATGGTCTTTATTAAGCCGACCATCATTCGTGATGGCATGACGGCCGATGGCATCACTCAGCGTAAGTACAACTACATTCGTGCAGAGCAGCTTTATAACGCTGATCGCGGTTTGAAGTTGATGGCGAACGACAATATTCCTGTGCTGCCTAAGTTTGGCGATGACCGTACTCATTCTGCGGAAGTACAAGCCTTTATCGAACAAATGGAAAAACAGCAATGACCGAAGTTTTGTCGCAACCTCACTACCGTCGTTTACCGTTTAGCTTTGCCAATCGTTTTAAATTGGTATTAGAGCTGGTAGAAGACAACGAGCTGCCGACGTTATTTTATGTCGCTCCGCTGGCTATCGAATCATTAGTCGAAGTGAAACGAGTCGTGAAACAGCCGCTCAACTTGGTTGAAATTTCACTGGCCGAATTTGAAAGTAAGTTAACCCAAGCTTACCAACGAGACTCGTCAGAAGCGCGACAATTAATGGAAGATATCGGTGCTGACAGTGATGATTTCTTCTCATTAGCCGAAGAGCTGCCGCAAAATGAAGATTTGTTAGAGTCAGAAAACGATGCGCCCATCATCAAATTAATCAACGCCATGCTTGGCGAAGCGATCAAAGAGGGCGCGTCGGATATTCACATTGAAACCTTTGAGAAAATCTTGTCGATTCGTTTTCGTGTCGATGGGGTACTGCGTGAAGTGTTAGCGCCGAGTCGTAAATTAGCGCCGTTGCTGGTTTCACGCGTCAAAGTAATGGCTAAGCTTGATATCGCTGAAAAACGTGTACCACAAGATGGACGCATTTCATTGCGCATTGGCGGCCGAGCGGTCGATGTTCGCGTGTCAACCATGCCTTCGTCTCACGGTGAGCGTGTGGTGATGCGTTTGCTAGATAAAAACGCTACGCGCTTAGATCTGCACAGTCTAGGAATGACGGCAGCCAACCACGAAAGCTTCCGTCAATTAATCAAACGACCGCATGGCATTATTTTGGTGACGGGCCCAACCGGTTCAGGAAAATCCACCACCCTGTACGCTGGCCTGCAAGAACTCAACAGCAACGAGCGTAATATTTTAACCGTGGAAGACCCGATTGAGTTCGATATTGATGGTATCGGCCAAACTCAAGTCAATCCTAAAGTGGACATGACTTTTGCACGAGGATTACGTGCTATTTTGCGTCAAGACCCGGATGTGGTCATGGTTGGGGAAATTCGTGATTTAGAAACCGCGCAGATTGCGGTGCAAGCGTCTTTAACCGGGCACTTGGTGATGTCGACGTTGCACACCAATACCGCCATCGGTGCGATAACACGTTTGCGCGATATGGGAATCGAACCCTTTTTGATCTCATCATCGCTGCTTGGCGTATTGGCACAACGCTTAGTGCGTACCTTATGTCCCGATTGCAAAGAGGCCTACCAAGCTGATAATGAGCAGAAAAAACTGTTCAATTGTAAGAAAAAAGAGTCGCTGACACTGTATCGTCCGAAGGGCTGTGACAAATGCAATCACAAAGGGTATCGAGGCCGAACGGGTATACATGAATTGTTGCTGATTGATGATGAGGTACAAGCCTTAATTCATAGCGAAGCCGGAGAGCAAGCAATTGAAAAAGCGGTGCGGGCGAAAACACCGAGCATTCGTGATGACGGGCTTGATAAAGTGCTGAAAGGCATTACCTCACTTGAAGAAGTGATGCGAGTGACGAAGGAAGCATAATGGCGGCATTTGAATATAAAGCGCTCGACGCCAAAGGCAAACAAAAAAAGGGTGTTATTGAGGGGGACCATGCTCGGCAGGTTCGCCAGCGCTTAAAAGAGCAAGGGCTTATACCGATTGAACTCATTGAGACGCAAGCGAAAGCGGCTCAGCGTGAGCAATCGCCTTTGAGTTTTAAGCGCGGTATCAGTACACCGGATTTAGCGCTCATTACTCGCCAGTTATCCACTTTAGTGCAGTCAGGCATGCCATTGGAAGAGTGTTTGAAAGCGGTATCTGAACAATCGGAAAAGCCGCGTATTCGCACCATGTTGGCCGCTGTTCGTTCCAAAGTGACCGAGGGTTATACCTTGTCAGACAGCTTGGGTGATTATCCACATATCTTTGATGACCTGTTTCGTTCGATGGTTGAAGCGGGCGAAAAATCAGGTCATTTGGATTCGGTGCTTGAGCGTTTAGCAGACTATGCTGAAAATCGCCAAAAAATGCGTTCCAAGTTACAACAAGCGATGATTTATCCAGTGGTGTTGGTGGTGTTCGCGGTGTGTATTGTGGCTTTTTTGCTGGCGGCTGTGGTGCCTAAAATCGTCGGACAATTTGTCCAAATGGGGCAAGAATTACCGAAGTCGACTCAATTTTTACTCTCCTCAAGTGATTTTATCCAGCATTGGGGTGTCCAATTGCTGGTGCTATTGGTGATATTGATTTATCTCGTCCGATGGTTGTTAAGCAAGCCAAATTTGCGGTTGAAGTGGGATAAAAAAATCATCGGCATGCCGTTGATTGGCAAAATCACTCGCGGTCTCAATACTGCGCGTTTTGCGCGAACTTTGTCTATTTGTACCTCCAGTGCGATTCCTATTTTGGATGGGATGCGTGTGGCGGTGGATGTGATGTCCAATAAATACGTCAAGCAACAAGTGTTGTTGGCGGCTGACAATGTTCGCGAAGGGTCGAGCTTGCGTAAAGCGCTTGAGCAAACCAAGTTATTTCCACCGATGATGCTGCATATGATCGCCAGTGGTGAACAAAGTGGTGAGCTCGAAAGTATGCTGACGCGCTCGGCCGATAACCAAGACGCGAGTTTTGAATCGACGGTCAACATCGCATTAGGTATTTTTACCCCGGCGCTGATTGCATTAATGGCTGGGTTGGTACTGTTTATCGTGATGGCGACCTTGATGCCGATTTTAGAAATGAATAATTTAATGAGTCGTTGATCATGACTGAATTCTGCAATGATAACGACCAAACTATGTTGGAGATTGGAATGAGAACAAAAACAAATAAACAGTCGGGCTTTACTTTGCTTGAAGTGATGGTGGTTGTGGTTATTTTGGGTATTTTGGCGAGTTTTGTGGTGCCTAATTTGCTCGGTAATAAAGAAAAAGCTGACCAACAAAAAGCGATTACCGATATTGTCGCACTCGAAAATGCGTTGGATATGTATAAATTAGACAACAGCGTGTACCCAACGACAGATCAAGGCTTAGAAGCTCTAGTGACCAAGCCGTCGAATCCTGAGCCACGCAACTACCGCGATAACGGTTATATTCGCCGTTTGCCAAATGACCCTTGGGGCAACCCTTATCAATACTTAAGCCCTGGTGATAACGGTACGATTGATATCTTCACGCTAGGTGCTGATGGTCAAGAAGGTGGCGAAGGCGCCAGTGCCGACATAGGCAACTGGAACATGCAAGATTTCCAATAAGAGAGAGGGCGGCCTTAGCCGCCCCATTTATCTGATGCTATCTCAACGCGGTTTTACCCTACTCGAAATACTGCTGGTGCTCGTGCTGCTCTCGCTCAGTGCTGTGGCCGTTATATCGACGCTACCTAGCACGAACAACGATGATGCGAAACAGTACGCGATGAGCCTTTATCAGCGTCTACAACTGAGCAATGAAGAAGCTATTCTCAGTGGCAAAGATTTTGGTTTGCGGGTCGATGAAAAAAAATCGCATCTGGTTTTCCTATCGATGGAGGACAAGGGATGGCAGCCGCTAGAGAGCAAGAAAATGGCTTCACAGCTCCAACTGCCTGAGGGGTTATCTCTTCAGTTTGAGCTGGGAGGAAGTGCATGGAAAAACGACGATCGACTCTTCAAACCGGGCAGTCTGTTTGATGACGATAAGTTTGTTGATGAAAACGAACAGAAAAAGCAGCTACCACCACAAGTGTTTATTTTATCGAGTGGTGAGCTGACTCCTTTTGTCCTGAGCATCCATCTTAATCAGCAAGATGCAGAGCAAGGCTGGCGAGTGGTAGTGAAAGAAAACGGGGAAATCACGCTGTTCGCTCCGGGAGATGCGATCGATGGGTAAACAAAAAGCGATGACGCTGTTAGAAGTCTTGGTGGCGCTGGCTATTTTTGCCACCGCTTCCATCAGTGTGATCCGTTCGGTCAGCCAACACATCAATACCGTGAGTTATTTGGAAGAAAAAGCGTTTGCCGCCATGGTGGTCGATAACCAGATGGCGCAAGTGATGCTTACTCCTAAAAATGTACAAGCGAAAAATGGCAGTGAAGTATTGGCGGGTCGAACTTGGTATTGGAAAGTCACTTTAGTACCCACTGCGGATAATTTATTGAAAGCTTTTGATGTCAGCGTGGCTAGTGAAAAAGAAGGATCACCTTTGGTGACAGTGAGAAGTTATGTCGCCAAATAAACGGAACAAAGGTTTTACCCTGATTGAAGTGCTGGTGGCGATTGCGATTTTCGCTAGTTTGAGCGTTGGTGCTTACCAAGTATTGAACCAAGTCCAGCGCAGTAATGAGATTTCAGCCCAACGTAGCCAACGTTTGAACGAATTGCAGCGCGCCATGGTGTTAATGGATGGCGATTTTCGGCAGATGGCAACGCGTCAATTTCGCACCAATGGTGAAGAGCCAAGTCAACAGATGCTGATTTGGAAAGAGTACTTGCTCGACTCCGATCAAAAAGGAGTGCTGTTTGCACGATTAGGTTGGCATAACCCACAGCAGCAATTTCCACGCGGGGAAGTCACTAAGGTCGGCTACCGAATTAAAGAGGGCGTGTTAGAGCGTATATGGTGGCGTTATCCTGATACTCCTGCAGGGCAAGAAGGGATCATCACGCCATTGTTACATGATGTTGAGTCACTATCGCTGCGCTTTTATAACCAAGATAAATGGAGTGAAGAGTGGAGTGATGCCTTGAAAATCCCACAGGCGGTGGCCGTGAAATTGGCGCTGAAAGATTACGGCGAGATTGAGCGTATCTACCTTACTGCTGGTGGTGGCATCAATTCGACCAATAAAGAGGCTGATAATAATGGCGCACCCTAATCGAGCCCAACGCGGTGTAGCGTTAATCGTTATCTTGCTGTTGTTGGCGATTATGGTGTCGATTGCCGCAACCATGTCCGAGCGTTTATTCACACAGTTTCAAAGAGCGAATAATCAAATTAGTTACCAGCAAGCCTATTGGTATAGTGTGGGTAGTGAAGCTTTAGCCAAAGTCGCTATCGAGCAGAGCTACAAAGACAACGAAACGATTAACTTAAGTCAACCTTGGGCGATGAAAGAGCAAACGTATCCATTGGATTACGGCACTCTGAAAGGACGCATCCTTGATAAACAGGCTTGTTTTAACCTGAATGTACTCTCGAGAGCCAGACCTGCGGCAGGGAGTGTCGGAAAACCCTATTTAGTGCAAGTGTTGCAACGGTTATTGGAAGAGCTTGAGGTCGACAGCTATCAAGCCGAAGTGATTGCCGATTCGGCTTGGGAGTATATTGATGGCGATTCAGATGTGCAGTCCTCTTATGGCGTAGAAGACAGCCAGTATGAATCAATGTCTCCTGCTTATCTGGCGGCGAATAGTTTACTTGCGGATAACAGTGAGTTGCGCGCGGTTCAGCAGGTGAGCGGTGATGTAATGAATAAAATAGCGCCTTATATATGTACTCTCCCCACTGATGATTGGCGTTTGAATATCAATACCTTGGAACCCGATCATGCCAAGTTATTGGTGGCGATGTTCAGCCCGCACTTAAGTGAAGGGGATGCAAAAAACTTACTCGAGAGCCGACCATTTGATGGCTGGGCTTCGGTAGACAATTTTCTCGCAGAGGCCGCATTGGCTGCTGTGGAGAGCAAAGTGAAAGAAGAAGCGAAACAGTACCTAGCTGTCGATAGTGCTTATTTTGAACTGGATGCTCAAATCTTGGTTGATGACTCGCGAGTTCGTATTCGCAGTTTATTGTTTAGTGATAATAGAGAAACCGCAACGGTCATACGCCGTCGCTTTGGAGGGATCAGTGAGCGAGTTTCTGACCGTTCGGCTGAGTAGTCAACAAGACGCTGAAATACCTTGGCTGGTGTGGTCAACACAGCAGCAAGAAGTGATTGCCAGCGGTGAAATATCCGGATGGGAGCAGCTATCTCAGCTCTCTAGCTATGCGGCTGAACGCGCCACGATTGTGCTGCTCGCTGCCAGTGATTTAGTTCTCACTGAGGTCGCGATTCCATCAGGGGCGGCTCGTCGCTTAGAGTCAATGTTGCCTTATCTAATCGAAGATGAGATCGCACAAGATGTGGATGAGCTGCATTTTTCAATTTTGCATAAAACCGCTTCCACTGCTTACGTTGTCGGGGTGGATCGTGCTTGGTTGCGTACCCGCTTAGATGAGCTCAAAGCCGCGGGTTTTGACGTGAAAAAGGTATTACCGGATGTGTTGGCTATCCCTGCATCAGAGGGGTTGTCGGCACTGCAGATCGGCCAAGAATGGTTAATCCGTAAAGGTGAGTATTTAGGGGTGAGCATTGAACCGCAGTGGTTAACGCTGTTTAGTGCTTCAGAATGGGTCAAGCAAGAGGGGCACTATTTACCTCTAGAGGCGTATACCCCGCTCCCTGAGCTGACATTGGCTGAAGGGCAACATTGGCAACAGGCCGAGCCTCATTTAGTCATGGCGCTGCTGACTCAGCAAGCGATAGCGAGCAAAGTGACTTTACTGACGGGAAGTTTTAAAACCAAGTCCTCGTTTTTGAAGCATTGGCAAGTATGGCAAAAATGCGCATTAGCGGCCGCGGTGTTGATTGTAACTTCAACCAGCCACCATCTTTTGCAAGCAGGGCACTACGAAGCGCAAGCCGATGCTTATCGAGCGGAGAGTGAACGTGTTTTTCGCGCGGTTTTCCCTGATAAACAGAAAATACCCACCATCAGTTACCTGAAAAGACTGATGAATGATGAAGCGGCTCGGCTCTCTGGCGGCGAAGCCAACGGTTCGATGTTGGAGTGGTTGTCCAAGCTGCCCAGCAGTGTCGGCAGCGTACCGAACATGCAGTTGCAAAGTGTTAAATATGATGGCAATCGGGGTGAAATTCGTCTTGAAGTTCAAAGTAATGATTTTGAAAGCTTTGAACAAGCGCGCCTTAAATTGGAAAAGCAGTTTGTGGTTGAGCAAGGGCAGTTAAACCGCTCGGGTTCTGTAGTCAATGGTACCTTCATACTGAAAAGCCAGTGAGGTTAGTGACATGAAAAATAGCCTGAGTGCACTTCAACAACGATGGGCGGCCTTTTCCCCTCGTGAACAGAAATTACTGTTAGGTGGTGTGTCGCTGTGTGTGGTTGCGATCATTTATTGGGGCATTTTAGCGCCACTTAATCAGAAAACCGAGCTTGCGCAAGCCCGGATTATCAGTGAAAGACAATTGCTTAATTGGGTGACGGATAAGGCCGATGCCATTACTCAATTGCGCGCACAAGGTGGTGGGGTGGCAACGACGCAACCGCTCAATCAAGTCATCTCATCAAGTGTGCAGCGTTTTCAAATTGAGCTTATTCGTATTCAACCGCGTGATGAAATGATGCAGGTTTGGATACAACCACTTCCTTTCTCTAAATTGGTGGATTGGCTTGCCTTTCTAAAAGAGCAGCAAGGTGTCGATGTCGAGTTTATGGACATCAACCGTGCTCAGCAAAGTGGCGTTGTCGAAGTAAAACGCTTACAACTGAAGCGAGGTGGTGAGTGAAAAAGAAATTGCTCTATAGCGGGTTCCTTGTAATGGTTTTTCTCATCAGTGTGGTCGCGCATATTCCGGCCTCCTTGGTGATGAATCAACTCTCCTCTTCCGAAGTCATGCGTGTCACTGGTGTTGACGGTACGGTGTGGTCTGGTAGTGCTCAACAACTCTTTTGGCAAGGGCAAAATGTCGGCGATCTCAACTGGGACATCCAAGTATCACAACTGCTGATGGCCAAGTTTGAAGTAGCGGTACGCTTTGGACGCGGTAGTGATATGGGAGTTCGTGGCAAAGGCAATCTTGGTCTGGGGTTTTCTGGCCCTTATGCGGACAAGGTTGTGGTTTCTGTCGCGGCTAATAAATTAGCGACGCTGTTTCCGCTGCCTGTACCAGTGACTTTTCAGGGGCAAGTCGAGTTGTCCCTGAACCATTACCGCTATGATAGCCCGTGGTGTGAATCTGCCGAAGGCTCACTTGCGTGGACTCATGGCCGAGTTGACTCACCTTTAGGAGAGCTCTCGCTTGGTCCGGTAGTCGCAGATCTGCAATGTCAAAGCAATCAGATGACATTGAACGGCCAGCAAAACAGTGATCAAATGAGCAGTGAGTTTGCCCTGCAGCTGCAACCAGACATGAGTTACAGTGCGAAAGCATGGTTTAAACCTGAAGCGCAATTCCCACCCGAAATGGCGGATCAATTACAGTGGATTGGAGCGCCAGACAACCAAGGTAAATATCAGTTTAATTATCAAGGCCAGCTTTGATTGGTTTTTTTAACCGTAATCATTTCATACCCCCAATAAAAGTGCTGAGTCTATTGATCAGCATTTTTATTGGTAATGGCCGTTATGGTTTGACTTGTAAAATGGTATTCCAAGGCAAATCAGCATCCCCTAACACAATAAAGTTGGGGTTTTCTAACGTTTCACGCTCATTGTAGGACAGCGGTTGCAGTTGCGTGTTGAGGATGCGTCCGCCCGCCTCTTCTACGATGCATTGCGTGGCGGCGGTATCCCATTCACCGGTTGGGCCGAGGCGCAAATAGCAGTCGACAGCACCTTCTGCGACTAAACACGCTTTCAGCGCTGCCGAGCCCAGCGGTACTAACTCATAATTCCATGCGCTGCTCATACAACTTGTAATGCGGTTAATATCTTGGCGGCGACTGATCGCAATCGCGATGGATTGCCCAACGGTTTCGTGCTTGTGTGTTTCAATACGCAAGCTTTCAGACATGTCGGGGATCTTCCATGCGCCTTTGCCTGCGTAGGCGTAGTAGGTCACGCCAGAAACTGGCCCATAGACGACGCCCATCACTGGTTGGTTTTCTTCGATCAGTGCGATAATGGTGGCAAAGTCACCACTGCGCGCAATAAACTCTTGCGTACCATCAAGTGGGTCAACCAACCAGTATCGCTGCCATTGGCTGCGTTTTTCTAGGCTAATGTCCGCCGCCTCTTCCGACAAAACAGGAATATCTGGCGTGAGTTCACTCAGTCGTTCGCAGATCAGTTTATGCGCAGCAAGATCGGCACTGGTGACAGGGGTGTGGTCACTTTTGGTGAACGCTTCGTAGTTTTTCTTTTCGTAGATATCGAGAATCAATTGCCCGGCAGAGCGAGCGATTTCAATTACGTCAGGCAGTAAGTAAGATAAATTATTGGCTGTTGGCATCATCAATCCTATAGCTCTACTTTGTTATTTTAGGCTGCGCAGAGCAAGCAGTAGTGCGGTAATGCTTCGGGCTTCACAGAAATCGAGGTGAGTCAGTAGCTCTTCTGCTTGGGCCAGAGGCCAGCGAATGACCTCTAAAGGTTCGGGTTCATCGCCTTCCATTACTTCTGAGTATAGATCTTGTGCTAAGAAGAGTGTCATTTTGCTCGAAAAGTAAGAGGGGGCAAGTACCACCTCTTTTAAGGGGGTTAAGGTGCTTGCGCCAAAACCAATTTCTTCTTTGAGTTCACGATTTGCTGCTTGTTGCGGGCTTTCTCCTTGGTCAATCAAACCCTTAGGGAATCCGAGCTCATAGCGTTCAGTGCCAGCGGCATACTCTCGAACCAGCAGTAAATCTCCTTGTGCCGTTACTGGCACCATCATAACTGCATGCCGGCCGCTCGGTTTCATTCGTTCATAGGTGCGCTGTTCGCCGTTAGAAAAGCGTAAATCTAATGATTCGATGGTAAACAGGGTCGATTGAGCTGCCGTTCTTTGGGCTAAAATTTCGGGCAGTTTTCTGGTTGGCATACACTAATTCCCGTAAGGCAAATGACTTTTCTAACTATATGAGAAAATGACCTTAATTGAAAAGGACTTGAGCGCGGCAAATGATTTTAAGTATAAAAAAGCCGAGAATCTCATCTCGGCTTCGTTTTCTGTAATCCACGCATCTAGCGAGTCACTAGTAGTAAGAGTGCTCACCACGATCGTGTTCAGTGGCATCGCGCACCGCGGTTAATTCGCCTTCAAATTGTTGAAGCAGTTCTTTTTCAATGCCTTCTTTGAGGGTGACATCGACCATTGAACAACCGTTACAGCCGCCACCAAAGGCGACAATCGCAATACCATCTTCGGTGATTTCAACCAAGCTGACATGGCCACCATGGCCAGCTAACTGCGGGTTGACTTGAGTTTGAATCGCATATTCCACACGTTCAATCAGGCTTGCGTCATCAGACACTTTACGCATCTTCGCATTCGGAGCTTTAAGTGTCAGTTGTGAACCCATTTTATCAGTGACGAAATCGATCTCTGCGTCTTCTAAAAACGGCAAGCTCAGTTCATCGACATACGCAGAAAAACCTTCAAAGGCAATTTCAGTATCAGTCGCTTCCACTGCCTCTGGCGGGCAGTAAGAGACGCCACACTCTGCATTTTGAGTGCCTGGATTGACTACAAAAACTCGGATGTTAGTACCATCAGGCTGTTGCCCAAGCAACTTGCCGAAATGGGTTTGGGCTGTTTCGGTAATAATAATAGAATTTGACACGACGAATACCTGAGTAAATTTATAGGTTATTACTTGCCATTCTACTCCTGAAACACGGCGGATCCAGTCCTTTTTACGCGCTAAATAAAACCGTGTTGGTTAATCTTTAGGTTCAGGAGTGCGGCATATGCAGTAAATATCAATCCTTTCGACACCGACTTCAAGCAGTAATTGACAGATTTGCTGCACGGTGCTGCCCGTGGTCACTACATCATCAACAAGTGCAATGTGCTTGTGCGTGGGAAGGTGCCGTAGTGTGAATGCATGTTTGAGATTTTGTTTGCGCTGTAATTTAGAAAGCCCTTGCTGCTGGGGCGTTGCGCGATTGCGTTTGATCAACTGGTTATCGCAGCTAGCCCCCAGTTGTTGACTTAATTGAGAGGCAAGTAGTGCGCTTTGATTGAAGCCACGTTTTAAGCGCCGTTGCCAGTGCAACGGAACGCTAGTGATGAGCGGGGCGGGAGTGTCGATACGTTGCGTCAGTAAGGCACTCAAATGGCGAGATTGCCAAAATTGACCTTCATATTTGAGTTGATGAATGGTGTGACTGAGCGGAAAAATATAGTCGCCGACACAGTATAGGCGTTGCCAAGGCGGAGGATTTGCTAAACATTGCCCACATTGAGGCACGGTAATAAGCGTTGGCAGGCCGCACTGTTGGCAGCGAGGTTGCGGTGAAAAATAGGTTAGGCAGGTCTTACACCAAGCCCCAGTTTGGTGAGTTTCAATCGGTAAACGACACAGTAGACACTGACGGCTTACCAAGCGAGTGATGGTTTTTTGAACCCAATGCGATAACATAACTCAACCAAAGCTGTGAAACGAAGTATGGTTATACTCTTGCAACTTGAATCAGTCTTTGTGTTGACCGTGATTTCAAGTCAGTGAGTGTATGATCGGTATTTTTTCAGCGAAGAAGTGTGAATTTAGTGGGAGAATTTGTGAGCATGGCCACAGCGTTATATTGGCAAGCCTCAGGCGAGGGCGATGATCTTGTCTTGGTGCACGGTTGGGGGATGAATGGTGCAGTATGGCAGCAAGCGGTCGATGTGCTTAAAGGACATTTTCGTGTGCACGTGGTTGATTTGCCTGGTTATGGTCACAGCGCCGCTAGCCACGCCGCTGATCTAGAAGAGATCGCGCAAGCGCTAATCATGCAAGCGCCTAAACAAGCCATTTGGGTCGGTTGGTCTTTGGGTGGGTTAGTGGCGACTCATATGGCACTGCATCACCCAAGTTATGTGAGCAAATTGGTCACTGTGGCGAGCTCTCCCAAATTTGCGGCACAGAAACCGTGGCGTGGCATTCTCCCTCAAGTGCTCAGTGCCTTTACTGAACAGTTAATGGACGATTTTCAGGCTACTGTTGAGCGCTTTATGGCGCTGCAAGCGATGGGCAGCCCTCAGGCAAAGCAAGATGTCAAATACCTAAAACAAGCGGTGTTATCACGGCCAGCGCCGAACCCACAATCATTGTTAGCGGGTTTGGTCATGTTGGCGGAGGTGGATTTGCGCCAGCCGTTGACAGCACTCTCGATTCCCATGCTTCGTCTGTATGGTCGGCTTGATGGTTTGGTGCCGGTTAAGGTGGCGCAAGAGTTGCAAAAAACCTTGCCCAATAGCGAGCAGTACATTTTTGGCAATTCCTCCCACGCACCGTTCATCACTGAACTGGACGATTTTTGTCAGCAGCTCATCGCCTTTGCACGTTAAGGTGTTGATAGCAATGCAATTTTTTCTACTTAAAGCTACGACTGTGTTGGCTCACCTCAATCACATCGTTGATCTCTCTCATGGGGATTCACCCGCTTGCTGTCTTTATCTGCAGCATCCTGAAACGTCAAGTCGTTGGGTGCAAATGTTAAATTAAAAATAAATTTGCTAAAAGTTTGAGCAATCTGGTCGATATAAAGTCTAACCCAGTAGTGCTGAGCGAAAGCAGGTCTATCGGGGCGGGCGATACTGAGGAGGTTTCGGCTATGATGGTGTCACCAACGAACGTAAGTGTGCCACTTATCGCCCCATCGGTTAATGTGCAAACGGAACAGGCCGCGCGTGACAATCGGATCCGCGCCCCTGTGATGCCAACCGTCGAACTGGCTAAAACCAACGCTGAGCGTAAGGTAAAGGCGGATGATAAAAGACGAAAACAGTCGTCATGGGACCCTTCAGAGCATCCAAGCTATGAGGTTGGCACCGAATACGAAACATCGACTTCTTATCAAGAGGAGCAGAAAAGCGAGCTCGAAAGGCTGTTTGACTTGCTCGCTCTCGCCACCTACAGCAAGGATCAAGGTAAAAGCTATACGATGCGGTTTAGGTTACCTAAACACATTATTGATGCTGCGATAACCGAAGGCAAAATGGCGCGCCGGCGAACTGTAATTAAGTACTATTATGGTCACGCGGTTGCCCCCAATACGCCTTCTGAAGTGATTGCGGTGTTGTAGGTCGATGAATGCGACTTATCGCGATAAATAAAATCCCCACTTAGGCGTTGGCCGCAGTGGGGATTTGTGTTTTTTGCGGCTCTGATATGAGCGACGCGGTTAGGTGCTTTTCACTGTGATTCGTTTATCCAGTAAGTTACGCATCGCCGCTATTTTTTCGCTTTAGCAAAGGCGGCGGCGAAAGCTCCACCCATCGCAGCGTTTTGTTGTGGCTCTTCACGACGGCGTTGCGGTTGGCCACTATTTTGATGCGAACGCGTGTTGCTACTTGTTGCGCCAGAGCGTTGGCTGCGGTTATCTTGACCCGGCTCATCGTTTAAGCGCATCGAGAGTGCAATGCGTTTTCGCTGTACATCGACTTCCATCACTTTAACTTTGACGATATCGCCCGCTTTCACCACTTCACGCGGGTCGGCAATGAAACGATCTGTCAACGCAGAGATATGCACTAAGCCATCTTGGTGAACGCCAATATCAACAAAAGCACCAAAGTTGGCCACATTCGATACCACGCCTTCCAAAATCATCCCAATTTCCAGATCTTTCATTTCAGTCACGCCGTCAGCAAAGGTCGCGGTCTTAAACTCAGGGCGTGGATCGCGGCCCGGTTTATCGAGCTCTTTGATGATGTCAGTGACAGTCGGCAGGCCAAAATGCTCGTCGGTGTAATCGACGGCGTGTAAATTGCGCAAAAACTCACTATTGCCGATCAGTGCTTTGATCTCTTTGCTATTTTTTTCGGCGATGGCTTTCACCACTGGATAAGCTTCTGGGTGAACCGAAGAGGCATCGAGTGGATTTTTACCATCCATAATGCGTAAGAAGCCCGCACATTGCTCAAATGCTTTTGGCCCTAAGCGCGCGACTTTTTTCAGTGTAGCGCGTGAGGCGAAGCGTCCATTTTCATCCCGATAATCAACGATGTTTTGCGCCAGTGCGTTAGACAAGCCAGCCACGCGTGTTAACAGCGCGGCAGAGGCAGTATTCACATCCACGCCTACCGCGTTGACGCAGTCTTCAACAATCGCATCTAAGCGTTTGGCGAGCATCGACTGGCTGACATCGTGTTGGTATTGGCCCACACCGATCGATTTCGGATCGATTTTCACCAGCTCGGCAAGTGGGTCTTGCAGGCGGCGAGCAATCGACACCGCGCCGCGTAGCGACACATCCATATTGGGGAACTCTTTGGCTGCCAGTTCAGAGGCTGAATAGACCGAGGCCCCCGCTTCGCTGACAATGATTTTCTGCACTTTCAGGTTGCCGCGCTTAATGACATCGGCGACAAAAGTATCGGTTTCGCGCGATGCGGTACCGTTGCCAATCGCAATCAAATCGACGTTAAATTGGCGTACCAACTGCTCAACAATTTTCGCTGATTTGTCATGTTGGTTATGCGGCTGATGCGGATAAATCGTCTCGGTCGCCAGTACCTTACCCGTGGCGTCCACTACCGCAATTTTCGAACCCGTTCGCAAACCAGGATCTAAGCCGAGAGTGGCGCGTGGGCCAGCCGGTGCGGCCATCAACAAATCTTTTAAGTTGGTGGCAAACACTTCAATCGCTTCGATTTCGGCACGCTCTTTCATTGCGCCCATCAGTTCGGTTTCCATGTGCATTGATACTTTAATGCGCCACGCCCAACTGATCACTTGTTTGCGCCACCCATCGGCAGGGGCGCTGCTTAAGTGAATGCCATAGTGTTGTGCAATCAGCGTTTCGCAATACGATTGGCGCACGCCCTCTTCTTGCTCTGGGTCGGCATTCATGCTCAAACTTAAAAAGCCTTCATTGCGGCCGCGAAGCATGGCCAATGCTCGGTGTGAAGGCACTTTACTGAGCGTTTCATTATGCGCGAAGTAATCTTTAAATTTCTCCCCTGCTTGCTCTTTGCCTTCGACCACGCGAGAGACCAATTCGGCACTGCGCGTCAAATGGCGGCGCACTTTGTCCAGCAGGTTGGCATCTTCAGCAATGCGTTCCATGATAATGGCGCGTGCACCGTCCAGTGCTGCTTTGATATCACTGATCCCTTTCTCGGTGTTCACATAGTGTGCGGCCTCGGTTTCAGGGTCGGTTTGCGCTTCATTCCACAGCTTGTCTGCCAGGGGTTCAAGCCCTGCTTCAATCGCAATTTGACCTTTAGTACGACGCTTAGGTTTGTAGGGCAAATAGAGATCTTCAAGGCGAGTTTTACTATCTGCTTGGTTGATCTCTTGTGCTAGCTCAGCGCTGAGCTTGCCTTGTTCTTGAATCGATTTCAGAATGGTTTGGCGGCGATCATCGAGCTCGCGCAGATAGGATAAACGGCTGTCTAAGGTACGCAATTGGGTGTCGTCTAGCCCACCCGTGACCTCTTTACGGTAACGGGCGATAAAAGGAACGGTGTTTCCGTCATCAATAAGTGTGACAGTCGCTGTCACTTGCTCAAGACGCACATTTAGCTCTTGTGCGATCAATTTGCAGATAGCTTGGCTCATCCGTGGTTTCTCTTTTGTAGTTCAGTAGCACCACCACTCAGGGTGGTTTGAATAGGGTAACTATTGGGGCACGTTAGACTTATTTCTAGTCTAACGGCGCGCTGTTATGAGATTAGTGAGATAACCTTCTACCCGATTGTGCCGAAGAGGTCACGTAACACGTGTGATTTTGATGTCATTTTTCAGCGTTGGCAGCGCTAAAACTGAAGATGAGTTTGGTGGCTAAAGATAAGTTCAGTCAGTTGGTGTCGAGCGAAAATGACAGTATAGTAGCAAGCCATCGTGATGAATGTATAACCCGCGGCTACCTTGAATGTGCGGCGCTGTGTAATGGGAAAAGATCTTGAAGACCAAACTGATTACCCGTGAGGGCTACAATAAATTAAAGGCAGAGCATGACCATCTTTGGCATGAAAAACGGCCAGAAATTACCAAAATAGTCACTTGGGCTGCTGGCCTCGGTGATCGCTCTGAAAACGCAGACTACACCTTTAATAAGCGTTTACTGCGCCAAATTGATCGCCGAATTCGTTTTTTGAGAAAATTTTTACCGGAAGTGACGATAGTTGATTATTCGCCTCAACAAGAGGGGAAAGTGTTTTTCGGTGCTTGGGTGGAAATTGAAAATGAAGCGGGTGATGTAAAGCGCTTTCGCATTGTGGGCCCAGAAGAGATTTACGGTGACGCGAAAGATTACATCTCCATCGATTCACCGATGGCGCGTGCTCTGCTGAAAAAAGAGGTTGATGACGAGGTGCAAGTGCCCACACCCACCGGTATCAAAGAGTGGTTTATTAACTCGATTGAGTATGAAAAAGGGCAGTGAACGGAGTATTCGGTTATCCAAAATATTCCTCGGTCGCTCATTTTTCTCATCTCACTTGCTTCGCAACGCCTCTAACGGCTTTTTCAACACGGCGGGTAGCGAGTAGAGCAGCAGTAGCCGTAGGGCGTGGTTGATCATCACAAACGCGGGTTCCATGCCCAGAAGTAGGGCGACGGCGGTCATCGCTTCTACGCTGCCGGGGACCCAAGCTAAAAGTAATACCACCCAAGATTTATCCAGCAGTAACGCAAACAAGCCAGACACGGCGACGGCGACCAGCAGACCAATCAGTGTAACCATCACACCCGCGCGCGAATAAGCCATGGCTTCGCGCAATGTGGTATCGGCAAGGCGTGCGCCAATCAAAATGCCCAGCAGTGCGGTGGCGAATACTACCATCCATGTTGGAAGTTGTAGCGCAATGCCTGTCGAAAAACTATTGAAACTGGCCGTGACCAGCAGTGCCGCCAACATATATGGCGCGGGAATGCCGAGCAAGGTCGAGCCTTTGCCCAGTAGTAGACTAAGCAGCGCAAGCGCAAAGAAAATCAACCACGCGTAAATCGTTAAACTGCTCTCAACGGGGGCAACGTCGGGCGTGCTATTGGAGATAAAAAGAGCCAGTAACGTGAGGATCATCAAGCGCACCGAGTGCGAATAAACCACTTTGGTTGAAGGAGTCTGGCTTGATTCGCTGATCACCAAAATCGCTGCCATCGCGCCCGGTACCGCACCGAGTAGAGATTCAAACGGTGACCAACCTTCTCTTTTGCGGAGCCAAAGAAAGCTGCTGGCGATCTGCAAGCTTAAGCAGCAAACCAAACCGATAATCACCGGTAGGGTTAAGGTTTCGCCCAGTTGACTTAAACTGATGGTCGCCCCAACGCTGATGCCGAGCACAATTTGCACCGTCAACAATAACCCGTTAGGAACGCGAATTGATAAGAGGCGTTTTTTATGCAGCACAATGACTAAAGCTGCGGCAATAAACATTTCAGAAAGCGGAATGGCGAGCAGGCTTCCCACACTCGCCGCAACAGCTGCGATCACCACAATGTGAATAAACAGAGTAAAAGAAGCTCTTTCGAACATTATGCCTTTCCTTAATAAATTGTGCAGCGTAAATGCCATCGTTCCTCTAGCACTTCAGGTTGTAGTGCTTGCGTTTGGCTTTCTCCCGTATCGATATGACCGTCGGGGATGATGATTTAGGCCATCGCAGGGTTTAAACGTGTCCAGCTTACTAACAATAATGCAGCGAATGCCAACCACACCAAAGTGGCACATACCAGTGTACTGGTGAGAGGTAGCCAATAACTGAAGTAGTATACTGCCAACAGATATGCCGCATACGGGATAAGCGAGTAAAGGCCAAACAACGCGGTGGTGCGCAGGTCTTCCATCGTGCGTTCGGTGCCGACAATGTAATGCGCAATCAGAGCGAAGGTAGGAAACAGCGGAACAAGACCAGCAATAAAAAAGCTTTTGCTTTTAGAGAGCAGGGCGATGATCAACACGGCAAGCGCACCAAGCAGGCACTTGAAAAACAGAGCTGCCATGACATTTCCTTTTGTCAGAATAGATTAAGTGTTGCTCACTATAAATCACTGACAGGTTAACTAGAAATGTTCATTGATGGGTTTGTTATTTTCTCTGCAACATTTCTTCAAATCCAAGTAAAATGGCCGCCACTCTTTTTATTCGGCGGCGTGTTGTATCATGCGGCTTGGTTGGGCAAAGATGAAATTAGGAAAACGGCTCACGCAGTTAGTACAGCAGATCAACCGCCACTACGATCATATTTGGGATTGCTGCTGCGATCACGGTCTGCTTGGCGCGGCGTTACTGAAGCGCTGTCCAAATAGTGTGGTGCATTTTGTTGATATTGTGCCAGCGTTGATTGAAAAGGTGACGCTCGATTTAACGCGCTATTTCCCTGCAACGGCGGCGTTACCGCGCTGGCGTGCACATTGCCTTGATGTGCGCGATTTGCCGCTTGATAGCCATTCTGGCTCGCATCTACTGATCATCGCTGGGGTTGGCGGTGATTTAATGAGTGAATTCATTGCCGCGCTGGTTGAGCGTTATCCGCATCGCTCGTTCGATTTTCTGCTTTGTCCTGTGCATCACGGCTATACCTTACGTGAACAGTTGATGACACTGGGCGCGAGATTACAACAGGAACAACTGGTGGAAGAGAATCGGCGTATCTACGAGCTGCTGAACGTGCAGATTCATCCGCCTGCAGTACGAGGCAAAGAACCAAAATTACCCCTCCTTAGTTTGGTTGGCGAATCGATCTGGCAAGTGGACAATGATGAGCAAAAAATGATTGCCCAGCGTTATCTGACGCAATTGCAACAGCATTATCAGCGTAAAGCGCAAGGCGGTGATGTTAGCGCGCAAAAGCGTTGGCAAGCCTATCAGCCGATTAATATCACTTGTCGTGGAAATTTTAGCGATGGAAATAGCCCAATAGGCGGAGAATATGAAAGCACTCAATGATCTGAACTTGTTTGTCGAAACCGCACGCCAAGGCAGTTTTTCTAAGGCGGCCAACAGCGTATCGCTGACCACGGCCGCGGTCAGTGCCGCCATTCGCCGCTTAGAAGAGCAGGTGCAGTTTCCGCTCTTTGTCCGCTCGACACGTCATATGCGCTTAACCCAAGAGGGGGAGATTTTCCTCGCCAAAACTCAGACAGCCCTTGCCACGTTGCAAGAAGGGCTCGATCAGATAGCATGCGCGCGCGGTCAACTGGCGGGGAAGCTGCACCTCAGTGCCCCTTCGGATTTGGGGCGCAATTTACTGCTGGATTGGATCGATGAATTTATTGCCTTGCACCCGAACGTCATCGTTAAACTGGATCTCTCCGATCGCTTAGCGGATATGTATGCTCACCCGATGGATATTGCGATTCGTTATGGCCATCCTGCTGATTCCAATTTGGTTGCGATGCCGCTGTGTGAATCAAACGAGCGCGTGTTGTGCGCCTCGCCAGAATATTTGGCAACGCATCCACCTATCCTCCATCCTGACGATCTGCAACATCACAATTGTCTTTGTTATATGCTGGCCGACACGCTGCATAACAAGTGGGTTTTGAGCCGAGAGGGCGAAACGCAGAGTGTGGTAGTGCAAGGAAACCCCGCATGCAACGATGGTGACGTGGTACATCGATTGGCTGTTAAAGGCAAAGGCATTGCCAATAAGTCATTAATGGATATCAGTCAGGATATTATTGATGGGCGCTTAGTACGCATTTTACCGCAATGGGAAAGTGGGCCAGTGCCAATTTATATCGTGTGCGCAGATCGACGTTTGATCACCCCAACCATTCGCGCTTTTCAGGAATTTATTCGTGGAAAAGGCTGCCAGCAACGACAAGCGGTACTGACAGCCATCAAACAGCGTGAGAGTTAATCCCGCATTAGCCAACAAACGTTAGCGGGCGGATTTGTAGGTATTCCAATGCCTCTTGCTCGCTAAGCTGTTGTTGAAAGTGCTGAAAATGCGCACTCTGCTGGTGTTGTTGCAAGCTCTCCTCTGAGCACCAAATCTCCTGCATCAAGAATAACCCGTCAATCGAGTTATCACGATAGAGCTCATATTGGCAGCAGCCTGTTTCGTTGCGGCTCGGTTCAAGCAGCGCTTCAAGCATAGCTTGCACTCGCTCTATTGAGTCGGGAAGGGCTTTGATTTCGGCTAATAAGTGGATCATGGCTTATAACTCAGTAAAGACGGTTTGCTCTGGCCAGCGAGATTTCGGCAGCTTGGCGTTAAAATCTTCTTCGCTGTGGTAACCGAGCGGTACAATCACTAAGCTGGTGAACCCTTTTTCAGTCAGGCCAAATTCTTGGTTGAACACCTCGGCATCAAACCCTTCAATGGGGACAGCATCAATGCCCATCGCAGCCGCTCCGAGCAGCAGTGTTCCAACATTTAAATAAACTTGTTTTTGCATCCAGTGTTCGGCGTCATTGAGCGTTTCTCGATGCAAGTTAACAAAATAGCTGCGTCCGCCGTGCATGCCTGTTTTGGCTTCTTCATTGGCAAAGCGGCCATCTTTCTCTTCGTTTTCCAGCAGCGTCAATAAGTAGTTATCATCAATATCGGTTTTGGCGCAAAACACCATCACGTGAGACGCATCCAAAATTTTGCGTTCGTTAAAGGAAAATTGACCTTGCGCCGCTTTGGCGATACGCGTTTTGCCTTCCTCGCTAGCCGCCAAAATAAAATGCCAAGGCTGCGAATTGACGCTAGAGGCGCTCATGCGTACCAGTTCTTTAATATCAGCGACTTGCTGTTCAGTCAGTTTACGGTTGGTGTCAAACGCTTTGGTGGAATAGCGCGCTTGCGATGCTTGAACAATATTCATTTTTCCCTCCTAGGGAAGATAACATTCGAGATGGCGCTAAGATAACGGACTGAGTCCAAACAAGAAACCGCCTCTTGCTTAATTCATTTTCAAAAAAAATTTGATAATCCGAATTTGAAAACGCCCTAGCTTGCGGAAAAAGTTAGCACTATCTCATGATATTTCTGAATTAGCGCATACACTTAATGTGTACGGTAGATCATCATTAAGGGATATGGTCACTCACTAAGCGTTAATGATTGTCTAATATATTCAAAAGGTTGCTTTGGCCGGAGAGTATGCATGACGGAATGTAAGTGCATTTGTTGGTTTATTCTCTTTTCTCTTTCCATCCACTCGGCGTGGGCGGACATTGACTACGGGCCTGCGCAAAGCTATGTGCAATCGCCACTGCATACCAATAGTCTTTCTGCACAACTTCGCTCCGGCTTTTCGATGCAAAAGGAAGAAGTGGAGCTCTACACCAGCGCGACAATCGCCAGCATTTGGGCGATCACTCCCCACTATAGTTTGGATTATTACCAGAATCAGATTGCAATGGGCGGTAAATGGCAGCTCACTTCGAAGTGGCAGGTTGAGTTTAATTATCGTTGGAACTTTGCTGCCAATAATCATTTAGATGGCTTAACACTTGCTTTTCATGACTGGTTTGGCATTGATCAAAATGGGCGTGAGGATGTCGATAACGATCGCTTCATCATTCAAATGCCAGAGTACGGCATTGATCAGGAAGCGTTCCGAGGCGAGACATTGAGCCGTGCGTTGACCAGTTATTTACAGTACCAGCTGGTGGATAAGCCTCATCACGGTTTGTCATTGGGAGTTTCACTCTATTACAACGATCCACACCATGGAATATTCAACCTATCCGAGTTTGAACAAGCGGTGCAGCTCAATTATGGCTACCGAAGAGGTAAGCATGCACTTGATACGCTGTTGGCTATCAGCTTTCGCAACCCGACCAATGTACCAGGCCAAACACAGTATCATTCGAGTACTTGGTCGATGGGTACCAGTTATCGATATCAGTGGTTAGAACGCCATTATCTGATTGGGCAGGTCTCATTCTATCAAGGCCTTTCAACGGGGGAGGATGACTTTTCTAAACCATCGACCGAGTTTATTTTGGGGTATCGTTATCAAATGAGCCATTCAGCGATTGAAGTTACTGTGGTCGAAAATATGTTTAATGCCAACAACAGCACCGATATTGCCTTTGGTTTAGGCTATCGCTATCGCTTTGGCCGCTTTGATAAAGAGCCGAACTGACAAACGATGTCATCCGTGAAAGTTGCCACCTAATGTGCTCGAAACTGTGCACAGTTACTTAGGAAGAAGTGTAGAACATTGCAATAAATAGAATTTAGTTGAGTACTTTACCGATTCTCAAACTCAAACAGTAAAATATTGAATGAGAAATATTTTACTGTTTGTCCATCTTATTTATAAAGCTAGTATTATTGACTAGCTTTTCCGTAATTTAAGTTGCTCGCTCTTTTAACCGTTGGCGATATATGGTGAAGTTTGTTATTACTCACCATTATCTTCTTTGATTATCATTTTTAATGTATTGATGCATTAGTGTTATGATAATAATGTAGTTATCCTTTGTATTTTAGTTACTGAATCTATTCATTATTATTATGCCCGGTATTATTCAGTTTTTTTCATTTCGAGTAATAAGTATCTCGTGCTAAATATAGGCATAAATCGAATGCCCTTATTGTGAATGCCCTTCTTATTGTGGTTGTGCCGTTGCCGTATCTGTTACGTGCGTCTTACTTAAATCATCTTTATCCCAAAGGATAAATAAATGAAAAAAATAAATAAAATAACTTCCGTTCTGGCAAGTGTGATGTTCAGCGGATATTTGTATGCTGCTGACAGCAATTCAATAGTTACTTTTATACCAGGTGAAACTAAGGTTCAGAATGGAGATCTGGTTTCTTATAATGGAGAATGTTTTATTGCCAAAAATAATCCTGGTGTGTGGGAAACTCCCAATGCTAGCTCTTGGTTTTGGGATAGTGCTGCCTGTTCAGGAGAACCAGAACCAGAACCTGAACCAGAACCTGATTTAGGCGATATCATTCCTTTTATTCCGGGTGAAACTCAAGTTGAAAATGGTCAAGTTGTTTCTTATAACGATCAGTGCTTTATTGCAGAAAATAGCCCTGGTGTATGGGAAACTCCGAATGAGGACTCTTGGTTTTGGCAGGTGACTGAGTGTTCTGATCAGCCAGCCATCCCTGACGAAACCGAATTATCGATTCTTACCCCTGTATCAGGCCAACTGGTAACGGCGGGTGACGAGACGGCCATTCAAGTTAGTATTGAAGGCGAATTAGCCGCAAAAGTGGAATTTTGGGTGAACAGTCAGAACCTAGGTCTGCAAAACATCGATCAAAGTCAAACAAACTACTCTCAGAGTTGGACACCCGATGCTGCTGGTAGCGCGGCGATTAAGGTGTTGGTGCTTGATAAAAGTAATCAGGTCATTAAGCAGCAATCGGTGTCTGTTACAATCGAAGCCAATGTGACAGAAGATTTTACAGCTCCAGCGGTGAGTTTCATCACCCCCGTAAACGGGGCGATGGTTCAGCCTACCGAGAAGGTTTCGGTTTCTGTTCGTGCAACAGACGTGGATAATGACTTATCCACGCTGGTTGTGCAGGCTAATGGCCAACCCATTTGTACTTTTAATGCCGACGAGGCCAATGAGGTGGATAGTTTTGATTGTGATTGGTCGCCAATTCAAGCTGGTGACGTCACTTTAAATGCGATCGCCACCGATGCTCAGAATCTTTTTTCTAGCGCGAGTGTTCGTCTTACGGTTGCAGAGGATCCTGTTGATCCGCCTGTCACTCCACCAGATGAGCTCTGCGCGGAGTTTAATGTTTATCCAAATTGGACAAGCGGTGATCATGCCAATCAGGGCGACATTATGGTGCATAACAATATTGCTTATTCTGCAGCGCATTGGACACAAACCTTGCCAGGTAGCGACGGCTCATGGTCTTTGCATCTTAATTGTGATGGTTCAGAGCCTGGTACTGCGCCACTGCTTTCACTACCAAACCCAATGGATCCTGTGCGTTTAGAAGTGGCAGGCTGGCCAAATACGTTTGTGGTTGCCAGCCCATCAACTAATGCACCGAAGACACTGATAATTGAAGCGAGCAATCGTGAGGAATTAGCGGATGTTGAGCAATTAACGCAAGCGTTTGTCTCTATCATCAATCAAGCTGAGCAGGCAGACACAGCATCAATCATCATCACCAGCGATGTGTTGGACCTTGCAACACAAGATCAAGGCGAGTTCTTTGGCTCCGTTGCGGTTAAAGAAGCCCTCACGAGTGCGGTCAATTCCACTGGAACGGACAACCGAATCGATATGGATGCGATTCAAGCCTTGAGCGATGATGTCAAAGGTTGGGCTCAAGCTCACCATCTTATTCTCTCAACATTAGCACCAAACGCCCCTTTTGGCTGGACTCTTAGCATTGGTGATTTTGTCTACGATAGTCATTCAGGTCGACAGTCAGTTTGGGACAGTGCATCAGGCGATACAGCAGAATTACTCGACAAGTTTGAGCTGTACAACGCTGAAGTGGCGACGAAAGCAGACTTTGTTGCGTTTACTAAATCCAGCGTAACAGAGGCCTTATCAGCTGAGCAGTGGCACAACGCGTTAGAGTACGTGAAGCAGGTGACAGACTACATTAAGACGCCAGCAATGTTGACGAACATGCCAACAGAGCAAGCAGCTAACTACTTCATGGGCCAAGGTGAAAGTAAACCTCAACTGCGGAAAGCGGCATTTAGTAACGTGTTTGCACTGCAATTTGATAAAGACAGTGAAGCGCTAACGGCAAAAATTGAGCGTTACCAAGAGGCGAAGGTACCCCTGTACTACGTTGGTGAAGAGCTAGAAAACGGTTCTTTGACTCGTATCGAAGCATTGAACCAACAGTTAGCTGACGCTGAAAATGCGATGGATAACGAAGCGTTCCTATATGAAACGCCAAGTAATGGTTGGGTGCCATCAACGGTGTACAAATGGAATGACTTCCTAGACGGTCTGAATGCGATGCACAACATTGGCGTTGCAGGCAACAAGTTCTGGTTGATGGATGAGAATGTTGATGATGCAACCAACATCACATACGCCAAAGTCGCGATTGCCGCATTCCTTGCACAAAGTATGCAGGAAACTATCCGTTATAACGCCTGTGACGAAAATAATTGGTCTGAAACCAAATACGGTGCGCCTGCAGACTATCCCATGTCGGCCAGTTGTGGTCAGCTTGGTCAGAAATACGCAGACTACGGTGTCAACCCAGCATCGGGCTTAGACCATGCGTATTCCTGCCCGCGTGATAATAAAATGGAAATGAGCGCGCTAACACATGCGAAATGGTACGGTGCACCAGCGCCAGTTTTTGCCGCCCCTGATGCGGTACTAGAAGAGCGCGGTCTCTTGGTCAACGGGGCGGTAGGACGTTGGACTAACAACGGCCACTGTAACGATGTTCCAGAAAACGTAGATACGTCTAAGCAAGTTTGGGAGCGTGACGAGTGTAAGACTTACGTTGGTCAAAAAGCAGGTAAGTTCATTTGGGACGGCAGCAGCCAAGAAAGCGTAGAGGGCTGTGGCTGGTGGGGGCGCGGTGTTATCCAAACCACCGGGCGTCAAAACTTTGGTACGCTCAACCACTACTTAGGACGTTCACATGTTGACCCTGAAACGATTGGCCAAACCATTGATGGTGTAACCGTTGAAGCGCCGCCCGAAAATCCACTATATGCTGAAATGGATTTTTGCTCCAACCCCGGTCTGATTTGTAGCTCTGAAGAGAACAAAGAAATTAAATGGATTGCTGGTTTGTTCTACTGGGTAACCTCAGTGCAGGCGTATTCGAATGAAGGTGGGCAATACGCAGATTGGAATTACTACAACGAGCTGAAAAAGTACGTTGAGAGTGGTCTAAAAGGGTCAGCGTTTATTGATGACGTGTCAGGTATTGTTAACCGTGGTTGCCCAGATTCAACCTGCTCTACGGGCGAGGTACATAACTTGGCGGAGCGTAGAGCGAACTTTAAGTTAGTATTAGAAAAGTTGGGTCTTAATCCACAATAACTATTGTAGCCTCAATGGTGACAAATATCGGAGGTTTTTAATCTCCGTAGATAAACTAAAACTGCCCCAGAATGATTTCTGGGGCTTCATTATATTTAAGAGCGGTTCAGTACGTAAGCCTCTAACTCATCCATTGAAGCGCGTGCGAAATGTAGTAACTCACTCCCCTTCGTTACACCATCGACTCAACTTATGATACCAACGTTGTGACAAAGGGCATGGCCGCGTTTTCTGTTATCGATTAGATTGTTAGTGATCGACTAAGAAAGTAATAAAGCGTAACAATTCTTTAGCTCACGGTAGGGGAATCAGTGCTACATTTTGCCAAAGCCAGTTTACTGGTAAGGTTAGATCATCGGTGGACGAATAAATGCAAGAAAACTATAAAATTTTAGTGGTAGATGATGATGCGCGTTTACGTGCATTGCTTGAGCGTTACTTGTCAGAGCAAGGTTTTCTGGTGCGTAGTGTCGCCAATAGCGAACAGATGGATCGCCTGCTCACTCGTGAAAACTTCCACTTAATGGTGCTTGATTTGATGTTACCGGGTGAAGATGGTTTGTCTATTTGCCGCCGCTTGCGTAACGCCAATAACATGTTGCCGATTTTAATGCTGACCGCTAAAGGCGACGAAGTGGATCGTATTGTTGGCTTGGAGGTGGGTGCGGATGATTACCTGCCCAAACCGTTTAACCCGCGTGAACTACTGGCGCGAATCAAAGCTGTGCTACGCCGCCAAGTGATTGAAGCCCCCGGCGCGCCAAGTGCTGAAGAGTCGGTGGTTGAATTTGGTGAGTTTCGCCTGAATTTAGGTACCCGCGAAATGTTCCGTGGCGATGAGCCGATGCCGCTCACTTCCGGTGAATTTGCCGTATTGAAGACCCTAGTCACCAATGCGCGTGAGCCAATGTCGCGCGATAAGTTGATGAATATGGCAAGAGGGCGTGAATACTCCGCAATGGAGCGCTCGATTGATGTGCAAATCTCGCGTTTACGTCGCATGCTTGAAGTGGATCCAAGCAAACCACGCTACATACAAACGGTGTGGGGCTTAGGTTACGTCTTCGTTCCAGATGGTAAAGAGTCTTAAATTTCAATCAGCTCCTGTCGGTTAACCCACAGGAGCTTTTTTGTCGCCTTTTTGATAGTACGTTCATAGCGGGTTTTCCTATGCGCATTCGCAGTTCCTTTACTCAATCGATTTTGCTCTTCTTTTCATTGCTGATCGCCAGCCAAGTGTATTCTTATTACGCCGTATTTAACTATGCTTTGATGCCCAGTTTGCAGCAGTTCAATAAGATTTTGGGCCATGAGATCAA
The DNA here is from genome assembly GCF_963875615.1 of Vibrio sp. V09_P4A23P171. NCBI lineage: Bacteria > Pseudomonadati > Pseudomonadota > Gammaproteobacteria > Vibrionales > Vibrionaceae > Vibrio > Vibrio sp. V09_P4A23P171. The sequence goes on from NZ_CAWNMR010000009.1 coordinate 49,570, forward strand.
CCTAATGCTGGACGATGCGGCGAACAATACATCGAAGCTGGGAATGGACGCCTTACAGCGCCGCCGAGTGTTAGAACAATTGGGCGTCACCATTCATAGTGAAGAGAGTGAGATGGCCCAAGAGTATCACGATGCCATCAGCATTGATTTGATGAGCGAGGAGATGAGCAATGAGCTCGGCTCGCCGACCGATGTGCGGATGATTTTGGGTAAAGAGAGTTATATTTTATGGATGAAAGTGGACTCTTTTCCGGGGTCATTAATACGCATCCCTCTCTCTGAGCTGCAAAAAGAGGATTTTGCGCCACTATTTCACAATAGTTTGGTGATGGCGTTACTGATCGTCTTAGGAGGATGGCTGTTTATTCGTCTGCAAAATCGTCCCTTAATTGCCTTAGAAAAAGCCGCCAAAGCCGTTGGCCGAGGTGAGAACCCGCCCCCATTGCCGCTCAAAGGCGCTTCTGAAATTCGTGCGGTGACGTTGGCGTTTAATCAAATGTCGAAAGGGATCCAAGCGCTTGAAGAGGATCGCTCATTATTGATGGCAGGGATCAGCCACGACTTACGTACGCCGCTGACTCGTATTCGCTTAGCCACGGAAATGATGTCTCCAGAAGAGAGTTATCTCGCCGAAGGGATCATCAGTGATACGGAAGAGTGTAACGAGATCATCAGTCAGTTTATGGACTACCTTAAACCCGTCAATAAACAGACCTTTACCGCCGTTGATCTCAATGAGATCGCCAATGATGTCGCCACAGCCGAAGGGGGCTACGAGATTAAAATCGATGTCGCGCTGCATTTACCAATGCAGCCAGCCTTTGGCAATGCTATCGCCATTAAACGCGCGGTGAGCAACTTAGTGGTGAACGCCATTCGTTATGGTAATGGTTGGGTTAAGGTGAGCACGGGCAGTACCGCAGATAACAAAATGGCTTGGGTTTGTGTCGAGGATAATGGCCCGGGTATTGATCCTAGCCAAGTGAGTAAAGTGTTTGAACCTTTTACGCGTGGTGATACCGCGCGCGGCAGTGAAGGCACAGGGCTTGGTTTGGCGATAGTGAAACGGATTGTTAGCCAGCATCATGGCAGCGTTGTGGTGAGTAACCGCAGTGAAGGTGGACTCAAAGCGCAACTGAGCTTCCCGACCAAATAGGGGCTTATTCACTAAATAACACAATGGGCTCAGTTGAGCCCATTGTGTTTGCGGTTTATGTCTTTTCGGCTGCTGACCGAAGTTTTTGGGCCCATCCATGCAATCAGTTGGTTTTGAGCTCTTCGAGTTCTTCTTCTTCGCGTGGCAATTTTTCTGGCAGTAGCAAGTTGAGCAAAATGGCGGTGATACCGCCAGCCGCTACGCCGGATGAAAAAATGCTCTTAATGAACTCGGGCATAAATTGCAGAATCTCTGGCTTTTGCGCAATGCCTAACCCCATCGAAAACGACAGCGCCATGATTAAAATCGCGCGGCGGTCGAGATCCACACGGGAAATAATACGCACACCCGCGGCTGCAATGGTGCCGAACATGACGATGGTTGCACCGCCAAGTACCGGTTCAGGAATCAATTGTACAAAGCTTGCCACGCCCGGGAACAGGCCGAGCAACACCAACATGGCGGAAATAAAGTAACCCACATAACGGCTGGCAACCCCGGTGAGCATAATTACACCATTGTTTTGGCTAAAGGTCGAGTTGGGAAAACTGTTAAAGACCGCCGCCAGCGCGGAGTTCAAACCATCAGCCAGCACACCACCTTTAATACGCTTCATGTAAATCGGCCCTTTGACAGGCTCGCCCGACACTTCAGAAGTGGCGGTGATATCACCAATCGCTTCCAATGCGGTGATCAAGAAAATCAGTACCAGAGGGATAAAGAGTGACCAATCAAAACCCAAACCAAACTGCATAGGTATTGGTAGTGCAATCAGGGCAGTTTCACTCAGTGAATCAGTGTTCACCATCCCCATCAAGTAGGCCATGATATAACCGACGAACATCGCAATCACAATCGATGCTACGCGAATGTATGGGTTACTTGAGCGGTTGAGCAACACGATAAGTCCAAGCACGGTTCCCGCCAGCGCCAGTTTGTCTAAGCTGCCAAAAGTGCCATCGCTGAGCGCAGCATAGCCGCCACCCATAGAAACTAAACCAACTTGTACCAGTGTTAAGCCTATCAGGGTAACCACAATGCCCGACACCAGCGGCGTGATCACGCGGCGCGCGTATTGCAGCACTCGTGATAATAGGATTTCAGCAAAAGAGGCGACTAAAATGGTGCCAAAGATCGCCGCCATCATAGTGCTTATATCTGCACCACCTGCTTTTAATGACAAGCCTGCGCCAATAATTGGCCCAAGAAAGTTAAAACTGGTGCCTTGGATAGAAAGTAAACCGGAGCCAATCGGGCCAATGGTGCGGATCTGGATAAAGGAGGATAAGCCAGATGCAAACAGCGACATGCTGATGATGGTGTTGGTCTGTTCGGCAGAAACACCAAGTGTTTGGCAAATAATGAGCGAAGGGGTGATGACCGCAACAAACATTGCTAGCAAATGTTGTAAAGCGGCGAAAATGGTTTGGGGTAGCGGTGGCCTATCGTTGAGTTGATAAACCAAATCAGACTTACGCGAAGCGTTGTGGATAGTCATACTGTTTTCCTAATGGTGCGTTGTTGTCTTAGCGTTCGCTGAGTGGGAGCACTAAGTGGAGCAGACACGTCATCTGTGATTGCTGTTAATCAGAATCTGCTCGGACTGGATAAGTGAGTAGTTCACTAAAAAAATTGGCGAAATTATAGAGGGTTTACGCAAGAAAGCAAACGTTTGCTTTGCTGTGTAAGGGAGAGGGGAATACAGAACGAACAATCTTATGCTTTGGCGTAGATGTCCTTCTCTCCTAACCAGCGATCGATAATGGCGGTCGCGTGGCTTGGATAATGGTCGTGTAAGTAGCGAGCAATGCGCTGTACTTCAGGAATTAAACGTTGGTCACGGACTAAATCCGCAATTTTGAAATCCGCGAGGCCGGTCTGTTTGGTACCAAGCAGCTCCCCCGGACCGCGAATTTCTAAGTCTCGCTGAGCAATTACGAAACCGTCATTGCTCTCACGCAGTACACCCAAGCGTTTTTGCGCGGTTTTCGATAGTGGTGCATGGTAGAGCAATACGCAATGGCTGGCGACAGAGCCTCGCCCTACGCGGCCGCGTAATTGGTGCAACTGTGCTAAACCCAAACGCTCAGGGTTTTCGATGATCATCAAGCTCGCATTCGGCACGTCAACGCCAACCTCAATCACCGTTGTGGCAACCAGCAAGTGCAGTTCATTGTTTTTAAAGGCTTGCATCACCGCTTGTTTTTCGCTCGGCTTCATTCGGCCATGCACCAAACCGATTTTGACATCGGGCAGAGTGCGTTGTAGTTCTTGCGCTGTGTCGGCGGCGGCTTGCGCTTCTAGCACCTCAGACTCATCAATCAAAGTACAGACCCAATAAGCCTGTTTTCCTTCACTCAAACAGGCATGACGTACGCGCTCGACGATATCATCACGCTTTGTATCTGGGATTGCGACAGTTTGAATGGGCGTTCGTCCCGGTGGCAGTTCATCAATAACGGAGGTTTCTAAATCAGCGTAAGCAGTCATCGCTAAAGTTCGTGGGATCGGCGTTGCGGTCATGATCAACTGGTGCGGATATGCGCCTTGCTTCGCCCCTTTCTCACGCAGTTCTAAACGCTGGTGGACGCCAAAGCGGTGTTGTTCATCAATGATGACGAGCGCAAGGTGATGAAATTCAACTTGTTCTTGGAAAAGAGCGTGAGTACCCACTATCATTTTTGCCTCACCGCTGGCAATGCGAGTTAGTTCTGTTTCTTTCGCTTTGCCTTTTAATTTACCCGCCAGCCAGCCGACTTGGATGCCCATTGCTTCAAACCAGTTGGCAAAGTTAATTGCGTGCTGCTCGGCCAGCAATTCCGTCGGTGCCATTAATGCTACTTGATAGCCATGTTCGATAGCACGTGCGGCGGCTAATGCAGCGACCAAGGTTTTCCCTGAGCCCACATCACCTTGTACTAAACGCATCATGGGGTGAGCTTGTGCCAGATCGGCTTCGATCTCTGTCACAACACGTGTTTGTGCTTTAGTGGGAGAGAAAGGCAGTTGTGCAAGCAGTTGTTGTTTGAGTTTGCCTGACCCAGCCAGTGGCAATGCGATATCTTGCTGGCCTTGATGGCGTATAGCCAGCATGGAGAGGTTTTGCGCCAACAGCTCTTCCATAATTAAGCGAACCTGCGCCGGATGTTTCCCTTCATCAAACAGTTGCAGGTTAATGCCCGGTGGCGGCCGGTGAATGATGTGCAGCGCTTCAGAGAGCGTAATTTGGTGATCATACAACCCAGCAGGTAGCAATTCTTGTACGGCGGCTTTGTCGAGTAAACTTAATGCTTGATCAGTGAGTGTGCGTAGCGTGAGTTGGCGCAGGCCATCGGTTGTTGGGTAAACGGGTGTTAAGTTAGCTTCGACATCTGGCTGTTGCTGAGGAGCATAAAATTTATAATCAGGATGAACAATTTCAAGGCCGAATCCACCACGCTTAATTTCACCGTAAGCGTGCACTAACTTACCTTCAGCAAAATTGTTTTTCATCCCAGCAGTAAAGTTAAAAAAACGCAGCGTAATGGTGCCGTTACCATCGCTTATTTTTACTGTGAGCATTTTGCGTTTGCCAAAAACCGTATCCACCGCCATGACTTTACCTTGCACAGCGGCCCAAAGCCCGGGATGCAATTTAGCGATAGGGTAGATCCGTGTGCGATCCTCATAACGTAAAGGGAGATGGAACAGCAGATCTTGCACACTGATTAAGCCAACCTTTTCCAGTTTTTCAGCCACTTTAGCGCCCACGCCAGAGAGTGAGGTGAGAGGAATCGCGGACAGTAGCTGTGACATAACAGGGCTCATTAACAGTATCGTTATGTATTATTCAACCATCGAACTGTTTTTTTGTACAGCATAAAATCATGTAATGGTCGATAAGCGGCAGGCCATCGGCTAATTTGAATAGTGACGCCTAAAATGCAAGATGAGGTAAGGTATCGGCAAATAAAAAACCCCATGAGTGGTTAGCCGCAAGGGGTTTTATTTATTTGGATAGTTTAATTTTTCCGGCGTCGCACTTTCAGTGCATGAGGCATCACACGAATTTTTTTCATGATGTTTGCTAAGTGAATGCGATCTTTGGTGGTCAGCAGCACAGTGACAGTATACAAACGTCCATCACGCTCTTCGGTGGAGAGGCCATGAATGTTGGAACCTGTTTTCGAGATTACATTCGTCAGTTCCGCTAACGCACCTTGGTGGTTTTGCATGTCCACTTTCAGTTCGGTGATGAACTCTTGGTCGTAATCTTTAGACCACTCAACCGCCATGTAACGATCCGGCTCTTTTTGGTAGCCACGAACATTAGGGCAGGTTTCACGATGCACCACTAAACCACGACCCGGAGAGACATGCGCAATGATGTGATCGTCTGGGATGGGGTGGCAGCAGTTAGCAAACGTGAGCAAAATACCTTCAGCGCCGCGGATCGGCAGTTTCTTTTTCGGTTTGCCATCATTGCTTTCCACTTCGGTCAGCTCATCAGCATCGCCGAGCAGACGACGCGCAATGACAATACTCATCAGTTCGCCTAAACCAATCGCGGCCAGCAGATCATCGACCGTGGCCATTTTAAGCTCACCAATCACATGCTTAATGTTCTCGTCACTGATGTCACTGAGTGAAAGATCACCCAGCGCGTGATTGAGCAAACGTCTACCAAGTGTGATCGATTCCTCACGGCGCATGGTTTTAAGCACTTGACGTATCTTAGTACGAGCGCGAGACGTGACCACATAGTTGAGCCAAGCGGCATTAGGGCGAGCCCCAGGTGCGCTGATGATTTCAATCGTTTGGCCGTTTTTCAGTGATTTACTTAACGGATAAGGGTTTCGATCAACACGAGCTCCAACACAGGTATTACCGACATCGGTGTGTACCGCGTAGGCAAAATCAACCGCAGTTGCCCCGACAGGCAGCTCAACGATGCGGCCTTTGGGGGTGAAGACGTAGATTTCATCAGGGAAAAGATCCGACTTAACGTTCTCAATAAACTCAAACGAGTTGCCAGCGCTTTGTTGTAGCTCAAGTAGGCTTTGCATCCAGCGCTGTGCTTTAATTTGCGCGGTGGTGCCAGTGCGTTCGCCATTACCTTTGTAAGACCAATGAGCAGCAACACCTTTGTCGGCCATCTGTTCCATGTCTTCAGTGCGGATCTGCACTTCAACTGGGACGCCGTGTGGGCCGACCATCGAGGTATGCAAAGATTGGTAGCCGTTCGCTTTGGGCACGGCGATGTAATCTTTCATGCGCCCCGGGCGAGGTTTGTACAAGCTATGAACTTGGCCTAATGCACGATAACAAGTATCTGCAGTGTCGACCACGACTCGAAAAGCGTAGATGTCCATAATGGTATGAAAGCGCTGCTCTTTGGTTTTCATCTTGTTATAGATGGAGAACAGGTTCTTTTCACGGCCGACCACGCGTGCTTTCAAACCGAAATCTTGCAAGCGGCCTTCAATTTCACTGTGGATGCGTTGGATCATCTCTTTGCGGTTACCGCGAGCGGATCTTACCACTTCTTTCAATACGCGATAACGATTTGGGTACAATGCTTCAAAGCCAAGCTCTTCTAGCTCAGTCTTGATGTTATGAATCCCTAAGCGGTGAGCAAGAGGCGCGTAAATCTCTAACGTTTCACGGGCAATACGACGCTTTTTATCCGGGCGCAATGCGCCAAGGGTACGCATATTGTGTGTGCGGTCAGCAAGTTTGATGAGAATAACGCGAATGTCTTGCACCATTGCCAGCACCATCTTACGAAAGTTCTCGGCTTGGGCTTCTTTACGATCACGAAATTTCAACTTGTCGAGTTTAGAAACCCCGTCTACCAATTCCGCCACGGCGTGACCAAATTGCGCTTCAAGATCGTCTTTAGTGACATCGCAATCTTCGATGACATCATGTAATAACGCTGCTTGTAGCGTTTCCAAATCAAGGCGCATATCAGCCAAAATTCGAGAAACCGCAACAGGGTGAATGATGTAAGGTTCGCCGCTAGAACGGGTTTGCCCTTCATGGGCTTCACGTGCGACCACATAAGATTGACGCAGAGCCTCAATTTGAGGCTCTGTTAGGTATTCTTGGACAACGTCTTTAAGGCTATCAAATAGATACAAATTATAGGCCCGGAAGGTTGTTGAATTTGAATGGCAGAATTAACGGTTGTGAGCGATGCTGCTTACGGCGGCCAATTCTGCGGCTTCTTGCTCTTTCTGCTCTTGGCGCTCACGAGCATCAAGCACATCTTTCGTGATAAGACCTTCTTCGATTTCGCGCAGAGCGATAACGGTTGGCTTATCGTTCTCTTCTGGCACCAATGAATCTTTACCGCCAGTTTGCATTTGACGAGCGCGGCGAGCCGCAATCAGAACTAGGTCGAAACGATTGCCCACTTTTTCAACAGCGTCTTGAACAGTTACGCGTGCCATGAGAACTCCAAATAGTTAACTAAAAATTTTTAAATGACGAGAAAGTATACAGTCTAATCTTTGTTTATACTAGCGATAGACTTTGCCTTGTTTGAGCGGATGATTATTCCGCCAGTAGCGCGTTGAGCATGCTGTTATATTTAGCAGCTTGCTTGTCTTGCTTCAATCGTTCAGCACGTAAAATAGCTCTGAAATCCATTAATGCCACATCGAAATCATCATTTATGATGACATAGTCGTATTCGGTGTAATGCGAGATTTCAGCTTGAGCTTCATTCATACGTTTAGCAATGACGGCTTCACTGTCTTGACCACGAGCATTCAAGCGGCGTTCCAATTCTTCTTTTGAAGGAGGAAGGATAAACACACTTTTTGCATCCGGCATTTTGTCGCGTATTTGACGCGCGCCTTGCCAGTCAATATCAAGAAAAACGTCAATGCCTTTGTTGAGGTTATTTTCAATCCATACCTTAGAGGTGCCGTAGTAGTTGCCAAATACTTCAGCATGTTCGAGAAATTCACCTTTAGTAATCAACTCTTCAAACAGCTCTTTTTGTACAAAATGGTAATGAACACCATCTTGTTCGCCCGGGCGCATGCCGCGTGTGGTATGTGAAACAGAGACTTTCATCGCATAGGTTGGGTTGGTTTCCAACATCGCAGAGATCAAGCTTGATTTGCCTGCACCACTGGGTGCAGAGACGATATAAAGAGTACCTTTGCCCATCTGTTCTGTTCCACGTTAGGTTAGGATTGAATACTGATATTTGCGTCTATCAGCATGTTAAAAGATAGCACTGACCCAGAGAGTTTCATCCTAGAAAATGAAAATAAGGCCAGAAAAAATGGAGGCGAAGAGTAGCACGTTCCCATGGATGTCTACAACAAAAAGGTCGGCCTTTAGCTGTGAAAGGGGAATTTTAAAACGGTGATATTTTCTTCAATGGGTAAACGTTTGCTCTTATCTCAAGGCTTGTCGAGGGGGTTTATTGCTGTATAATCGCCCGCCGCTGAGCTCGTGATTTGAATATGATCGCGTGATAAGCCTACAAATTAATGCAAGACTAATTCTTCGATTTGGGTTCCCTCGCCCCCAAAACAAACTAAAAAGGTACACAATGAGTTACTTTACCCTTGCGCAGCAGCGCAAAGCTTTGGCACTTTTAGTGCTATTTCATTTGATCATTATCGCATCAAGCAATTATCTGGTTCAGTTGCCCTTTACTGTCTTCGGTTTACATACCACTTGGGGCGCATTTACTTTCCCATTCATTTTTCTGGCAACGGATCTCACTGTACGCATTTTTGGTGCAGCGTTGGCCCGTAAAATCATTTTCTTAGTGATGTTACCGGCTTTGATTGTTTCTTATGCACTCTCGGTACTATTTTTTGAAGGTCAATTCCAAGGGCTTGCTCAGCTTCATGAGTTTAATCTGTTTGTTGCGCGTATTGCGATTGCCAGTTTTATGGCGTATTTGCTAGGGCAAATTATGGATGTGCATGTGTTTAATCGTCTGCGCCAGATGAAGCAGTGGTGGGTTGCGCCAACATGTTCTACGTTATTTGGTAATGCATTAGACACGGTCGCTTTTTTTGCGATTGCTTTCTATCAAAGCCCAGATCCATTCATGGCTGAACATTGGACCGAAATTGCCTTGGTCGATTATGGTTTTAAACTGGTGATCAGTTTAGGCCTGTTTGTGCCGATGTACGGTGTGCTGCTCAATTACTTGATCCGGAAGCTGACAGCGGTCAACCCTGATTTTCGAACCGTTGGGATCAATGCTCAGTAGTTGAAATGTTCAGTAGTGGAGTAGCAAGCTATTATACTAGGAAGATAGAAAATCAAAGCCCGAGCAAGTGCTGCTCGGGCTTTTTTATGTGTCTGCATCTTATAACTATGATGGGTCGATAATGAGTGGCCAACCAATGTCGCTTTGACGGTTTGCTTCAATATCCAGCTCGGCGGTGGTGAGAGGATTGGCCGCTAACCATTTGGCGGATAACCGAAGAGTCAGTTGGTCACCTTGAGCTTGCAGTGTAAATTTAGGCTGTAGTGCCTCGTTACGACGATGGCTGAGCAATACGGCAAGGCGCAGTAAACGTAACACTCGCTTGGCGCTGTTGCCCGACAGAGCGTACTGCTCTGGCAATGAAGAGAGCTGCTCGCGATAACGACGAGCAATTTCGCCTAGAAAGTGTTTCTGTGCACGGGTATAGCCGGGTAAGTCGAGGTTTTGTAACAGGTAGGCGCTGTGTTCACCGCCTTTTTTTAAATCAATCGCTAACCCTATTTCATGCAATTGTGCAGCGGTAGTGAGCAGCATTTCAGCTTGCGGTTCCGCAATCCAATCTTCCCCCCCACACTGTTTGAGCAGCGATTGGGCAAGTTGAGCCACTTGCTTGGCGTAGTCAACATCAATTTGATATCGCACCTGAACGCTATTTATGGTACGCGTTCGAATGTCATCTTGGCGCAGCTCTTCGACCATTTCATACACTAAGCCTTCACGCAATGCGCCGCCAGCTAAAGTCATCGATTCAATCTCGAGCAGTTCAAAGATGGCAATTAAAATCGATAGGCCACTTGGGAAAACTAACGCTCGCTCTAAAGTTAAGCCTTCAATATCAAGCTCTTCCAAGTGATCGGCGAGCATCGCTTGTTTTTGCAAGCGTTTTAGTTTGGTATGAGTGATCACCTCATCCATACCTTGCGCCAGCATAATCTCTTGCAACGCCTGTACTGTGCCACTGGCACCTACGCACACATCCCAACCTAACTGTGAGTATTGTTCAAGGATAGGCGCTAACGTCTGTTTTGCCGCATCGATCGCTCGATTAAAGTTAGCCGCGTTAAGCTGTCTGTCTTTAAAATGGCGCTCAAGCCAAGTGACGCAGCCCATTTTTAGACTAGTTAGGGCTTTGGCTTCAAAACCTTCACCAATAATGAGTTCGGTACTGGCACCACCAATATCGACCACTAAGCGACGTCCTAAGCCACCAGAAGTATGAGCTACCCCTTTGTAGATAGTGGCAGCTTCTTCTTCACCAGAGATAACGTTAATTTGATGGCCCAATATGCTATTGGCTTTGGCTAAGAACAAATCAACGTTAGTTGCGGTGCGTAGTGTGGCAGTGCCAACAATACGGATATTGCTGGCGGGTACATCTTGCAGTCGTTCCGCAAATAAACTGAGGCAGTCCCATCCTCGCTGCATCGCTTCTTGGCTAAGAGCGTTGTTATCATCTAACCCGGCGGCCAAGCGTACTTTGCGCTTTATTTTGGCCATCGTTTGTACACTGCCATCAATATGACGCACGATGAGCATATGAAAACTGTTCGACCCAAGGTCGATGGCAGCGTAGAGCGGCGAGGAGACGGCTTTACTCATAAATGGATTACGAACCCTTATTACTTTGATGCGGTTGACGTGGGCGACGACTTTGTGGCTTACGGTTGCCAGTACGAGGGCCATTGTTATTAGTACGGCGCTGCTGAGGATTACGAGAACGCAGACGAATTGGCGGCGGTAAGTCTTCAATCAACGCCGATGCATCGTAATCAGAAACAGGAACTGCGTGCCCGGTGTACTCTTCAATCGCGGTTAGGTTAATGGCGTACTCTTCACAGGCAAAACTAATCGAGTGACCACTCTCTCCTGCTCGACCTGTACGACCAATACGGTGCACGTAGTCTTCACAGTCATCAGGTAAGTCGTAGTTGAATACGTGTGTGACTTGAGGAATGTGTAAGCCTCGCGCTGCCACATCGGTTGCAACAAGAATGTCGACATCACCGGTAGTAAATTGCTCAAGGATCTTTTCACGTTTCTTCTGCGGTACATCACCCGTTAGCAGGCCGACACGGTGCCCATCTGCAGCTAAATGACCCCAAATAGAGTCGCAGCGGTGTTTTGTGTTGGCAAAAATGATGGCGCGATCTGGCCAGTCTTGTTCTATCAGTGTCTGTAATAGCGCCATCTTATGTTCGTTAGACGGGTAGAACAGCTCTTCTTGGATGCGATGGCCAGTTTTTTGTTCTGGTTCAACAACCACGTGCTCAGGGTTATGCATGTGCTCGAACGCCAATTCTTGAACGCGATAAGAAAGCGTGGCTGAAAATAGCATGTTCAGGCGTTCTTTAGGTTCAGGCATACGGCGAAACAGAAAACGAATGTCCTTGATAAAACCAAGGTCAAACATGCGATCGGCTTCATCCAGCACTACAGCTTGAATATTATTCAAGTTAAACACGTGTTGTTTGTAGAAATCGATGATACGTCCTGTTGTACCGATCAATATGTCGACACCATCTTGCAGCTTAGACAATTGCTTATCGTAGCTTTCACCACCGTAAGCCAGCGCGGCTTTGATGCCAGTACTGGCAATCAGAGGTTCGGCGTCGTTATAAATTTGAATCGCTAACTCACGAGTCGGAGCCATAATAATGGCACGCGGCTGCGTCGGTTTTCGCCCTTCATGTTCAGGGGTTGTTAGTAAGTGGTTAAAAGTAGCAGCGAGAAACGCAAGCGTTTTACCAGTCCCTGTTTGGGCCTGGCCTGCAATGTCTTGGCCGGTGAGCAGTACCGGCAACGCCAAGGCTTGGATCGGGGTACAGTAATCGAACCCTTTTTTTTCCAATCCTTCAACAACTTGAGGATGTAATCCCAAATCGGCGAACTTTTGCTCTGTGATATGTGTCTTTTTCATCGCCATAGAATATCAGCTTAAGCTTGCAATACGAAAGTAAATACATTCCAATAGAGCATCTATTTACTGGTTAGCTTATAATCAGTGCAGAAAAACATATTGGAGTGGAAGATGAGCGATAAGATTTTGCAGCTTACAGATGATGGTTTTGAGAACGATGTAATCAAAGCTGCAGGCCCTGTTCTTGTTGATTTTTGGGCAGAATGGTGTGGTCCTTGTAAGATGATTGCGCCAATTTTGGATGAAATCGCTAGCGAGTACGAAGGCAAACTGACTATCGGTAAATTAAATATCGACCACAACGCAGGTACTCCACCTAAGTTTGGTATTCGTGGCATCCCAACCTTGCTGCTGTTCAAAAATGGCAACGTCGCTGCAACGAAAGTTGGTGCGTTATCAAAAACTCAATTGAAAGAGTTTTTGGACGCAAACCTATAACAGGTATCGCAAAGCCGTACATTTTCTGATGCACGGCTTTGTTTTTTTGAAAAGAAACAAACTCTAGACTAGGCTATTATTTAGTGCTAGTTTATCGCACGTTAATTAGACAAGTGTTCACTTCTTGGTCGATCCTGAGACCAAAATCCATCTTAACTAGAAAATAGATCCTATTTTGACTAAACAAGTATCCACCACAATGAATCTAACAGAATTGAAGAACAGACCTGTGTCTGATCTTGTGAAACTTGGTGAGAGCCTAGGCCTCGAAAACCTAGCGCGTCTAAGAAAACAAGACATCATCTTCTCCATCCTAAAAGCGCACGCAAAAAGTGGTGAAGATATATTTGGTGATGGGGTCTTGGAAATTCTTCAAGACGGTTTTGGTTTCTTACGTAGCGCCGACTGTTCATATTTAGCTGGCCCTGATGATATCTACGTATCACCAAGCCAAATTCGCCGTTTCAACTTACGCACCGGTGACTCAGTATCCGGCAAAATTCGCCCACCAAAAGAAGGCGAACGTTATTTCGCATTGTTAAAAGTTAACACCGTTAACCACGACAAACCGGATAATGCACGTAACAAGATTTTATTTGAGAACTTAACTCCACTGCATGCCAATGAACGTATGATCATGGAGCGTGGTAATGGCTCGACAGAAGACATTACGGCACGAGTTCTAGACCTTGCCTCTCCGATTGGTAAAGGCCAGCGTGGTTTGATTGTTGCTCCGCCAAAAGCGGGCAAAACCATGTTGCTACAAAATATCGCGCAAAGTATTGCTAACAACCATCCTGATTGCGTGTTGATGGTGCTACTGATTGACGAACGTCCTGAAGAAGTAACGGAAATGCAACGCCTTGTGAAAGGCGAAGTGGTTGCTTCTACGTTCGATGAGCCAGCTTCTCGTCACGTACAAGTGGCAGAAATGGTGATCGAAAAAGCAAAACGTTTGGTTGAGCATAAGAAAGATGTCGTTATCCTGCTTGATTCCATCACACGTTTAGCTCGCGCCTACAACACAGTGATCCCGTCATCTGGCAAAGTATTGACTGGTGGTGTGGATGCCAACGCATTGCAACGCCCTAAGCGCTTTTTTGGTGCGGCTCGTAATGTAGAAGAAGGCGGTAGTTTAACGATTATTGCGACGGCATTGGTTGATACCGGCTCTAAAATGGATGAAGTTATCTACGAAGAGTTTAAAGGTACAGGTAACATGGAATTGCACCTTAACCGTAAAATTGCGGAAAAACGTGTCTTCCCTGCTATCGACTTCAACCGCAGCGGTACTCGTCGTGAAGAGTTGCTTACTAAGCCTGATGAGTTACAAAAAATGTGGATTCTGCGTAAGATCGTTCACCCAATGAGTGAAAGTGACGCAATGGAATTCTTAATTGATAAGCTCGCGATGACGAAAACCAATGATGAGTTTTTTGATGCGATGCGCCGTCAATAATAGACGCTAAGTTTAGTATGACCAACGCCACCGTTTATCGGTGGCGTTTTTGTTTGCATTTGACCCATTAACCTTCCACAATAGGCCAAATGTTACAAGGAGGTTAAAATGCAACAAGGAATGTTGTCGTCGCTTCTCCTCTCGCTATTTTTATTTTGTGCGTGGCCAAGTGCTGCCTCTATAGAAATAACGTCTGATACAGCTCAAAAATGGCTTCAGGAAGAACAAATTCGCCATAAAAGTGCAGAGCTATTGCAGTACGCGGTACATGATGAATTTGATTCTTTGCGTTTTTCATTACAACGTTTAGCGCTATTACCGCAAGAAGCCGCACGTTTTCTGTTGCTGCAAAAAATCGAGCAGTTGGATCTCGCCCTAACGCCGAATATGGTGATCTTCATTGAAGAGCAGCAAGCGCTTGCACCCACTTACCAAGTTGTTGAAAAAGAACAAGGCTATGAATTCTCAACTCCAGCTTTTGACTCTTCTGCGATAGCCAGCCGTTTATTAAAGCGTTGGCGGCAGGAACAAACCATTCTCGACTTCTTGGTGAAGGCGGAGCGCCAAGAGCTAGTACTGCAAACATGGTTGTCAGGGACTCAATATCAAGTAAAAATTCGCGAAACGTTACTGATCCGCGAGTTAGATACACTATCCCCAAGTGCTTTGGCTGCGCTCACTGAGCAACTGACATCAGAGCCAGTGACCGGGTGGTTGCCTTCCACACAAGTGATGGTTCGATTAGCTCAAGTTAGTGAAGATCCTAAAATCTATAAACTCCTGTGGCTGATGCGGGTCGATTTCTCCATTCAGCAGGAACTCACACGATTAGCCAGCGTAAGCGATGAATTTGCGATAAAACAGATCATGGCCGCCAGTGAAAATCCAAGTTTAAAAGTACAAGCGATTAAGGCATTAGTTCGCATCAGCCCCATGCGTTCTGATATCCGCGACTTTCTGATAGCCAAAATGTCAATCAATGAAGAGGTCAATTTAGTGGCCACTGCTTTGGTCGAGCAGGGACACAGCCGCTGGCTAAAGGATTTACTGGTGAGTAATTCTCAGGTGAAAAGTCGTGGTATTTTGCAAGCCCTCTCTCAATAACCCTATGAAATTTGGGGATCGTTAATGGGTTGTTTTTGTTATACTGCCTGCAGTTTAATCAGCGATGTAGTAGGCCTATGAGCTTTAAGGATTTACGTGAATTTGTTGACCATCTGGAAAAAACAGGCCAACTAAAACGCATTACTTGCCCGATTGACCCTCATTATGAAATGACGGAAATTAGCGACCGCACTTTGCGTGCCGCAGGTCCTGCCTTGCTATTTGAAAACCCGATCGGTTATACGGTTCCCGTGCTCACTAACTTGTTTGGCACCGCAAAACGCGTCGCGATCGGCATGGGGCGTAAAGAGGTCCAAGAGTTAAGGGAAGTCGGCAAATTACTGGCTTATCTCAAAGAGCCCGAGCCACCACAGGGCTTCAAAGATGCTATCGATAAATTGCCTTTATTTAAGCAAGTGCTCAACATGCCAACCAAACGACTACGCAAGGCTCCTTGCCAGGAGATTGTTTGGCAGGGCAACGATGTTGACTTAGGCAAAATCCCAGTGATGAGTTGTTGGGCCGATGATGTTGCTCCTCTTCTGACTTGGGGGCTGACCATCACTAAAGGGCCAAACAAGAAGCGACAAAATCTCGGGATTTATCGCCAACAGAAACTCAGTAAAAACAAAGTCATTATGCGTTGGTTGGCGCATCGTGGTGGTGCTCTAGATTTAAGAGATTGGATGGACACTCACCCCGGAGAGAATTTCCCAGTTTCAGTGGCTTTTGGTGCTGATCCTGCAACCATTCTAGGCGCGGTGACACCAGTGCCAGACACGCTTTCTGAATATGCTTTTGCTGGATTGCTACGAGGCAGTAAAACAGAAGTGGTTAAATCGCTCAGTAATGATCTAGATGTGCCTGCTAGTGCGGAAATTGTGCTGGAAGGCTACATAGATCCAAACGAATATGCTGACGAAGGGCCTTATGGTGATCACACGGGTTACTATAATGAAGTTGAAAAGCATCGTGTCTTTACGGTTACGCATATCACAATGCGCAGCAATCCTATCTACCATAGCACTTATACCGGACGCCCACCTGATGAACCAGCTGTGCTTGGTGTTGCGTTAAATGAAGTGTTTGTACCTATACTCCAAAAACAGTTCCCTGAAATCGTCGATTTCTATTTGCCGCCGGAAGGTTGTTCTTATCGAATGGCGGTGGTGACGATGAAAAAGCAATACCCTGGTCATGCAAAGCGAGTCATGATGGGAGTTTGGTCGTTCCTTCGCCAGTTTATGTACACTAAATATGTGGTGGTGTGCGATGAATCAGTCGATGCTCGTGATTGGAATTCAGTTATCAATGCAATGACAACACATATGGACCCAGTCCGAGACACTTTATTCATCGAACATACACCGATTGATTCACTTGATTTTGCCTCTCCAGTGGTGGGACTAGGCTCCAAAATGGGCTTAGATGCTACCATTAAATGGGATGTTGAGAGTGACGGTACAAGACAACAGTCATCACCATCAACGGCTCCTCAGATCAAAGCTGAGCATTTGGATCAGCTTAGAGCACAGCATTCTGAGATTGTTGATATCTATTTAGTGCCATTTTCTAATGATGGTTTCTTGATTGTATCCATGAACAAAGCGTTCGCTGGTCAATCTCAAGAGCTGTTAAAAAAGATATGGGCATTTTTAGAGACATTTTCAAATCTGAAGTTTGTTGTGCTCTGTGATGATGATGTGAATATCCGAGATTGGAATGATGTGATTTGGGCGATAACCACGCGCATGGATCCGTCTCGAGATACTGATCGTATAGAAGCTAATGAAGGGCAATGTTCCAAGCTCCTGCTGGATGCAACCAACAAACTCTCTGGTGAAGTTCAGCGAGAGTGGGGGACGCCAATCCAAAAAGATCACGAGGTCGTCACCAAAATAGACTCGCTCTGGGATGAGCTAGGTATTTTATGACTTATACGGTGATCTTGCTGCCGAAAGGCGATACTTTTGAAGTGCAAGACGGTACAACGGTGTTGGAAGCTGCGCTCAACAAGAACATCTCTTTTCCACACCGTTGTCAAATAGGTGCATGCGCTATGTGTATGTGCAGAAAATTAGAAGGTGTAGTGGAATATAACTTAGAACCGATGTTGACTGACGAAGAGCAGCGACAAGGTTGGATATTCCCTTGCCAAGCCTTTGCAACAAGTAACTTAGTACTTACTTTTGCAGAGTAAGTCAGAGGAAAAACATGACCACCCAATGTAAAGTAAAGTCAATTGAGCCACTAGCCTCTAATACTTATAAAATCATCCTCCAACCTGAAAGCGTTCTTGCATTTAAAGCTGGGCAATATCTCATGGTAGAAATGGGTGAGAAAGATAAACGTCCATTTTCTATCGCAAGCAGCCCTTGCCGTTCTGGTGAACTAGAGTTGCACATTGGTGCCGCCGAGCACAATGCTTATGCACAGGAAGTGGTTGAGAAAATGAGAACGGCATTAAGCAACAATGGTTTAGTCAATATAGATGCACCTCACGGTGATGCGTGGGTAAAAGAAAATGAGCGCCCTCTACTACTCATTGCTGGAGGAACAGGTTTTAGCTATGTACGCTCGATTTTAGATCACTGTATTAGCCAAAAGAAAAGTAACGCTATCTATTTGTACTGGGGAGCAAAAGACGTTTACCAACTCTATGCAAAAACAGAACTGAGTGAGATTGCTCAGCAATTTGAGAACATCCACTTTGTACCTGTTGTTGAAACGGCTGATGAAGGTTGGAATGGCAAGGTTGGCAATGTACTCCAAGCGATCAATGATGATTTCGAGTCGTTAGAAGCGTACGACATTTATATTGCAGGTCGTTTTGATATGGCTGGAGCAGCAAGAGAACAGTTTACCCAATACAAAAATGCAAAAAGCGATCACATGTTTGCTGATGCCTACGCTTTTATTTAAGATCGAGAGAGATTAAAGCCTATCAAAAGAGAGCGAAATGCTCTCTTTTGATGCTTTGTGGCTGCTATTTAAACAAAATAGATGTTTTTCTTATTTTTTATTAAAAACCGCTTGCACTCATCTTCGTTCTCCCTATAATGCCGCCTCACTGACACGGCACAGCCAGTAAGGGTTCAAGCCCAATTAGCCAGCCAATCAGTGGGTCAAATCAGTAAGACGAAATAATTTAATAAAGTGTTTGACACTTTTCATTATCTCGCTAGAATGGCCGCCTCTTCAAAGGAAGCCTCGGCAAGCCAGAGAAGAACGCTCTTTAACAATATAAACCTATCAATCTGTGTGGGCACTCGTTGATGATAATCAAAAAAGATTTATCAATGAACTGAGTGACCAATCAGAATCAAGTTTACTTGATTTTGGCACAGTCAATTCATTGTTGTTCTGTTGGAACAACAATAGCTTTAAAATTAC